>CAZEUE010000206.1:0-1512 GCA_964514615.1 uncultured Bifidobacterium sp. | reverse complement strand
TGCCGTCGATGGCCAGCACCGGGGTGAGGCCGGTCAGGCCGTTGCTCAGGAACATCTCGTCGCAGTTGCGCCACTCGGCCTCGGCGATGTGGCGGACGTCGATGGGGATGAGCTCGGCCTCGGCGGCCTCGAGCAGCAGGTCGCGGGTGACGCCGCCCAGGATGCCCTCGACCGGCGGGGTGAGCAGCGTGCCGTTGGCCACCACGAACACGTTGGCGGCGTCCGACTCGCCCAGGTGGCCCACGTCGTCCAGCAGCAGCGCGTGATCGGCGCCCGCCGCCACCGCGCGGCGGTGCGCCAGGCGGTGCGCCGCATACGACAGCGTCTTGTGCTGGCGGATCTCATCGCCCGGCCACCAGGTGCCGATGAGCCCGGCCACCGTCACGCCCGGCACCGTGTCCGGCGCGTATTCGGTGGCCTCCACCAGCAGCGTGGGGCGGGTGGTGACCGTCACCCTCAGGCGATGGACGCCATCGTCCAGCTCGCCGGCCACGGCGTCGACGGCCCGGCGGACCTCGTCCATCGATGGGGCCGGGGTCATGCCCAGCGCCTCGATCGACCCACCCAGCCGCGCCAGGTGGCGCTCCATCAGGGGCACGCGCCCATGCTCGGCCCGCATGGTCTCGAACAGGCCATCGCCCCAGCGCACGCCGGGGTCGGTGATGGGCAGCGCTGCGTCCCCGGGCTGCACCAGCCCGCCGTCCAGCCAGACCACGTGGCTCACCGCGAGGTTGCCCCCATGGCCACCAGGAACGGCGCCGCCTTGCGCCAGGCCTCCTCGCGCTCGGCCACCGGCTGGCTGTCCCACACGATGGCCCCGCCCGACCAGTACTGCGCGCGCGGCACCCCGCGTGGCACCCACGCCGTGCGGATGGTCACGCTGGCGTCGAGCGATCCGTCGGTGCCCACGGCCACCACGCTACCGAACGCCGGGCCACGACCCACGGGCTCGATCTCGCGGATCACCTCGAGCGCCCGTACCTTGGGCGCACCGGTCACCGACCCGGCCGGGAACACCGCGCGCAGCACGTCGGCCGGCCCGGCGCCGGGCCGGAGCCGGGCGCTCACCCGGCTCACCATGTGGTCGGCGTACGCGGTGACCAGCGGCTCCATGATGCGCGGCACCGACACGCCTCCGGGCTCGGCGATGCGCCCCAGGTCGTTCCTGACCAGGTCGACGATCATCACGTGCTCCGCGCGGTCCTTCACGCTCGCCGCGAGCGCCGGGAAGTTGCCCGGGGCCGCCGTGCCCTTGATGGGCTCGCTCCAGGCCTGGCGTCCATCGCTCGCCACCATGCGCTCGGGTGATGCCGACACCACCGTGCCGTCGGGCAGGTCCAGGTAGGCGCGGTGCGCGGCGGGCCCGGCGGCGGCCCACAGCGCCCGCGCCAGCGCCGCCGGGCCCGCGGTCCACTCGGCGTCCAGCCGCTGCACCAGGTTGACCTGGTAGATGTCGCCCGCCCGGATGAGATCGCGTGCGCGCTCCACCGCGGCCTCGTACATGGCCCCGGG
>CAZEUE010000205.1:0-1516 GCA_964514615.1 uncultured Bifidobacterium sp. | reverse complement strand
CCTAACCTCCCCGCCCGTGGAGCGACCCCGGCGTGGCGACGAACTCGAGGTGACCGTGGACGACCTGGCCTTCGGGGGCCGGGGCGTGGCCCGGTCGGATGGGTTCGTGGTGTTCGCGTCGGACACCGCCCCGGGCGACCGCGCGCGGGTGCGGGTGCGCAAGGCGCGGCGGCGGTTTGCCGAGGCCGACCTGCTGGAGGTGCTGCAGCCGGGCCCCGGACGCATTCCGCCGCCGTGCGGGTTCGTGCCCCACTGCGGCGGGTGCCGGTTGCAGCACGTGGATTACGACGTGGTGCTGGATGCCAAGCGGCGGCAGGTGGCCGAGCACCTGGCGCGCATCGGCGGGCTGGACGGCGTGGAGGTGCTGCCGGCCGATCCGGCCATCGAGCGGTTTGGCTACCGCAACAAGATGGAGTACTCGGCGGCGCCGGGGCCGGGCGGCCGGCTGCACCTGGGGTTCCACCGCCGGGGGCGCTGGGATGAGGTGATCGACATCGACCCCTGCATGCTGGCCACCCCCGCGGGCAACGCGGCGCGCGAGGCCGTCCGGGCGTGGGCGCTCCGGAACGGCATCACCGGATACGACCAGCGCGCGCACACGGGGTTCCTGCGCCATGTGGTGGTGCGCGAGGGCGTGCTGACGGGCCAGCTGCTGGTGACCGTGGTCACGGCGCCGGGGCCGAGTGACGTGGTGGACCTGCTGGCGGACACCCTTCCGGCGGAGCTGCCGGGCCTGGTGGGGATCATCCACGCGGTGAACGACGGCATGTCGGAGGTGACGGCGGGCCTGCCCAGCCGGGTGGTGTGGGGCCGCGACTGGTTCGAGGAGCAGGTGGAGGTGCAGCCGGGCAATCCGGTGACCCTGCGGCTCTCGGCCGGGTCGTTCTTCCAGACCAACTCGGGCATGACCGGCCACCTGTATCGCCGGGCGGCCGAGGCCGCGGGCCTGACCGGCGGCGAGGTGCTGTACGACCTCTTCGCCGGGGTGGGCAGCATCGGGGTGGCGCTTGGCGCGCTGAGCAAGCACGTGGTGGCCATCGAGCTGGTGCCCGAGGCCGTGGAGGATTCCCGCGGCAACGCCCATCGCAATGGCATCGCCAACCACACGGCGCTCGCCGGCGACGTGCGGGTGGTGCTGCGCGAGAACCGCGGGCAGTTGCCCGCGCCCGACGTGGCGATCGTCGACCCGCCGCGGGCGGGCCTTTCCGGTGGGGCCTGCCGGCGCATCCTGGAACTCGCGCCAAGCACACTCGTCTATGTGTCGTGCCAGCCCGCCACGTTCGCCGACAATGCGCGGCGGTTCGTGGACGGCGGCTACCGGCTGGAGTGGGTGCGCCCCGTCGACATGTTCCCGCAGACGCCCCACATCGAGGCCGTGGCGCGCTTCACGCGCGCGTAGGGCCCGTGGGCCCGGCCGCTACCAGGGGGGCTCGGCCGCGTACCAGTCGCCCATGGCGCGGAACGCCGCCCAGAACCGCCGCTTGGCGTCCTGCTCGTCCAGCGAGTCGTCGATGTC
>CAZEUE010000204.1:0-1582 GCA_964514615.1 uncultured Bifidobacterium sp. | reverse complement strand
CCCTCTGCCCCTCCTGCAAGGAATGCCATGTCCCGACGCGCAATCGTTCCGTCCGCCGTTGCCCTCGTGGCGGCATCGCTCTCCCTTGGCCTTGCGGGGTGCGGCGACCCGGGTGACTCCCAGGCGACGCCCGATGCACCCGTCGCCCGTAACGCCGCGGGCGCGGGCTTCACTCCCGACACCAAGACCTGCCCGGAGAGGAACGGCAGCTGGACATCCAAGCCGGTGGTCTGGAACTACCTGCCCTACGACATCGTCATCCGCGCTGGCGATTACACGTGCAGCGACTGGTCGGGCGTCAGCACCCCGGGACGCACCTTCAACGCCGTCACGGTGCGCCCGATGCAGGCGTTCTATGGCACGCTCGAGCCCCGGGACAACGTCAGGCGCAGCTGGACGATGCAGGTCTCCCGGGCGGACACCGGCGAGCAGCTCGGGACGTTCCGGATCGCCATCCCCGTGGTCTCCACGCCAATCGACCAGGGGTACGCACTCGGCGGCGCCTCCACGACGCGGTACGTGAACACGGTCAAGACGCAATACCAGCCGCTGGACGCAGCAGCGCAGTACGAGACCGGTGACTACTACTGGTCCAAGGAGACCAACGAGATCACCATCCTCGGATACAAAGGGCGCGTGACCGTCGTCGTCGCCCCGTGGGAGGGCGGGCTCTAGCTCCTCCCCCCTCCCGCGCGCGGCGCCGTGACGCATGACGCCCCAGGGAGGCTGGCGCGACAGAGCAGCAGAACTCCCGCCACGGAGGGAGGCATCAGGCGCGCTCGCGATGTGGTTCGACCTGAACGACGACGAGTACATGGCTCCGCTGCATGACTCGACATGAATGGCTCTCAGAGGTGTTCGGCGGGAAACGTGAGACGCCCGCGCGACGCGGACTCGGTTCGGCGCATGGGTGGCAGGGGCACCCCGGGGGCACAGCGTCACCCCTACCCCGTCACCCGTGCCCGCACGGCCCGCGGCCGGATGGTGACCCTCTTCGCCGGTGCGCTCACCCGTGCCTCGCCGCGCTCGCGTGCAGTGCCGGTGATGGTGCGCCGCACGGCTCGCACCGATGCGCCGCGCACGGTGATGACCCGTGTCTTCTGGGAGCCTGCGGAGATGTCGCCGAGGCGGAAGCAGACCGTGCGCCCCGAGCGAAGGGCCGACCCGGTGCGCACGATGGCCAGGTTGGACGGAAGGCGGATGCAGGAGGTGACCCGGTCGGCCGTGGCCCTGCCGGTGTTGCGGGCACGGATGCCGATGCGCATCTTCTGGCCGCTCACCAGGCGGGTGCGCTGGGGGAGGAGGGTGGCCGTCAGGCTGGCGCTGGAGGTGGCGGTGCCTGTCGCCGTGGCGGCTGCCGCGGACTGGGCGGTGGTGGATCCGTCGGGTGTGGGTGCGGGCGATGACCCGGTGAATGTGGCTCGCGCCGCGACCACGCGGTCTGTGGGCACGGTGCACGTCGGGCTCGTCGGCCCTTCGGCGCAGGTCACGCCCGACCAGCCGAGGAACGACTGGCCGCTGGCAGCAGTAGCCGTGAGGGTCACGGTGCCATTGAGCGGATAGCTCGCAGCGCAGGTGCCAC
>CAZEUE010000203.1:0-1619 GCA_964514615.1 uncultured Bifidobacterium sp. | reverse complement strand
GAGCGCCAGAGCGATGACGGCGTGGACACCGTGGAGGCCCCGCTGCCCGCCGTGGTGTCGGTGACCAAGGCCATCAACGAGCCGCGCTACCCGTCGCTCAAGGGCATCATGGGTGCCAAGAAGAAGCCGCAGGACGTCACGTCGCTGGCCGAGGCCGGCATCGACGCGGCGCTGGTGGGCGAGCAGGGCGCGAAGACCACGGTGGTCGGCGTGGACACGCCGCCCGCGCGCACCGCCGGGCAGGTGGTCAAGGACGAGGGCAACGGCGCCCAGCAGATCCTCGACTTCCTGATCGAGAAGAAGATCGTCTGAACCCGGACTCGGAACCGAAAGGACCTAACGACATGGCAGGCATCCTCGTCGTCGCCGAGCCCCAGGGCAGCGGCTTCCGTCGCGTTGGCCTCGAGATCCTCTCGAAGGCCCGCGAACTCAAGGACTCCACCGGCGGGCCGCTCGCGGCATACGTCGGTGGCTCGGGCGTGGCCGACCAGGCCGCGCAGCTCGGCGCCTATGGCGCCGAGAAGGTGTTCGTGGCCGACCACGAGGCCCTGGCCTCCGGCCTGGCCGCTCCGCACGTGGACGTGCTCGCGAAGCTCCAGGCCGAGAACGACTTCTCGGCCATCCTCGTCGGCGGCACCGCGCAGGGCCGCGACACCGCTGCGGCGCTGGCCGCCCGGCTGGGCGCCGGCCTGAACAGCGACTCCACCGACCTCGCGGCGGGCGGCAGCGGCCTGCAGGCCACGCGCCCGGCGTTCGGCGGCCAGAACCTCGTGAAGAGCGAGTGGACCGGCGGCCCGCAGATCGCGCTGGTGCGGCCCAACTCCTTCCAGGCCAGCGAGAGCGGCGGCTCGGCCGAGGTGGTGGCGGTGACGCCGGAGATCTCGGAGGCCGCGCTGCGCGCGAAGATGACCGCCCGCAAGCCCGCCGAGGAGGGCAAGGTCAGCCTGGAGGAGGCCAGCATCATCGTCTCCGGTGGCCGTGGCCTCGGCGCCCCGGAGAACTTCGCCGTGGTCGAGGCCCTCGCGGCCTCGCTGGGCGCCGCGGTGGGCGCCTCGCGCGCGGCCGTGGACGCCGGGTGGTACCCGCACCCCAACCAGGTGGGCCAGACCGGCAAGACCGTGTCGCCCAACCTGTACATCGCCTGCGGCATCTCGGGCGCGGTGCAGCACAAGGTGGGCATGCAGACGTCCGACGTGATCATCGCGATCAACAAGGACGAGGAGGCCCCCATCTTCGGGTTCGCCGACTTCGGCGTGGTCGGCGACCTCTTCGAGATCGTCCCCGCGCTCACCGAGCTGGTCAACCAGCGCAAGGGCTAGCGCCCGCGCGCGGCATGCAGTGCGGCGCGGCCGGGGTTCGCCCCGGCCGCGCTATCATGCCGCCCCCGTGGCACCGACCGGGCCACGCACACCGAGGGAATCGAGAGGGAACGTGAAGGCCGAGATCCACCCTGAATACGCCGTCGCGCAGGTCACCTGCACCTGCGGCAACGAGTTCACCACCCGATCGACCCAGCCCGAGATCCGCGTGGAGATCTGCTCCGAGTGCCACCCCTTCTACACGGGCAAGCAGAAGATCGTGGACACCGGCGGCCGCATCGAGCGCTTCAACAAGAAGCG
>CAZEUE010000202.1:0-1624 GCA_964514615.1 uncultured Bifidobacterium sp. | reverse complement strand
TCCTCCATGGTCACGTCCTCGCCGGTGACCGTCTTGATCACGTCGGGGCCCGTGATGAACATGTGGCTGGTCTGCTTCACCATGAAGATGAAGTCGGTGATGGCGGGGCTGTACACGGCCCCGCCGGCGCAGGGGCCGAGCACCACCGAGATCTGCGGGATCACGCCGCTGGCCTGCACGTTGCGCAGGAAGATGTCGGCGTAGCCGCCCAGGCTCACCACGCCCTCCTGGATGCGCGCCCCGCCGGAATCATTGAGCCCGATGATGGGGCAGCCCATGCGGACGGCCAGGTCCATGACCTTGCAGATCTTCTCGGCGAAGACCTCGCCCAGGCTGCCGCCGAACACCGTGAAGTCCTGGCTGAACACGAACACCTTGCGGCCGTCCACGGTGCCGTGGCCGGTGATCACCCCATCGCCCCACGGCCGGTTGTCCTCCAGTCCGAACCCCGTGGAGCGGTGGCGGGTGAACATGTCGAGCTCCACGAAGGACCCGGGGTCGAGCAGCAGGTCGATGCGCTCGCGGGCGGTCAGCTTGCCGCGGGCGTGCTGGCGCTCCACGGCCGCGTCCCCCGACGGGTTCATCGCCTCCGCCCGCAGGTCGTCGAGGTACTTCTCGGCGTCGGAGGTGTTCATCCGCGGCCCGCGATCATGCGGTCGTACTCGCCGAACTCCTCGCGCAGCACGCCGCACACCTCGCCGATGGTGGCGCGGGCGCCGAGTGCGCGGTGCATGGGCGGCAGCAGGTTGTCGGTGCCCCTGGCCGCGGCGCGCACGGCGTCGAGCGCCGCCGCGACGTCGGCCTGGTCGCGGCCGGCCCGCAGGTCGGCAAGCCGCGCCACCTGCGCGCGCTCGATCGCGGGGTCGATCTTCAGGATGTCGATGTGGGTGTCCTCCGGCTCTGCCTGCACGTTGATGCCCACCACCCTGCGCTCGCCGCTCTCCATGTCCGTGTGCCAGCGGTAGGCGGCATCGGCGATCTCGTCGCGCATGAACTCGATGCTGTCCACCGCACCGCCCCGCTCGTCGATGCGGGTGATCAGCTCGTCGGCGCGCCTCTCGATCTCGGCGGTGAGCGACTCCACCATCCAGCCGCCGGCCAGGGGGTCGGCGCTGTCGGTGATGCCGGTCTCCTCGGCGATCACCTGCTGCGTGCGCAGTGCGAGCTTGGCCGACTGCTCGGTGGGCAGGGCCAGGGCCTCGTCGTAGCCGTTGGCGTGGATCGACTGCGCCCCGCCGAGCGCCGCCGACAGCACCTGAAGCGCCACGCGCACCACGTTGTTGTCGGGCTGCTGCGCCGTGAGGGTGGATCCCCCGGTCTGCGCGTGGAACCTCAGGGCCATCGACTTGGGGTCGGTGGCGCCGAACCGCTCGCGCATGATGCGCGCCCACAGGGTGCGCGCCGCCCGGAACTTGGCCACCTCCTCCATGAAGTTCGAATGCGCGTTGAAGAAGAACGAGAGCCGGGGGGCGAAGCGGTCCACGTCGAGCCCGGCATCCACCGCCGCCTCCACGTACGCGATGCCATCGGCCAGCGTGAACGCCACCTCCTGCACGGCCGTCGACCCCGCCTCGCGGATGTGGTACCCGCTGATCGAGATGGTGTTGAAGCGCGGCATCTCGGC
>CAZEUE010000201.1:0-1635 GCA_964514615.1 uncultured Bifidobacterium sp. | reverse complement strand
CCGGAAGGCGTCGAGATCCTCGAGGTCGTCTCGCCCGAGATGGCGGAGATCCTCACCCCGGAGGCGCTGTCGTTCGTCGCGGGCCTCCAGCGCGAGTTCGGCGCCCGGCGCACGGAGTTGCTGGCCGCCCGCGCCGCCCGCCAGAGGGCCTTCGAGGCCGGCGAGCGCCCGGACTTCCTGCCCGAGACCAAGGCCATCCGCGACGACCCGTCGTGGAGGATCGCCCCGCTTCCCGCCGACCTGCAGGACCGCCGCGTGGAGATCACCGGCCCGGTGGACCGCAAGATGGTCATCAACGCGCTCAACTCGGGCGCCAAGATGTTCATGTCGGACTTCGAGGACTCCAACACCCCCACCTGGCACAACACCATCCTGGGGCAGATCAACCTGCGCGACGCCGTGCGCCGCACCATCACGTTCGAGAGCCCTGAGGGCAAGAAGTACGCCCTGAACGACCAGATCGCCACGCTGCTGGTGCGCCCGCGCGGCTGGCACCTGGACGAGAAGCACGTGCTGGTGGATGGCGAGCCCATCTCGGCCGGCATCTTCGACTTCGGCCTCTTCTTCTTCCACAACGCCAAGGAGCAGCTGAGCCGCGGCACCGGGCCGTACTTCTACCTGCCCAAGATGGAGAGCCACCTCGAGGCCCGCCTGTGGAACGACATCTTCGTGAAGGCGCAGGATGACCTGGGCGTGCCGCAGGGCACCATCAAGGGCTGCGTGCTCATCGAGACCATCCTCGCGGCGTTCGAGATGGAGGAGATCCTCTACGAGCTGCGCGAGCACTCGGCGGGCCTCAACTGCGGCCGCTGGGACTACATCTTCTCGTGCATCAAGAAGTTCCGGACCGACCCGGACTTCGTGCTGGCCGATCGCGCGCTGGTCACCATGACGTCGCGGTTCATGCGCGCGTACTCGCTGCTGGCGATCAAGACCTGCCACAAGCGCGGTGCCCAGGCCATGGGCGGCATGGCGGCGCAGATCCCGATCAAGAACGACCCCGAGGCCAACGAGGCCGCCCTGGCCAAGGTGCGCGCCGACAAGGAGCGCGAGGCCGGCGACGGCCACGACGGCACGTGGGTGGCCCACCCGGGCCTGGTGCCGATCGCCATGGAGGCATTCGACGCCGTGCTGGGCGACAAGCCCAACCAGGTGGACCGCCTGCGCGACGACGTCGACGTGACCGGCGCCGACCTGCTCGACTTCGAGCCCGAGGCCCCCATCACCGAAGAGGGCCTGCGCACCAACATCAACGTGGGCATCCAGTACCTGGGCGCCTGGCTGGCCGGCGTGGGCTGCGTGCCCATCAACAACCTCATGGAGGACGCCGCCACCGCCGAGATCTCCCGTTCGCAGGTGTGGCAGTGGATCCGCTCGCCCAAGGGCAGGCTGGAGGACGGCCGCGACATCGACGTGGCGCTGTTCCACCAGGTGTTGGGCGAGGAGCTCGAAAAGGTGAAGGCCCAGTTCGGCGACGCCGGCCGCTACGAGGAGGGCGCCAAGCTCTTCGACCAGATCACGGCGTCGGAGGACTTCGTGGACTTCCTCACGCTGCCGGCGTACCAGATGATCGACTAGCACCCGGTGCCAGGCACTTAACCGAGGCGCGCGCGACGCGCGCGCCTCGGTTAAGTG
>CAZEUE010000200.1:0-1643 GCA_964514615.1 uncultured Bifidobacterium sp. | reverse complement strand
AGCCCCCGCCCCGCGCGGGCCCGGGTTACCGGCTAGCGGGCGGGGGCTACGCTGCCGGGGCGTTCGGTGGCGTGATCACGCTCCTCACGCCTGCGGTGCCCGTCCTGGCCCCGGCGCTCCCGGGGCGTGTCCGCGCTCAGGCGCAGGTGGGCGCCCTCGAGGTGGTCGCCTAGTGGCTCACCATGACCGCCGGGGCAGCGCCCGTGTTGCTGGTGGCGATGACGGCAGCACCGAGGGGCCGCTCCGCCTATCCCGGCTGAAGAGCCTGGAGCGCCAGGTGCGCCTGCCTCGTGACGGTCGCAGGATCATCGCCGCGGCGCACCCGCATGAGCGCGCTGGTCAGTTGGGCATCGATGTATGACGCCGCAAATGCGGGATCGATCGCCGCGTCGGTCTCCCCGCCTGCCGCCGCCCGCGCATACCGCTCCGCATACGAGCTCAGCATCTCCGCCCTGACGGCATCAAGGCGCTCCCGCGACACAGGCCCCAGCCGCCCGGGCGCCAGGCGCATCTCCACGAGCATGCAGCCCGCCGGGCCATCATCCGCGGTGATCATCGCCAGAACGTCGTCCAGCGCATCCATGAACGGCCGGTCGGAGTCGATCAGGTCCAGCAGGGGCAGCACCACCTGCGCGCGGTACCGGTCGATGGCCGCAGCCAGCAGGCCGTCTTCGCCTCCGAACTCGCGGTACACCCCGGGCTTGGCCACGCCCACCCGCCGGCAGACCTCATTGAGGGAGAGCCCGGCGGGACCCTCCTGCCAGTAGCAGGCGGTCGCGGCATCGACGATGGCCTCGCGGTCGATGGTGCGCGGCCTGCCGGGTGCCCGGCGGGGCGCGGCCTGCTTCTGCTGGGAGTCGTCGGCTGTCACACCGGCATTCTGGCGCACAGTTTCGTACCGAGTAGTACATTACGATGCGGATGCGGATGGCGGCACGCCGGCCGCGACACATCGACGAGGGGAATCGCATGAGCAACGTGGTCATCACCGGCAGCAGCAGCGGGTTCGGATACCTGGCCGCGGGGGCATTCGCCGAGCAGGGGTGGAAGGTGTGGGCAACGCTGCGCGACTCCGACACGCGAAACGCGTCGGCGGCCGATGAGCTGCGGGCGCTTCCCGGGGACGTCCAGGTGCTCGACATGGACGTCACCGACGCGTCATCGGTGGACGGAGCCATCCACGCGGTCATCGCGGAGGACGGCGCCGTGGACGTGCTCATCAACAATGCGGGCGTGATGTACATCGGGCACACCGAGGCCTACAGCGTGGAGCAAGCCCACCGGCAGATGGACGTGAACTACTACGGCACCATCCGGGCCACACAGGCCGTGCTTCCCCACATGCGCCAGGCCGGACGCGGCCTGATCATCAACAACTCGTCGGTGGTCGGGCGCATTGCATGGCCGTACACGGGCACCTACTCGGCCACCAAGTTCGCCGTTGAGGCCTACTCGCAGGCGCTTCGGTTCGAGATGGCGCCCTTTGGCGTTGACGTCGCGCTGGTGGAGCCCGGTCCGTTCCCGACGAGCCTGATCGAGTCGATCCGCCCGGAGGCCCGCGCCGAGGTGCTCGAGTCGTATGGAGACCTTGCGGGAATCCCGGCCGCCATGCTCGAGCAGTTCGGCCAGATGCTCCAGTCCGA
>CAZEUE010000199.1:0-1664 GCA_964514615.1 uncultured Bifidobacterium sp. | reverse complement strand
CACTGGTCACCGAGATCGGCGACACCGGGGACGAGATCGTGCTCACCCGGCGCGGTCGCCCGGTGGCCAGGCTCACCGCCGTGAGCGCCCACCACTCAGTGCGGGGGGCGCTGATCCTTCCGGATGACATGGCCGCCTACGACCTCAGCGCCGAGTGGCACGGCAGCGATCTGGCGTGACCACCGACTGCGTGATCGACGCCTATCCATGGCTGCACTTCGTGGAGGGCACCGGCAATATCCCGCGCACGGCGCGCCGCGTGATGGATGGCGCCGGCGGCCTGCTGGTGCCCGCCGTGTGCATGTGGCAAGTCGCGATGCTGCTCAACCGCAATCGCATCGCGTTTCGCGACCCGCGTATGTCGTGCGAACGATGGCTGCGCGCGGCATTGGCCGCCCCGTGCGAGCTCGCCCCCCTCACGCCCGACATTGCGGCGACCGCCGCGGAACTGGAGCGCGAGGGCTTCCACGGCGACCCGACCGACGGCATCGTCTACGCCACGGCGCGGGTGTTGGACGTCCCCCTGATCACAGGCGACTCGAAGATCCACCACTTCGAGAAGGGACTGCCCCGCCGCACCCGGCGCCTGGCGGTCTGGGACTGACCCGGGCGGCCGGTGGCGGTACCCTCCACCCATGGCCACCTCATCCTTCCGGGGCACCTCCGACTACATCGCCTCCCCCGACCTGCAGGCGGCGGTCAACGTTGCCGTCTCCTTGGAGCGCCCCCTCCTGGTGCGCGGCGAGCCCGGCACCGGCAAGACCCTGCTTGCCGAGGCAGTGGCCGAGGCCTTAGGACTGCGCCTCATCACCTGGCCGGTGAAGAGCACCACCCGCGCGCAGGATGGCCTGTACGTGTACGACACCGTGCAGCGCCTGTACGACAGCCAGTTCGGCGAGGGCGATCCTGCCGATGTGGCCAAGTACATCCGGCTGGGGCAGCTGGGAGAGGCGTTCTCGGCTCCTGAGCGCGTGGTGCTGGTGATCGACGAGGTCGACAAGGCCGATCTGGAGTTCCCCAACGACCTGCTGTGGGAGCTCGACCGCATGAGCTTCCACATCCCCGAAACCGGCGAGACGGTGAGCGCAAAGCAGCGGCCGGTGGTGATCATCACCTCAAACGCCGAGAAGGAGCTTCCCGATGCCTTCCTGCGCCGGTGCGTGTTCCACTACATCGCGTTCCCCGACCCCGCGCAGATGGAGCAGATCGTGCGGGTGCACCACCCGGACATCGACGAGAAGCTGCTGGCCCAGGCCATGGAGGGCTTCTACCTGCTGAGGGAGCTCGACGGGCTGCAGAAGCGCCCGAGCACCTCGGAGCTGGTCGACTGGGTGCAGGCACTGGCCGTGGCCGGGGTTGACCCCGGGAAGATCGTGGACGAGCTGCCCTTCATGGGCGTGGTGCTGAAGAAGCAGGCCGACCTCGACATCGCCCGCAGGCACATGGCCATCCGCGCACGGCGCGCGGCCATGCAGCAGGAGCGCTAGGGGGCGCGCCGGTGTTCGAGGGCCTCTTCACCGCGCTTCGCGACGAGGGGGTGCCCGTGGCGCTGGACGAGTGGCTGATGCTGCACGACGCCCTGGAGCGCGACCTTCACCAGAGCACGCTGTCGGGCTTCTACCTGATGTCGCGTGCGGTCCTGGTGAAGGACGAGGCCCACTACG
>CAZEUE010000198.1:0-1700 GCA_964514615.1 uncultured Bifidobacterium sp. | reverse complement strand
AGAGCGCTACGCTGGCAGCGTAGAGGTCACCGGTTCGATCCCGGTATCCTCCATCATCAAAAGGCCCTGCACCGCAGGGCCTTTTGCGTTCCCGGCGGGGCCATGCACGGCGCCCGGGGCGGGCGGATCGCGAACTGCGCCCGGACCCGTGCGGAACATGTCGCGGGTGACGCCACGCAGGAAAGATTATTGTGAAGTCACGTTTCCGGGGGAAGGCCACCGGGAAGCATCCGGGAGGGAACGCGGCGACGGTGAGTCAGATGCGAACGGTCGAGGAGGAGCGGGACTGGTTCCGCTCGGTGCTGCAGGTACAGGCCGACCTGCAGTCCACCTACATTCGGAGCGGCGCCGACCGCGCATGGTGGGATGCCGCCCTGCGCAAGGTGATCGCCCTGTCGGAGAGCGACTTCGGGTTCCTCGGGCGCATCGAGCACGACCCCGACGGCGCCCCGTACCTGCACTCCCTCGCCATCACGGACATCGCGTGGAACGAGTGGTCGCGCGGGGTGTTCGATCAGTTCGCCGCCGACGGCCTGGAGTTCCGCAACCTGCAGTCGTTGTTCGGGGTGACCGTGGCCGGGGGCGGTACGGTGGTCAGCGACCACCCCGCCACCGATCCCCGGCGATGCGGCCTCCCTCCCGGGCACCCGCCGCTCGAGGCCTACCTGGGCATCCCGCTGCATGATGGCGACGAACTCATCGGAATGATCGGGGTCGCCAACCGGCCCGGTGGCTACGACCCGTCCCTGGTGGACGACCTGCGCCCGGTGCTGTCGATCGTGGAGGCCACCATCGCGCGCGAGATGGCCGAGCGCCGCGCCGCAAGGGCGCAGGCCACGGCCGAGGAACTCGTGGATGTGCTCGACGGCGTCACGCGCGCCGAGCGCGAGCGGCGGATCGTGGACGATGCGGTGCGGGCCGTGCTGGCCAGCCCCTCGCTGGAGGACGCGCGCGGCGAGGTGGTCAACGCCATCGGCTACCTCTCGGGCGCCGCCAATGCCGTGGTGCTGGCCGAGAACCCCGACGTGCCGGATCGCCTCAGCTGCGTGGGCGGCGAGGGCACGGGCCTGCAGCGGCACGAGTGCCAGGCGCTCAGCGGCGGGCGCCTGCACGTGAGCCTGCCGGGCAAGCGCCTGGGCGCGTGCGCGCATGCCGACCCCATGCAGGCGCTCACCATCTGCTGCCCCATCGCCACCGATCAGGCGGAGTTCGGCCTGCTCGTGGCGTGCGAGAGCGACACCGGGGACATCGACGCCGAGGCCCGCGCCGCCATGATGGCCCCGCACGTGGAGCGCCTGGGGGAGGCGCTGGCCCAGGTGGCCCTGCGCGAGGACATCACGGCGCGCGCCCTGCGCGACCCCCTCACCGGGCTGGCCAATCGCACGGCGCTGCTGCAGTACGTGGAGCGCCGGCTGCGGCGCATCGACGCCGCCGCGCGCCCGTTCGGCGTGCTCATCGTGGACCTCGACGACTTCAAGGACGTCAACGACCAGCTGGGCCACCAGATGGGCGATGAGGTGCTGGTGCGCGTGGGCGCCGCCCTGTCGGACCAGGTGCGTGACGATGACCTGGTGGCCCGCATCGGGGGCGACGAGTTCGTGGTGGTGCTGGGCGTGGGTGACCCGGTGGCCATCGCTGCGGCGGGACAGAGGTTCATCGATGCCGTGTCAGGTATCGACCCCGGGGGCGGTCCGGGCGTC
>CAZEUE010000197.1:0-1729 GCA_964514615.1 uncultured Bifidobacterium sp. | reverse complement strand
AGCAGGCGGATGTCCTTGGGGTCGGCGAAGATCGCCAGGCGCTCGATGAGGATGGCCGACGCCTGGGCCACCGCGGTGCGCGGGTCCACCGAGCCGTCGGTCTCGACCTCGAGGGTGAGCTTGTCGTAGTCGGTGCGCTGCCCCACGCGGGCGGCACCCACCTCGTAGCGCACGCGGCGCACGGGCGAGAAGTTGGAGTCGACCGGGATGACCCCGATGGTCGACCCCGGGCCCTTGTTGCCCTCGGCGGCCACGTAGCCGCGCCCGCGGGCGATGGTGAGCACCATGTCCAGCGAGGCGCCGGCCTCGAGGTTGGCGATCTCGAGCTCGGGGTTGAGGATCTCCAGGTCGGACGGGCAGGCGATGTCGCCGGCGGTGGCCACGCCCGGGCCCTGGCGGCTGAGCTCCACCTCGATCTCGTCGGCCTCGCCCACCAGGCGGCACACCAGGCCGCGCAGGTTGAGGATGATGTCCGTGACGTCCTCGCGCACGCCCTTGACCGTGGTGAACTCGTGCTGCACGCCCTCGATCTTCACCGAGGTCACCGCGGCGCCCTCGAGAGAGGACAGCAGCACGCGGCGCAGGGAGTTGCCGAAGGTGTGGCCGAACCCGCGGTCGAGCGGCTCCACCTCGATCTGCCCGAGCGTCTCGGACTCGGGCTCGTAGGACATGCGCGGGGTCTGGATGTCGAGCACTTGGCTTGCTCCTCCCGGCCCTGTGGCCGGTTATGTGATGAACGCGGAACCGGGCTCGGCGGCCTCGGCCGGGGCCCCCGCGTCAGGGGCGCCCCGCCATCGCCCGTGCCGGGCCCGGGGTACTGCTTACTTCGAGTAGAGCTCCACGATGAGCTGCTCGCGCACCGGGGTGTCGATCTCGGTGCGGTCCGGCGCCTTGAGCACCTTGCCGGACAGCGACTCGTGATCGGCCTGCAGCCACGGGGCAACGGACGCGCCGATCTCGGTGGCGCCGCGCACGGTGTCCGTGGCGCCCGACTCCGGCTTGATCGTGATGATGTCGTCGGGACGGCACTGGTACGACGGGATGTCCACCCGCTTGCCGTTGACGAGGATGTGGCCGTGGCGCACCAGCTGCCGGCCCTGGCGGCGCGACGCCGCGAAGCCCAGGCGGGTGACCACGTTGTCCAGCCGCAGCTCGAGCAGGCGCAGCAGGTTCTCGCCGGTGATGCCCGGCTGGCGACTGGCCTTCTCGTAGTAGCGGCGGAACTGCTTCTCGAGCACGCCGTAGTACCGGCGGGCGCGCTGCTTCTCGCGCAGCTGGATGAGGTACTCCGACTGCCGGATGCGCCCGCGGCCGTTGTGGCCGGGCGGGTAGTTGCGGCGCTCGATGGCGCACTTCTCGGTGAGGCAGCGCGAGCCCTTGAGGAAGAGCTTCTCCCCCTCGCGGCGGCACTGCTTGCACTGCGGGTCGCGGTCGCGTGCCACGCCGGCCTCCTAGACGCGCCGCCGCTTGCGCGGGCGGCAGCCATTGTGGGGAACGGGACTCACGTCGGTGACGGAGGTGACCTCGAGGCCGGCGGCCTGCAGCGACCGGATGGCGGTCTCGCGGCCCGAGCCGGGGCCCTTCACGAACACGTCGACCTTCTGCAGGCCGTGCTCCATGCCCTTGCGGGCGGCGGCGTCGGCCGTGACCTGCGCGGCGAACGGCGTGCTCTTGCGGGAGCCCTTGAACCCGGCCGAGCCGGCGGTCTCCCACGCGATCACGTTGCCCG
>CAZEUE010000196.1:0-1732 GCA_964514615.1 uncultured Bifidobacterium sp. | reverse complement strand
TACCGCTTCTGGATCTCCACCGACATCCCGCAGTGGCCGCACCCGTGGATCCAGGTGCTGCTCACGTCCAAGGCCGAGGTGGCCGGCGAGGAGCGGCTGTTCCAGGTAATGCCCTACGTGGGGCTGGTGGACGGCGGGCACCGCATCAGTGAGTTCAACGTGCAGGTGGCCGATTCACGCGGGCGCACCGGCCAGGTGGACATCCAGTCGGCCGACCCCATGGATCAGCCGGTGCTGCGCATGGGCTGGCTGCAGGCCGAGGGCGACCGCGAACTGGCAGAGGCAGCGGGTCGCGAACTGATGGCCGTGGCGCGCACCGCCCCGCTGGCCGACCTGCTGGACCCATGGCCCAACCTGGATGACCCCGACCACGTGCTGCGCACGGTGGAGACCTTCCATCACCCGGTGTCCACCCTCCGGATGGGCCGCGACGACGACCCCACGGCGGTCACCGACGGCGCGGGGCGCATCCGCGGGCTCGACGGGGCATGGTGCATCGACGCGTCGATCATCCCGCGGGTGCCGTCGGCCAACACGCACCTGGCGGTGATCGCGTTGGCGGAGAAGCTGGGGGCCGGGTTCCTGCGGTCCACCGGCCACGGCGCCGCGGCGGTTGCCCCGGACTGACGCGGGCCCGGGTCGTCGGCTGGCGGTCGGGGAATGCCCTGCTACGGTGAAAATTAGTTCCCGGCAAGGCAGGAATGATTTCCCGACTGCGTGCATACCGATCGGCAGCGCTCGCCGCGCTTGCGCTGGTCGGTACCGCGTCCGCGGCATGGGCAGCGCCGCCGCTGATCGTGGGCACCGAGACGCAGGTGGCCACCCCCTCGGGCCTGCAGCCCGTGGAGCGCGACGTGCTGGTGAAGTTCGCGCCCGGCACGGCAGTGCGCACGCAGCGCGCGGCCCGCTCTCGGGCGCTCGACGGCGCGGGCGCGCAGCCACGTGACGCCCGTCCGGTACCCGGGTTGCCCGGCGTGTGGCGGGTACCGGTGGACGCCGGGGAGTCGCCGCGGCAGGTCGCGCGTCGCCTCGATGCCCGTCGCGACGTGCAGTGGGCAGCGCCCGACGTGCAGGCCCGCCTCTCCGAGGTTCCCAACGACCCGCTGTTCGGCAACCTGTGGGGCCTCAGCAACACCGGCCAGCAGGTGCAGGCCCCCACGCCCTTCGCGGGCATCCCCGGCATCGACATCAGCGCGGTGGGGGCCTGGTCGACCGTGCGCGGTTCGTCGGACGTGCGCGTTGCGGTGGTCGACTCGGGCATCGACATGCGCCACCCCGATCTGGCGGCCAACCTTCGCACCGACGGTGCGCGCAACTTCATCCCCGACGTCGACGGCGTGGTGAACCCCGCGGCGGTGGACGACGCCAACGGGCACGGAACCCATGTGGCCGGCACCATCGGCGCGGTCGGCGACAACGCGCTGGGGGTGACCGGGGTCAACTGGGCGGTCGGCATGGTGCCGGTGCGCGCATGCGGTTTCTCCCTGGTGTGCCCGGAGGCGGTGGCGGGGCTCGCGCACGCCGGGGGCGTGGCACGGGTGGTCAATGCGAGCCTTGGTGGGCCGATGCAGTCGCCACAGCCGTCGACCGAGGCCATCGGGCGGCACCCCAACAGCCTCTACGTGGTGGCGGCGGGCAACGACGGGGTCGACAATGACGCGGTCCCGCAGGACCCGTGCAACATCCGCTTGCCCAACGTGCTGTGCGTGGCGGCCCTTGGTCCCGATGGCGA
>CAZEUE010000195.1:0-1770 GCA_964514615.1 uncultured Bifidobacterium sp. | reverse complement strand
GATCCGCCTGCTCGACCCGCCCCTTCACGAGTTCCTCCCGAGCCTGGTGGACCTGACCCTCGAGGTCGAGAGGGCCGAGCGCGATGGCGCGTCGCGCCCCGATCTCCACGCCCAACTCGCCCGGGTGCAGGCCCTGCATGAGCTCAACCCCATGCTGGGCACGCGCGGCGTGCGGCTGGGGCTCGAGTACCCGGACGTCTATCGCATGCAGGCCTCGGCCATCATGACCGCGGCCGTCGCCGTGCGCGACGAGACCGGCGAGGCGCCCGTGGTGGAGATCATGATCCCCCTCGTGGCGTTCCGCGAAGAGCTCCGGCGCGCCCGCCAGATCGTGGTGGAGGAGGTCGAGGCGGTCCTCCGGGCGTCGGGCGGGCCGCCCATCGATTACCTGGTGGGCACGATGATCGAGCTCCCCCGGGCCGCGCTGACGGCCGACGAGATCGCGGAGGAGGCGGACTTCCTGTCGTTCGGCACCAACGACCTCACGCAGACCACCCTCGGGTTCTCGCGCGACGATGCCGAGGGGCGGTTCCTCACCGCGTACCTCCAGGGGGACGTGCTCGAGGCCAACCCGTTCGAGACGCTCGACATCGGTGGCGTGGGCCGCCTGGTCCGGCTCGCCGCGCAGGGCGCGCGGCCCGTGCACCCCGGCATCAAGATGGGGATCTGCGGCGAGCACGGAGGCGACCCCGCGTCCATCGGGTTCTGCCACGAGGTGGGCCTCGACTACGTGTCGTGCTCGCCGTTCCGCGTGCAGGTGGCACGGGTGGCGGCCGGCCAGGCCGCGCTGCGCGCGCCGCACGGAGCCGGGGCCGGGTGAGGGAGCCCCCGCTGGGGCCGCGCGCCGCCCGGGCCGCCGATGCCACGCGGCAGGTGCCCGAGGATCCGTGCCCGCTGCGCACGGCCTTCCAGCGCGACCGCGACCGCATCATCCACACGAAGGCCTTCCGCAGGCTCAAGCACAAGACCCAGGTGTTCATCTCGCCGGAGGGCGACCACTACCGCACCCGCCTCACGCATACCCTCGAGGTGTCGGCCATCGCGCGCACGGTGGCGCGGGCCATGCAGCTCAACGAGGACCTGGTCGAGGCCATCACCATGGGGCATGACCTGGGCCACGCGCCGTTCGGCCACGCGGGGGAGCATGCGCTCGACGACCTGCTGGTGGCCGAGCACGGGCGCCGCTTCCACCACAACGAGCAGAGCGTGCGGGTGGTGGAGGTGCTCGAGCGCGATGGCCGCGGGCTGAACCTCACGCGCGAGGTGCGCGACGGGATCCGCCACCACACCGGGGACGGCCGGCCCACGACCCTCGAGGGCCAGGTGGTGCGGCTGGTGGACCGCATCGCGTACGTCAACCACGACATCGACGACGCCATCCGCGCGGGCATCATCGGCGCGGCCGACCTGCCGCGCGAGGAGATCGCGGTTCTCGGGTCCAGCACGTCCGAGCGCATCACCACGCTCGTCACCGACATCGTGCACGCCTCCGGCGACGCGGAGGAGATCCGCCAGAGCGACGAGGTCGGGGAGGCCTTTCGGTCACTGCGGTCGTTCATGTTCGACGAGGTCTACCTGGCGTCGCCCGCGGCGGACGAGGCCCAGCGGGCCCGCTACGTGGTGCAGGCGCTGGTGCGCGCCTACCTCGACGACCCGGCGCTGCTGCCCCCGGGTCGCGACGACGACCTCCTCACCCGCGTGACGGACCACGTGTCCGGGATGACCGACCGGTATGCACTCAGGGCCCACGCCGAGTTGTTCGTGCCGCAT
>CAZEUE010000194.1:0-1801 GCA_964514615.1 uncultured Bifidobacterium sp. | reverse complement strand
AGGATGCGCGACTCGATGTGCGCCTGCTCGTTCTTGGCGTCGTCGTACTCGGAGTTCTCCGAGATGTCGCCGAACTCGCGCGCGGTCTTGATGCGCTCGGCCACCTCGCGCCGCTTGTGCGTGGTGAGGTACTCGATTTCCTCCTGGAGCTTGTCGTACCCCTCCTGGGTGAGGATGACCTCGCGCTCCACTTCGACTCCCCTCGACGCAATCGGCCGGAATTGACGGCCGCGCACGATAACCGAGCGCATCGGGGCCATGCAAGCGGCGTGTGGCGCCGCGACCCGGCCTACGCCGCCGCGCCGCCCGCGGGCGCCACGCGCGCGCGCATGGCCGCGAGCCGCGCCATGGCGTCGTCGAACGTGGGGTCCTCCATCAGCGCCTGCACGTCGTCGGCCGGGATGCCGCGCCCCGACAGGTACCACGCGTGGAACTTGCGCAGGTAGTGGCACGACCGGTCGGGCCCCAGCAGGTCCGCGATGCCCGCGCAGAACGCCATGAGCTCATCCAGCACCACGACGGGATCGGGCCGCGGGTCGGCCTCGCCGCGCGCGATCGCCCCCAGCACCCACGGGTTGCCGAGCGCGGCCCGGCCGATCATCACCCCGGCCGCGCCGGTCATCTCCAGCGCCTCACGGGCACCGGCGGCGTCGCTGATGTCGCCGCTGATCACCACGGGGATGTCCACCGCGGCCACCACCGCGGCGCTGATCGAATGGTCGGCCGTTCCCGAGTACTCCTCGGCTGCCGCCCGGGGGTGGATGGTGATCATCGCGGCACCGGCGTCGGCGAACCGCCGGGCGTTGTCGGCGGGGTCCATGTCGCCGGGCGTCAGGCCGCGGCGCATCTTCACCGTCACCGGGATGTCCACCGCATCTACCATGGCGCGCACTACCGCCGCGCCGCGCGCGGGGTCGGCCAGCAGCGACGCGCCGGCGCCCGTCTTCATGATCTTGGGCACCGGGCAGCCCATGTTGATGTCCACCATGTCGGCCCCGGCATCGGCCACCACCCGCGCGGCCTCGGCCATCACGTCGGGGTCGCCGCCGAACACCTGGATGGCCACGGGGCTCTCGCCATGTCCGAGCCTGAGCATGTCGCGGGTGCGGCGGTTGCCGTGCCGGATGCCATGCGCGGCCACCATCTCCGACACCACGAGCCCTGCCCCGTGTCGACGCGACTGCTCGCGGAACACACGGTTGCCGATGCCCGCCAGCGGTGCCTGCACCACGCGGTTGGGCATCTCGATGCCGCCCACGACGAACGGCTCGCCCAGCGGCCAGGGCCCATCGCCGCGCGGCGGGGCGACCGGCTGCTCCGCGCGCGCCGCCACCAGGGCGCGCATGCGCTTCTTCACCGCCGGCGCCCCCGCGCCGAGGCACCCACGGTGCGCTCGTGCACCAGCCGCAGGCCCTCGAGGGTGAGCATCGGCTCGTGCTCCTCGATGAGCACCGACTGCGGGATGACCAGGGGCGCGAGGCCGCCCGTGGCCACCACCACCGGCTGCGCGCCGAGCTCCACGGCGATTCGGCTGACCATGCCGTCGACCATCGCGGCGGCCCCCAGCACCAGGCCCGATTGCATGCTCTCCACGGTGTTGCGGCCGATGGCGGTCGGCGGGGTGGCCAGCTCCACGCGCATCAGGCGCGCCGCGCGCTGCGACAGGGCATCGAGCCCGCTGTCCACGCCGGGGGCGATCACGCCGCCCAGGAACTCCCCCTCGGCCGACACCACGTCGAGCGTGGTGGCCGTGCCGAAGTCCACCACCACGCATGGTCCTCCATGCAGGGCGAATGCCGCC
>CAZEUE010000193.1:0-1806 GCA_964514615.1 uncultured Bifidobacterium sp. | reverse complement strand
TCGGCGGCCAGCGGCGGGCGCCTGCGCTACGTGTGGACAGGGCGACGCCGGGAGCGTGGCGTACCTGTCGCCGGCCGGGGTATCGGGCCTGTGGTCGGGCCGCCTCCGGCAGGCCGGCGCGCCACCGGTGCCCGTGCGGCTGCGCGTGGTGGGCGTGCGAACCGGGCAGATGAGAGGTACCTCGCGCTACGGCGCGCCTTTCTCGTGCACGGGCCGCCTGCAGCCGGTGCGCGGCACCCAGCGCCGCAGCGTGCTGGTGGAGCGCATCGTGCAGTCGTCGAGCACCCGGTGCATCGGGCTGGGCACGATGGTCGTATCGCTTCGCGACGACGGCCGCCTGGCGTACCGTTGGACCGGCGGGGGCATCGAGTCCACCGCAGTGCTCTCGAGGGTGAGGTAGCGGGACATGGGGACGCGCATCGACACCGACGGCAGGTCATTGCCCGCCCGCATGCCCGAGATCGCCGCCGCGCGCCAGGCCGTCATGGTGATCGGCAGGCCGGTGTGCCCGGCGTGCCAGGTCACCGGCGCGGGGCTCGATGCCATCGGCCGGGCACGCCCGGACCTGCTGATGGCGTTCGTGGAGATGTGGGGACCCGAGGACTGGCGCGCGCGCACCGATCCGGGATGGCCCGAGGGCGTGAGCGTGAGCCCCTCGGCGGTCCCGGCCATCGCCCTCATGGCCGACGGCCGCGTGGTGGCCAATCGCTTCGGGGCGGTCCCGGCGCACGACCTCGACCGCTGGATGGATGAGTTCTTCGGCCCCGCGGCGAGCCCGGTGCCCGAGGGCATCAGCGCGGGCGAGCAGGAAGTGCTCGACCGCACCGCGGCGCGGCGGGCACAGCACGACGCCGTGAAGGGGCGCTGAGCGGGACCACCATATGGGTGCTCGGGGACCAGCTTGATCCCTCGGGCCCCGCCTTCCGGGGCCATCGCGCGGGCGAGGCCCGCGTGCTGATGGTGGAGAGCGATTTCGCCCTGCGGCGGCTGCCCTACAACACCGAGCGGCGCGTGCTGGTGATCGGCGCGATGCGGCGCTTCGCGCAGGAGCTGCGCGACGGCGGCTGGCAGGTGGACCTGCGCCGGGCCCCCACGCTGGCACGGGGGGTGCACGACCATGCCGGCGAGCACCGGCCGGACCGGCTGGTGGTGGCCCACCCCACCTCGCGGAGCGGCCTGGCGCTGGCGGGTCGGCTCGCCGCGCAGCTTCCCGTGCCCGTGGAGGTGCGCGAGCCGGTGGGGTTCATCACCCGACCGGGCGAGCTCGACGACATCCTGGGCCGCCGGCAGCCGCGCATGGACACCTTCTACCGCGACATCCGGCGGCGTCTCGGCGTACTGGTGGACGATGAGGGCCAGCCCGTGGGCGGGGCGTGGAGCATGGACCGCGAGAACCGCCGCCCGCCGCCGCGCACGCGCGACCTGGGCGCGCCCGTCCCGTGGCTGCCCCCGGTGGACGATCCACTCGATCGGTCGCTGCGCGCCGGGTTCGGGGAGCTGCCGTCCACCGGCACGGGCGGGCAGCGGGTGATGGCCGCGTCGGCGCGCGAGGCCCACGCGGCGCTCGACCGGTTCGTCGAGGCACGGCTGGCGGGGTTCGGCCCGCACCAGGACGCCATGATGGACGATGACTGGGCCATGTCGCACGCGCTGCTCTCCGGCCCCATCAACCTGGGCATCCTGTCGCCGCTGCACGTGGCGCGCCGGGTTGCGGACGCCTTGGGCGACGGCGCCCCCCTGGCGTCGGTGGAGGGATTCGTGCGCCAGGTGATCGGCTGGCGCGAGTACGTGTGGGGCTGGTACTGG
>CAZEUE010000192.1:0-1831 GCA_964514615.1 uncultured Bifidobacterium sp. | reverse complement strand
GCCCTAGGCAGCCGCCGCGCAGGCGGCCCGCTCCCACGCCCTGCGCAGGCCGGCCAGCACCGGTCCACCGGCCTGCGTGGACGCACTCACCACGGCCGACCTGCGCCCATCACCGGTGGCCATGATGATCTGGGTGTAGCCGAGGATGCTGCCGCTGTGCCCGTAGAAGGTGCCGCAGCGCGTGCGGTAGCGGAAGATGCCGAGCCCCACGGAGTTGGCACCGGGGCCCGGGGGTGATGACGCCCCCGGCCGGAATGTCATCTGCGCCGCGCGCGTGGGGCCGCTGACCAGTGCGCCACCCGCGTCGCGGCGCACGAAGCGCGAGAGGTCGGACGGGGTGGAGAGGAATCCCCCCGACGCCCAGGCCCACCCGCCGAATGCCACCACGGAGGTCACGTCCTGGGGGTCGCGCCCATCCCATGCGTAGCCGGCCAGCGCCGGGGGCGGCACCCGCAGCCCCGCGGCGAGCACGGTCGCCGGCATGCCCGCAGGGCCGGCGACGAGGGACCGCACCGACGCCGGGAAGGGCGCGCCCGTGGCGGCCTCCACCATCAGGGCCACGATGACCGGCCCCGAGTTGGAGTAGCGAAAGCGCGTGCCGGGCGCGAACTCGAGGGGCCGGTCGGCCACGAACGCCAGCAACCCGGCGGGAGCGGGGGGCGCCGCGGGCGCGGCGGCGACCGCGCGGGCGAACGCCGGGCTCGCGCTGAAGTCCGGTACGCCACCGGTGTGGTTGAGCAACTGCCGCAGGGTCACCGGATGCCATGCCGCGGGCAGGGAGGGCAACCGCCGGCCGACGGTGTCGTCCAGGCTGAGGACGCCCCGCTGCACCAGGCGCAGCGCCGTTGCACCGGTGATGGCCTTCGACACGCTGGCGATGCGCATGCGCCGGGCGCTGCCGATGGGCTGCCTGGTGCCGCTCCGGGCCGCTCCGGCGCGGAACCCGCGCACGCGCCCGTTGCCGTTGACCAGCGCATAGGCACCCGGCGGGCCGCCCCCCATGGCCACGAGGCCATCGAGCGCGGCCTGCAGGGCGGAGTCCGCCATGGCGGCCCGGTCGGGGGACGCGGCGACCGGATGGACGACCGCTCCGCAGAGGAGCGCCGCGATGATCGCAATCGCACGCACCGCGCGAGCCTAGTGCGCGGGGCGACGCCCTCCGTGGCACATCCCGCAGGTTTCGGCGGAGCCCCGGGGGGATGAACCGGCCGCGGATACGGGCCGGCCCGGGCCGCCGTGGCCCCGGCCGGAGATCGCTAGATGCCGTACGCCGGCGGCGGGGGAAGCTGGGCGTCCTCGCCCAGCACCAGGCCGATCAGGTATCGCAGGGAGATGACCCCCACGGCCTCGCCGCCGTCGATCACCACGCAGTGGCGCACCCCCTGCCGCAACATGGTGCGCGCCGCGGCGTCCAGGCTGGTCTCGGGGCTGATGCTGGCGATGTCGTGGCGCATCCACGTCTCCACCCGGTCGGTGGCCGGGTCGGCTCCCGCGGCGATGGCCACCGCGAGGTCACGCTCCGACAGCAAGCCGGGACCGGCCAACGAGGGATCGATCACGATCACCGACCCCGCGCGCTCCGAGATCATCGCCCGGGCGGCGTCGTTGAGGTGGTGCATTGGGCCCACGACGGCGGTGAGGGGCGCCATGTAGTCGCGGGCCTGCTTGTCGGCGAGCGCGGTGAATTCCATGCCCTCTTCGTACCACCCCGGGCCGCGCGCCGCCGCCGAACGGACGGCCCCGATACCCTTCCCCCGGGCCGTTAGCTCAGCTGGTCAGAGCAGGGGACTTTTAATCCCAAGGTCCTGGGTTCGAATCCCAGACGGCCCAT
>CAZEUE010000191.1:0-1888 GCA_964514615.1 uncultured Bifidobacterium sp. | reverse complement strand
ACGTTGAAGCGGATCTGCATCACATCGCCCTCCTGGACGATGTAGTCCTTGCCCTCCATGCGGGCCAGCGCCACGTCGCGCGCCTTCGCGAACGAGCCGCACTCCACCAGCTTGTCCCACGGCACCACCTCGGCGCGGATGAAGCCGCGCTCCATGTCGCTGTGGATCTTGCCGGCGGCCTTGTCGGCCGGGGTGCCGCGGGGGATGGGCCAGGCGCGCGCCTCGGGCGGGCCCGACCCGGTGAAGAACGTGATGAGGTCGAGCAGGCGGTAGCCGGCCTGGATCACCGCATCGGCCCCGCGCGTGGTGCCCAGGCCCATCTCCTCGGCGAACTCCGCGGCCTCGGCGGGGTCCATCTGCGCGAGCTCCAGCTCAACGCCCACCGGCAGCGCCAGGGCCTGCGCGCCCTGCTCTGCGGCGTACTCGGCGATCTCCACCGGGGGGTCACCGGGGTCGTCGGTGTTCACCAGGTACAGCACGGGCTTGGCGGTGAGCAGCCCCATGGCGCGGGCCACCTCGATGGCACCGTCGTCGGCCATGGTGCGCACGGGCAGCCCATCGGCCAGCTGCGCGGTGATGGCCTCGAGCGCCGCGGCCTCGGCCTTGGCCTCGGGGTCACCGGCGCGCACGCCCTTCTGCACCTTCTCCATCCGTCGCTCCACCTGGCCGGCGTCGGCGAGGATGAGCTCCTCGTCCACCGCGCGGGCGTCGGCAAGGGGCTCGACCTCGCGCTCCAGCGGATGCGGCACCTCGGCATTGGCGAATGCGCGCAGCACGTGCACCGTGGCCTCGAGCTCGCGGATGCGTCCCAGCGCGGCGCCGCCAAGGCCTTCGCCCTGGCCCGCGCCCTCGCTGAGGCCGGCGATGTCGACCACCTCCACCTTGGCGGTGACGCGGTTGGGGATGTCCTGCGCGTCGGCGATGGCGTCGATGCGCGGGTCGGGCACGGATGCCACGCCCACGTTGGGCTCGCGCGTGGTGAAGGGGTACGGCGCGACCTCCGCCTCGCCCCCGGTGACGAGGTTGAAGAGGGCGGTCTTGCCGGAGTTGGTGAGGCCGACGAGCCCGAGTTGCAGGTCAGGCCCCGCCGAACCCGATGCGCCCGCTGGCGTCGCCGGGCAGCACGCGCATGTACGTGACCTTGGCCAGGTCCACGGCGTTGTCGCCCTCCTCCGAGCGCACGTCGTGGAAACCCGGGCCACCGAGGGCGCCCCGGAGGGCGGTGACGTCGCCATCCTCCACGGTGAGGAGGAGCACGCCACCGCCCTCGAGGCCCAGCTCGATGCGTCGGCTCACGAAAGCACCTTGAGCGACGGCGACTCCTGCCCCTGCACCTCCGACTCCGCCTCGGCGGGCGGGGTCCAGGCCGGCAGGCGGCGGATCTCGTCGAGGTGCACCATCGACTCCGGCTGGTCGGTGAACTTCAGGAGCTGCTTGCGGCCGTACGCGCGGAAGATGGCAACGCCCAAGGTCTCGTAGATGGTGCGCATGCCGCGCCGCGAGATGGTGGTGCGGATGAGCTTGAAGCTCTCCGACGGCCGGTTGCCCAGCCACAGGCGCACCGCCTTGGGCAGGTTCTTCATGAACTTGACCTCGGTCAGCAGGCGCAGGAACTGCCACAGGTTGGCGCGGATCTCCTTGCGGCCCAGCTCCCACGGCGTCTTCTTCGAGTAGAAGCGCAGCATGTTCTTCCACGTCTCCATCTGGAGCTCGTAGGGAGTCATGAGCTTGGGCTGGATGATGCAGTGGTGCCCGTCGTACAGCGAGTAGTCGTCGGTGAGCACCCGGCCCTCGGCGCGCATCTGGGCGTCGAACGCCGTGCCCGGGAGGGTGGTGAGCATCATCATCTGCAGGGTGTCCACGCCGTGCTCGATGGCGAAGTCCACCG
>CAZEUE010000190.1:0-1916 GCA_964514615.1 uncultured Bifidobacterium sp. | reverse complement strand
GACTCTCCACCTGCACCACCAGGTCCACCGCGCCCATGTCCACGCCCAGCTCCAGCGACGACGTGGCCACCAGGGCGGGGATGCGGCCGGCCTTCAGGTCCTCCTCGATGATCGTGCGCTGCTCGCGGGCCAGGCTGCCGTGGTGGGCGCGCGCCACCTCCTCATCGGCCAGCTCGTTCAGGCGCAGGGCCAGGCGCTCGGCGCTGCGCCGGTTGTTCACGAAGATCAGGGTGCTGCGGTGGGCGCGCACCAGGTCGAGCAGGGCGGGGTACATCGCGGGCCAGATCGACCTGCGGGTGGCGCCTCCGCCGATGATGTCCAGCAGGTCCTGGCCGTCGCCGTCCGCGGGGCCGCGCGCGGGCTCGGCCATGTCGCGCATGTCGTCCACCGGCACGATCACCTGCAGGTCGAGTTCCTTCACCCGGCCGGCATCCACCACGGCCACCGGGCGGGGGGTGCCGTCGTCGTCCTGCCCGCCGAGGAACCTGGCGATCTCGCTGATGGGGCGCTGCGTGGCGCTCAGCCCGATGCGCTGCACCCGCTGCTCCGCGATGCGCTCCAGCCGCTCCAGCGACAGCGCGAGGTGGCTGCCGCGCTTTGTGCCGGCCATCGCATGGATCTCGTCCACGATCACCGTGCCGATGTCCCGCAGGATCTCCTCGCCCTTGCTGGTGAGCAGCAGGTAGAGGCTCTCGGGCGTGGTGATGAGGATGTCCGGGGGGTTACGCAGCATCCGCTGCCGCTCCGCCTGTGGCGTGTCGCCGGTGCGCACCCCCACCGTGATTCCCGGCGGCTCGAGCCCCATGCGCCGTGCCGATTCCGAGATACCGGCAAGCGGCCCGCGCAGGTTGCGCTCCACGTCGTAGTTGAGCGCCTTGAGCGGAGAGATGTAGAGAACGCGCCCGCCCCCATCCGGGGACAGTCCCAGCCCGGGGACAGTCCCACCGGTGGGACTGTCCCCGGGCTGGGACTGTCCCCCGTCGAGGTGCGCCGCGGCGATGCGGTTGAGGCCCCAGAGGAACGCGGCCAGGGTCTTGCCCGATCCCGTGGGCGCCACGATGAGCGTGTGCTCTCCCGCAGCGATGTGTGGCCATCCCTGCACCTGCGGAGGAGTGGGGCCCTCGAACGCGCGCATGAACCAGTCGGCCACCGCGGGGTGGAAGGGGGCGAGCACGTCGGGGGCAGGCGCAGTAGTCACGTCCAAACGGTATCGCCGTCGTCAGTGGGACTGTCCCACTGCGGGGACTGTCCCACTGCGGGGACTGTCCCACCTCCGGGACTGTCCCACTCCCGGGTATCATCCGATGCCGTGGGTTCCGACGTCCTCACTCCGCCCCGTGTCTCGCCCGGGGAGACAGGCACGGGCCCGGGCTCCGGGCTCGGGCGGCCGTGCTCGGTCATCGTGATGAACGACAGCCACAACACGTTCGAGGGAGTTGCGACGATCCTGGCGAAGTTCGTGCCCGGGGTCGACTACGCCAAGGGGATGGCGTTCGCGAACACCATCCACACCAAGGGTCAGGCCACCGTGTGGAGGGGCGATCACGAGCGCGCGGAACTCGTGTGGGAGCAGTTGAAGGGCGCGGGGCTCACCATGGCGCCCCTGGCAGACGGATAACGGAGCAGTCGCATGGCCGAGGAGACGCCCAGCCGCACGTGGTACGACCAGGCCTCCGCCGCGGACCACGCCGGAGCGATCGAGCGGGAGAAGGTCACCCAGCGCGCGCTGTTCGCCCGCGTGATGTTCCTGGTGGGGGTGACGTGCGGCTTCGCGGCTGCCGGCGCATTCATCGGCAGGGACTTCACCGGCGGTTGGATGATCGGCGCGTGGGTCGTGGCCCTGGCCCTGGTGATCGCCACTGCCTTCCTCAAGCGCCCGAGCGGAATGCTGGGCATGACCCTGCTGTTCGGCGTGG
>CAZEUE010000189.1:0-1941 GCA_964514615.1 uncultured Bifidobacterium sp. | reverse complement strand
GCGTGAGGGCGTGCTTGGCGCCCATGGTCACCAGCACCTCCTCGCGCTTGGTGGGACGACCGCGCGAGGTCATCTCCTCGGCGATGGCGTCGCGCAACTCAGGCAGGCCCGGGCCCGGCACGTACCGCACGTGGCCATCATGCACGGCCTTGGCGGCGGCCTCGTAGATGTGGGGTGCGGGGTAGAACTCGTCGCCCTGGAAGTCGCCCTTCTCGAAGTGCAGGATGCGCTTGCCGGTCTCCTTCTCGAGGGCCTCGGCCTTGCGCATGGACGCCCACTGCTTCGGCAGCACGAAGTGCTGGGTGCGGCTGGACAGCGCGTCGCGAATGTCCTTCAGAACATCGCTGCTCATAGGGGTACTGCTCCTTTCGGGATTGACGCCGCCCGACTACCGGACGGCGCGGAGAGCGGCGCTCGGCCGCGGGGTTTGGTTGGTGGTGGCCCGCACGCGGCTCGCGGCACGCGTATAGGCCCCCGACTGCGAGGCGCCGAGGCGGCGGGACAGCCCGTCCGCGGCGTCGATGACGAGCTGCGCGAGTTCATCCACGCGCTCGGGGGTGACCCGGGTGACCGGCCCGCCGATGCCGATGGCGGCGACGACGCGCCCAGTGTGGTCACGGATCGGGGCCCCGACGCAGCGGAGGCCCTCGTCGTACTCCTCATCGTCCACCGCATACCCCTGGTCGCGGACGGCGGCCAGCTCGGCGAGCAGCCGGTCCACGTCCGTGGTGGTGGTGGAGGTGTACGACGTCATGCCGTGCGCGTCGGTGATGTCGCGCACTTCGTCCTCGCCGAGACCGGAGAGGAGAACCTTGCCCAGGCTGGTCGCATGCGCCGGGTACCCGCGGCCCATGGCCGACGGGATGCGCAGCGCGCGGCGCGCCTCGACCTTCTCGATGTAGATCGCCTCGCCGCGCTCCAGCACGGCCAGGTGCCCGGTCTCGCCCGAGGCCGACACCAACTGCTCGAGGTACGGCAGGGCCTCGTCCCACAGGCTCATCTGCTCGAGCACGATGCCGCCCATCTCGAACATCCGCAGGCCCAGGCGGTACCGCTGCGACCGGGCGTCGCGCTCCAGCAGGCCCACGGCCTCGAGGTTCACCAGGAACCGGTGCGCGGTGCTCTTGTGCAGGCCGGTCCGCTCGGCGATCTCCGTCACCCCGAGCTCGGGGTGCTCGGTGGTGAACACGTCGAGGATCGCGCCCACGCGCTCCACGGCCTGGATCCGGTAGCGACCCGGCGCGGTGACTTCCTCGGTGTGCTCGGTGGTAGCCAAGTCTCGAAAGGTGAAACACCGTCTTGTGACGGATGCGACGAAGGCGGAATAAGTATCAGCGCGCCCCGGGCCCGGCAAGGGCCCACCCGCTGCCCGCGGAGCACGTATCGCATTGCGAGACGCGTGACGGGGCACCCAAATCCGTACTTCGGACCCGGCACGCGCACCCCGGTACGCTTTGAGGACCCATCACCACCAAGGGGAGCCGAGGCGTGGCCTACCAGGACATCATCTACGAGACCGGCAACGGCCGGGCGACCATCACCATCAACCGCCCCGAGCGCCTCAACGCGTTCCGCATGCAGACCATCATCGAACTCGGCGAGGCCTTCGAGCGCGCGGCCGACGACGAGTCGGTGGGCGTGGTGGTGCTCACCGGCGCAGGCGACCGGGCGTTCTGCGTGGGCGGCGACGTGGCCGACCCCACGCGCACGGCAGCCGAGAAGCGCCACCTGCACACGCTCTCGCACCGCGTGGCCAACGGCATCCGCAACAACGGCAAGCCGGTAATCGCCCGGGTGCGCGGCTACTGCATCGGCGGCGGCAACGAGCTCAACGTGATGTGCGACCTCACGCTCTCGGGCGAGTCGGGGCGATTCGGCCAGGCCGGCCCCAAGATCGGCTCAGCCCCGTTGTGGTGGGGCTGCCAGTTGATGCCGGCCGTC
>CAZEUE010000188.1:0-1949 GCA_964514615.1 uncultured Bifidobacterium sp. | reverse complement strand
TGACCGGCGCTCTTCAGGGCTTCACCCGCGACGAGGCCAAGCGCGCGATCATCGCTGCCGGTGGCAAGAGCACCGATTCCGTGAGCAGGAAGACCACCTTCGTGGTGGTGGGGGCCGACCCGGGCAGCAAGGCCGAGAAGGCCGAGAAGGCCGGGGTGCCGGTGCTGGATGAGGCGGTGTTTGTGGCGGTGTTGAGGGGCGAACAGCCCCTGCCCACCCGCAATGACGGCTAGGAGGGTCCGATCACCGCGTCGGCCCGGCCCGTGGCCAGCAGGGTCACTGCCCGGTCCATGGTCCGCTGCGCACCGCTGATGTTGCTGGTGTTCATGAGGAAGGCGAACGCATAGGGCACTCCCGCCTTGCTGGTGACCGTCCCGGCAAGGGAGGCCACCCCGTTGATGTACCCGGTCTTGGCATGCACCCGGTTCCTCACGGCCGGCCCCTTCAGCCGCCGGATCAGAGTGCCCTCGCCGCCTCGTGGCAACGACTTGATGAGCGCCGCGCCCCAATCGGGGTGGGCCTGGGCGTCCTTCAGCACCCCCACGAGGGTGGCCGCCGACAGGCGGTTGCTGTGGGAGAGCCCTGAGCCATCGATGAAGTCGTCGGACCGGGTGAACACACCGCGTTCCCTCATGATCGATTCTGCGCGACCGGTACCGCCGCGAGTTGATCCCGTTCCCGTGCCGTAGGCCCCCACCCCCTTCGTGAGCGTCTCAGCGGTGAAATTGTCGCTGTGGGTGTTCATGTAGTCGACGATGCGCGCCATCGGCTGCGAGCGCACCTGGCCGAGCACGCTGCCACCCGAGGCGTCGCGCCCCACGCGCACGCGTCCCGACACCTTCACTCCCGCCCGCCGCAACGCGGCCACCATGCGCTGCCCGGCCGCGATGGCCGGGCTCGACACGTTGGTGCCGTTGGCAGCCCGGTTCTGGTTGGTGGCGATCCCTGAAAGCGGAGGGCACTCGTACCGGTAGCTGCTCTTCCACAGCGGACCCATCCGCTGGCGGTCGAACAGCGTCTCGTCCACCACCACGCCTCCCGTGATCCGCTTGGTGCCCTGTTCGCGGACGTCGCGGGCAAGGTCGTCGATCGAGGTGCCCAGCCGGTCAAGGTTGGCGCGCGAGTACGCGCGGGTGCTGAGCATGGGGTCGCCCGCGCCGATCAGGTACGCCGGCCCATCCACCGTGCCGCTCGGCCCCACCGAGTCGGGGCCTGCCTCGAGGCGCGTGGTGTACCGGAAGTCGGGGCCCACGGTGAGCAGCGCGGCCGCCCCGGTGACGATCTTCATGGTGGATGCGGGCGCCAGTGAGGTGGTGGGCCTCCACGACGCGATGGTGGCCGGGCCCCGCGGACCGATGCGCTCCACCAGGACGCTGATGCGCGGGTTCTTCTTGGCGAAGGCGTCGATGGTGGACGCCACGGGGTTCTCCTGAGCGAAGCCCGGAGTGGCCATGGCTGCGATGGCACCGGCGGTGATGAGGGCGACGGCAGAGCGGCGCGACATGCGGGGCGGGCGACTCACGACTCGGGGCAGGCTAGCGAGGGCCCCGGCAGCGGGGGGACCGCCGGGGTCCTCGCGACATCACGCCGCCAGTAGCTCGTGGGCGTCGGTGTCGTCGGGGAACCGGTGACCGGTCTGGAGCAGGCTGGTGATGACCAGCGTCTTGTCCACCCGCCCGTTGTAGATGGGTATCGACTGCTCCAGGCAGTAGCGCATCAGGCGTTCCGTGCGCATGCCGATCGCCTCGGCCATCTCGTCCGGGGTCAGGTGATTCGCCATCTCATCCTCCCTGTGCGATCTGCGTGGTGCAACGCTACGCCACGCAACGGATGGCGCCGGGCCGGGGCCCCGGAAAGAGCGCGGAAAAATGATGGGCATGGGTTAGGATCCCACGGCTTCATCGCGGGGTGTGGCGCAGCTTGGTAGCGCGCTCCGTTCGGGTCGGAGA
>CAZEUE010000187.1:0-1960 GCA_964514615.1 uncultured Bifidobacterium sp. | reverse complement strand
AACGTGCCGGAAGGCGTCGTCAAGTGGTTCAACGCCGAGAAGGGATTCGGCTTCATCACCCCCGATGACGGGGGCAAGGATCTGTTCGTGCACTTCTCCGAGATCCAGGGGTCGGGCTACCGCTCCCTCGACGAGGGGCAGCGCGTGAGCTTCGTCGCCGGCGAGGGCCCCAAGGGCCCGCAGGCGCAGCAGGTCCAGGCGCTCTGAGCCGCAGGCGCCCCGCGGGGGCGTCCACATGAAGTACCCGGCGGGCCCCTCCTCGGAGGGGCCCGCCGCAGTGATGCCCATTGCCTGCAGGCGCGTGTATGGTCCCGCGCCGTGACAAACGCACAGACGCCCGAGCAGAGGATGCACTCCCGTCGCTGGATCATCCTGGCGGTCCTCGGGCTCGCCCAGCTCATGGTGGTGCTGGACGCCACCATCGTGAACATCGCGCTGCCCTCGGCCCAGGCCGACCTGGGCTTCTCCGACTCGTTGCGCCAGTGGATCATCACCGCATATGCGCTGGCGTTCGGCAGCCTGCTGCTGTTCGGCGGGCGCCTCAGCGACCTGCTGGGCCGCAAGTGGGTGTTCTTCTGGGGCCTGATGGGCTTTGCCCTGGCGTCGGCGCTGGGCGGCATCGCCCAGGACTTCACCGTCCTGGTAACCGCCCGCGCACTGCAGGGCGTGTTCGGCGCCCTGCTCGCGCCCGCGGCCCTGTCGCTGCTCACCACCACCTTCACCGATGCGAAGGAGCGCGGCAAGGCGTTCGGCATCTACGGGGCCATCGCGGGCGCCGGGGGGGCACTGGGGCTGCTGCTGGGCGGCGTGCTCACCGAGTACCTGTCGTGGCGTTGGTGCCTGTGGGTGAACCTCATCATCGCGATCCCCGCGGCCGTCGCCGCGGTGGTCCTGCTGGTGCACCACGGCCGCGGCAGGGCCAGCCTGGACATCCCGGGCACCATCACCTCGGTGCTCGGCCTGCTGGCCCTGGTGTACGGGTTCACCCGGGCCGAGACCGACGGATGGACATCCGGCGTGACCATCGGGCTGCTCATCGTGGCCTTCGTGCTGCTCGCCGCCTTCGTGTGGATCGAGATCGGAGCCCGGGAGCCCATGCTGCCCATGCGCGTGCTGGCCGACCGCAACCGGGGTGGCGCCTACATCGGCCTCACGCTGGCGTCGGCCGCGCTGTTCGGGGTGTTCCTGTTCCTCACCTTCTACCTCCAGGCGACCCTGGGCTACTCGCCGGTCACCACCGGGCTGGCGTTCCTGCCCATGATCGGCGCGATCATGCTGACGGCCGTCACCAGCACGGCGCTCATCCTGCCCCGCACCGGACCACGCCTGCCGGTGACCCTGGGAATGCTGCTGGGCATGGCCGGCCTGCTGCTGTTCACCCAGATCGAGGTGGACACCGCATACGTCACGCACGTGCTGCCCGGGCTCATCGTGACCGGCCTGGGCCTCGGCCTGGTGTTCGCGTGCTGCTTCGAGGTGGGCACCATGGGCGTGAAGGCCGACGATTCGGGCGTGGCGTCCGCGATGGTCAACACCACCCAGCAAGTGGGCGGGTCCATCGGCACCGCACTGCTCAGCACCATCTTCGCCAGCGCGGTCACGGCGTTCGTCGCCTCCAGCGGCGACCCGCAGTCACCCGCCACGCAGGCGGCCGCGCAGGTGGACGGCTACAGCACCGCCTTCTGGTGGGCCGCCGGGATCTTCCTGCTGTCGGCCGTGATCTGCGGCCTCCTCATGACCCGGGACGCGCCCGAGCACGACCCCGAGGTGCCGCGGCTGGCCGCCTAGGGCTGCTCGGCCAGGCCCAGCATGGGGCCGATGACCACCCGGTTCTTGCCCGCGGCCTTGGCCTCGTACAGCAGTACGTCGGCGGCTTGGTAGGCCTGCTCCCACCCGGCATCGCCCCAGCCCACGGGCACGCCCCCCACCGACGCCGAGACGCCCGGACCGCCCCCGGGGA
>CAZEUE010000186.1:0-2021 GCA_964514615.1 uncultured Bifidobacterium sp. | reverse complement strand
CGCACGCTCGAGGTGAGGCCGCGCCGGATCTCGTGGAAGATCATGGCGGCCGTGCCCTCGTACAGCTTCAGCGCCACGTTGCCGGTGAAGCCGTCGGTCACGATGATGCGCGCCTTGCCCTTGGGGATGTCGCGCCCCTCGATGTTTCCGATGAAGCCCGGCGTGCCATCCAGCAGGGCATAGGCCTCCTGCACCAGCTCGGTTCCCTTGCCGGCCTCCTCGCCGATGGTGAGGATGCCCACGCTGGGCTCATGGATGCCCAGGATGTCGCGGCCGAGCACGCGCCCCATCACGGCGAACTGGGCCAGGTACTCGGGCCGGCACTCGGCGTTGGCCCCGCCGTCGATCATCACGATGGGGCCGGCGATGGAGGGCATGGGCACCGCGAGCCCCGGGCGGATCACCCCCGGGAGACGGCGCAAGATGAGCGTGCTGGCCGCCAGCATGGCCCCGGTGTGCCCGGCCGAGATGACCGCCCCGGCGCGACCGGACTGCACCTGCCGGCACGCCACCACCATCGAGGCGTCGGGCTTGGAGCGCACCGCCTTGACGCCATCCTCGGCCGAATGGATGCGGTCGGCGGCATGCACGATCTCGATGTTCGACGGCACCTCGCCGTGCTGGGCCAGGGCCCGCCCGAGCGCGGGCTCGTCACCCACGAGGATGATGCCAACGCCCTCGCGCGCCGCCGCGACGGCACCCGCCACGGGAACGAGCGGTGCCTTGTCGCCGCCCATCGCATCGACGGCGACGACGACATCCCCCATCGGCGTCAGGCGCCGGTGTCGACGACCGCGCGGCCCTTGTAGTGACCGCACACCATGCAGACATGGTGCGGCATCACCGGAGCCGTGCAGCGCGGGCAACGACCAAGCCGCGTGGCCTGGATCGAATGGGTGGCGCGTCGCTTGTCGCGGCGGGCACGAGAGGTCTTGCGCTTGGGAACGGCCAACGTGGCTCCTGGTCGGGACCGGGTCCGGAACGACGCGGGAGGTTAGCGCCTCACGCGCCGCGCGGGCAACCCGACCGTCGCGGGCTGCTCACGCCGGGTCGTCCGCGGCCCCGCCGAGGCGCTCGCGAAGCTGCTCCAGCGCCGCCCAGCGCGGGTCGGGCTCATCGTCGGAGCAGCTGCAGGGACCGGCGTTGAGATCGGCGCCGCACCGCACGCACAGGCCGGCGCAGTCGTCGCGGCACAGCACGGACATGGGGAGGACCTCGGCCATGGCGTCGCGCGCCCACGCGGCCACGTCGAGGTCCATGCGCGAGGGGCCGGCCAGGTACTCGCAGTCCAAGTCGTCGTCCGGCTCGTCCGCGTCGGTCCGCCCCGAGGCCTGGAACTCGCGGGCATCCACCGCCACCTGCACCGCCGCCGGGGCGAGGCACCTCTGGCACGCGCCGTGCAGCGTGGTGTGGAACCGCAGCCTCAGGCCCGTCCCGGACCCCGACGCACCCACGTCGAGCCGGGTCTCGACCTCGCGCGGCTCCGGGGCGTACGGCTGCCCCCCGAGCGTGATGGGCTCGAGCACCACGGGAACCTCCACCCGGGCGCCCGCCCCGGGCGTGAGGTCCAGCCGGCGGAGGTCGATGACCCCCTCCGGCTCGCCCCGCCGCCCCATGGACACCGGCCTAGTAGTCGGAGGAGGACTCGTCGGCGATGAACGGGCCATCGCCGCCGCGGTCCTCGGACTTGCCCTGCAGGCGCTCGCGCCCGCGGCGCACGGCCGCCGTGAACTTCTCGAGGTTCACCTCGAGCGTGCCGAGCACCTCGTCGGCGTAGTCCTCGGCGCCAAGGCGCACCTCGCGCTCGCGCATGCGGGCGTCGTCGAGGAGGTCGCTCGCCTGCTTCTCGGCCAGCTTCACCACCTCCTGCTGCGACGCCTGGCGCTCGGCCTTATCCCTGGCCTCGTCCACGATGCGGTCGGCCTCGCGCTTGGCCTCGGCCAGCATCTCCTGGCGCTCCTTCACGATCCAGCGCGCCTGCTTGATCTCCTCGGGGATCGTGGAGCGCATCTGGTCGAGGA
>CAZEUE010000185.1:0-2072 GCA_964514615.1 uncultured Bifidobacterium sp. | reverse complement strand
TCGTCGAAGTCCATGGCCTGGTTGGCCAGCAGGCGGTCCTGGTAGCGCTGGTACAACCGCGCCATTCCCTGCTCGGCATCGTCGCGGGCCTGCTCCGCGAGGTCGCGCGGATGCAGCAACTCGTTCTTGGCGGCGGAGATTCGCCCCAGCACGGCGCGCGGCGTGAGCCGCTTGGGGTCGATGCCCTCATCCTTGAGGATGTCGCGCATGATGCGCTGCTGGTCGGCGTCGTCGAAGATGGAGAACGCCCGGTCGTACCCCGCGGCCTGGTGCTCGATGCGCAGCAGTCGCGCGCATGCGGAGTGGAACGTGGATGCCCAGAGGCCGGAGGCCCCGGGCCCGACGAGCTGGCCGATGCGCTCGCGCATCTCGCCCGCGGCCTTGTTGGTGAAGGTGATGGCCAGGATCTCGCGCACCGGCACCCCGCGCTGCTGCACCAGGTGGGCGATGCGATGCGTGATGACCCGCGTCTTCCCGCTGCCCGCCCCCGCGAGCACCAGCAGGGGACCGTCGCCGTGCAGCACGGCCTGCTGCTGGGGTGGGTTGAGGCTGCCCAGGAGGTCGGTGCTCACCGGGCAAAGGTAGCGCCGCAGGCGGACGCCCGCGGGTGTACCGGGCGGCCCCTAGGCGGCGTCGGCGGCGGCCCGACGGGCCTCGCGGATGCCCGCCTTCACCTTGTCGCGGCAGTCCGCCTCGTCCGCCCGCGGCGGCGGATCCACCCCGGCCCGCAGGGCGGCGATCTCGCCCTCGAGTTCCTCGACGCGCTTGATGAGGCAGTCGAGGGCGTCCGCCACCGGGTCCGGCAGGACCGTGTGGTCGAGGTCCGGGTGATGGATCTTCTCCGGGTCCACCCTCTGGCCGTCCCGCACCACGGGCTTGCCGGGGTTGCCCACCACCGTGGAGTTGGCGGGGACGTCCTTCACCACGATGGAGCCGGCGCCGATCTTGGCCCCCTCGCCGATCTCCAGCGGACCCAGCACCGATGCCCCCGCGCCCACGATGACCCCGTCGCGCAGGGTTGGGTGGCGCTTGCCGGCGTGCTTGCCCGTGCCGCCGAGGGTGACCCCCTGGTACACGGTGACGTCCTCGCCGATCTCGGTGGTCTCGCCGATGACCACGCCCATGCCGTGGTCGATGAAGAACCCCGGGCCGATGGTGGCACCCGGGTGGATCTCGATCCCGGTGACGAAGCGCGACACCTGGCTGACCATGCGCGCGGGCAGGTGCCAGCCGCGGCGGTTCATGCCGTGCGCGGCGCGGTGCATCCACACCGCGTGCAGCCCGGGGTAGGTGAGGACCAGTTCCGTGGTGGAGCGCGCGGCCGGGTCGCGCTCGCGCGCGGCGTCGAGGTCGCGGCGGACGGAGCGGGCAATGCGCGAGAGAGGTCCAGAAGCCATGCGGCGAGTATATTCGCGCTCCCGTCGATGGAAGGCATCCGGTGGCGAGCATCCGCGTGAGACTGACATTCCCGGAGGACCTGGTGCGCGAGCCCATCGTCCACCGGTTGTCCACGGAGCACGACGTGGTGTGCAACATCCGGCGCGCGGACGTGCGCGATCGCACCGGCTGGGTGATCCTGGAGATCAGCGGGGACGCCGACCACCTCGTGGACGTGCGGCAGTGGCTCGAGGACACCGGCGTGCGCGTCGACGACCTGGAGCCCTACCTTCTCTAGCGTCACCACAGACGGGGCGAGTTGCCAGGTGGGCCCGTCGCCCACCGCGCGGGCCACGCGGCTGGACAACGTGTCCGCCCGCGATGCCGCGGCGCTCGCCGCGCTGCTCGAGGCCGTCCCCACTCCGCCGCCGTTCGACATGGCCCTGGCGCCGGCAGATCCCATGGCCCAGGTGGCCCGCGACGCCGGGTTCGAGCCCTACGCCCGCACCGTCACGTTCACCCGCGCCATCGAGGGGTTCGATGAGGGCGCACCGGCGGACGGCGTGCGCCTGCTCACCTACGACAACGCCATGGCCGATCGGTACGACGACGCCGAGTTCGATGCCCTCGACGGCCTGGCCATCTACCGCGCCATGGGCCGGCCCACGGGGTACGCGCAGGGCGCGGGCTACGGG
>CAZEUE010000184.1:0-2108 GCA_964514615.1 uncultured Bifidobacterium sp. | reverse complement strand
CGAACGCGGCGATCATGAACACCACGAACGCCACCGGCTGCAGCAGGATGTACCACAGGCCCCCGGCCTGGGCGTTGGCGATGTCCACCAGCGACAGGCTGCCGCTGATCATCACCACGCCCACGATCGACAGCCCCAGCGCGACCTCGTACGACACCAGCTGCGCGGCGTTGCGGGCCGCGCCCAGCAGGGAGTACTTGTTGCCGCTGGCCCATCCGCCCAGGATCAGCCCGTAGGCGCCAAGGCTGCTCAGCGCCAGCAGGGCCAGCACGCCCACGCCCAGGTCGGTGCCGTACAGGGTCACCGTGTAGCCGAACCACTCGTGCACCCCGCCGAAGGGGATCAGCGACAGTGCGGCCACCGCGGCCACCACGGGGATCATCGGCGCGAGCCGGAACACCCACGGGTTGGCGCCGGCGGGGACGAAGTCCTCCTTGAAGGTGAGCTTGCCGATGTCGGCCAGCGGCTGCAGCAGGCCGAAGGGCCCCGCGCGGTTGGGGCCCCGACGCGCCTGGAAACGGCCGATCAGCTTGCGCTCCACCACGGTCAGGCCGGCGAAGGCCGAGAACACCACGCCCACCACCACCACGGCCTGGATGAGCATCACGATCACCGACTCCTGCGGCATCAGGCGCTCACCTCGGCGCGCACGGCCGCGCCCACCACGGCCCGCACGGGGCCGCCGTCCATGGGAAGCAGGCGCTCCGCGCCGGCGGCGGGGTCGCCCATCACCAGGTACGCGGCGCCCTCGGGCAGGCGGGAGTCCATCTCGAGCGGCAGCACGGCCTCGCCGTGCGGCGTGGCGATGGCCACGCGGGCGTCGGTGCGCACGCCCAGGCGCTCGGCCTCGGCGGGAGCAAGGCGCACGCGCGCCGGCTCGCGCACGGGCGCGAGGGCATCCGACCGGAACGCCGTGGCATCGCCGAATACCGGCCGGCACGGCACCACCAGCAGGCCGTCGCCCTCGGGCTGGCGGCCGGGGGCGGCCGGGGCCGCGGGCCCTGCCTGCGCCGGCGCGATCACCGCGCCCGTGGTGCCGATGACGCGGTAGTCGAGGCTCGCGAAGGGCGCGTGCCGCTCCGCCAGCCGGGCGAACGCCTGCGCCGGGGTGCGGTCGGGCACGGGGCGGCCCAGGCGGTGGGTGAGCGCCACCAGCAGCTCCCATGCGGACGCGGCGCCCTCGCACTCGCGCGCGCCGGGGCGAAGCCGCTGGGCGCGGCCGGCCATGCTCACCAGCACGCCCTCCTCCTCGAGCGGGGTGAGCAGCGGCAGCACCAGCGTGGCGCGGTCGGTCAGGCCAGAGGCGTAGGCTGCCATCTCGATGATGGTTCCCACGCCGTCGATGGCCGCGCTCCACCGCGCGCCCTCGGGGCCCGCCGTGGGGTCGACCCCGATGGTGATGAGCACGTCCAGCCGCCCGGCCTCGACGGCCGCCAGCAGGTCGTCGGCGGCCGCGATGCCCAGCGCCCGCAGGCCCGGGCCCGCGACATCCGCGCACATCTCGATTGCCCGGGCGCCGGGGGTGGCGGCCACCACGTCGGCCAGCGCCGCCGCCGCCGCGGGCTCGGCGGCGAGGTCGGCCTCGTCCCACAGCACCACCGCGCGCGAGGTTCCCAGCAGCATGTCGCGCACGGCGTCGATGCCCCCGGCCAGGTGGCCCGGCGCGGTGCGCACCACCTGCCCGCTGTCGTCGAGCGCCGTGGGCCGCGGGCCCACAAGGCCAATGCGGGCTCCGTGACGGCGTGCCTTGCGGATGCGCAGCTCGGCCACCGGTTGCTGCGCGGCGGGGTCGCCGCCCACCACCACCACGGCGTCGGCCGCGTCGAGGTCGTCCATCTGGGCGCCGGCCAGCGCGCGTAGTGGGCCCAGGCCGTGGCCCGGCAGCCCGGCCCGGCGCACCATCGCCCGGCCGTCGCCCACGCGCTCGGCCAGTTCCTGCGCCAGGAACCCGGTCTCCACGGTGGCCTGGGTGCCCAGCAGCACGCCCACCCGCAGGTCGGCCCTGATCAGCAGCGCGGCGGCCTCCGACAGCGCGCGCTCCAGCAGCACGCCGCGGCGCCCCACGCCGTCCACCAGGACCGCGTGCGGGATGCGGTCGGCGCTGCGCA
>CAZEUE010000183.1:0-2111 GCA_964514615.1 uncultured Bifidobacterium sp. | reverse complement strand
CCGCGGCGCGACCCCACCCTCATCTGCGTTGTGGAGGAGCCCTCGGCCATCATCTCCATCGAGCGCACGCACGAGTTCCGCGGCCGCTACCACGTGCTGGGTGGCGCGCTGTCGCCCATCGACGGCGTCGACCCCGAGGACCTGCGCATCGCCGAGCTCGACCAGCGCATCGAGCGCGACGGCGTTACCGAGTTGGTCATCGCCACCAACCCGACCATGGCCGGCGAGGCCACGGCGCTGTTCCTGGCCGACCGCGTGCGCGGTCGCCTGCGGGTGACGCGCCTGGCCAGTGGGCTGCCGGTGGGAGCCGATCTCGAGCACGCGGACGAGCTCACCCTCGGCCGCGCGCTCCTGGGCCGCCGCGAGATCTAGCCGCGCCACGCCGGCGACCGTAAGCCCGCTCAATCCTCGCCTAGACTCATGGGGAGGGACGAGACGCATCGGGAGGGGCAGTGAGCGGCACGGAAGGCTGGGTATCACCGCCTGACCTCGCCGGCGTAAGCGCCGACGACGATGCCCTTTGGAACATCTTCTCCCAGTCGCGCAATCCCATGCTGCTCGCCAACGACCAGCGCCGGTACGTCAATGCCAACGTGGCCGCATGCGAGTTGCTCGGCTACGACCTCGCCACGCTGCGCACCATGCGCATCGATGACATCACCATCCCTGAGTACCGGCCGTTCCTCGATGACGTCTGGCAGGACTTCCTCGCGCGCGGCGGCACGGTGGGCCGGTTCGCCGTGCTCTGCGCGGACGACTCGCGCGCCGAGGTCGAGTTCAACGCCACGGCAAACGTGGCGCCAGGCCTGCACCTGTCCATCTTCATCAATCCAGAGGTCAGCGGCCAGGCCGATGGGCTGGACGACGACGACATCGCCGACAAGAACCTCGAGGAGCCGGTGGCCGCGGTCAACGCGGGAAGCGGAACCCTGCTCGACCCCACCGAGCGCAAGGTCATCACCCTGCTGGCCATGGGCCGCAACTGGTTCGAAGTCGCAGAGGAGGTAGGCGACACCCCCGGGCAGGTGCGGCTGGCCATGGAGTCTGCGATGGCCAAGTTGGGGGCCCGCACCCGCGCGCACGCAGTGAGCATCGCCATGCGCGCCGGCGAGATCGACCCGCCGGGCACCGAGCCATCCTGACGCCCTGAGTGGTCCGGGGGCGCCGTTAGCCTCACATCGATGGATGAATCCGGGCCCACCACGCAGCCGCCGGCCGACCCCAAGCAGGCCGCCCATCTCGCGTACGCACAGCTGGACAGGGGCGAGCGCCGCCGGGTGCTGGGCCAGGCCGCCCTGCGCATGCTCCTGTCGGTGGGCCTCCTCGTCGGCATCTTCATCGCCGTCACGCCGCGCGACGTGGCCGAGGGCACGGCCGCACTCGGCCTGTTCGTGGCCATCGCGCTGCTCGCCGCGCTCATCGCATGGGAGCTCTACCGCACGATCAACGACCCCTACCCCGAGGTACGCGCTGCCACCGGCTTGATCGTGCTGGTCACGGCAATCATCATCATCTTCGCCCTGGTCTACGCGACCATGAGCGAGATCGATCCCGCAGCGTTCACGGAACCGCTCACCAAGTCGGACGCCGTCTACTACACCGTCACCACCCTCTCCACGACGGGCTTCGGCGACATCACGGCGGTATCGACCGGCGCCCGCTGGGTGGTCACCGGGCAGATGCTCTTCGACCTCGTGCTGCTGGTGGGCCTCGCCCGCGTGTTCATCCTGGCAGCCAAGGCCGGGCGCGCCAGGCGCTTGCAGGGCAACTGATTGCCGCAGGTGATGGGCAGTACTGGGATTGAACCAGTGACCTCCCGCGTGTGAGGCGGGCGCTCTCCCGCTGAGCTAACTGCCCGGGACGCGAGAGGCTACCACCCCCTCGCGTCCCGGTCAGCGGAGAGGGAGGGATTTGAACCCTCGAGCCGGGGTATACCCGACTACGCGATTTCCAGTCGCGCTCCTTAGACCGCTCGGACACCTCTCCAAGCCGCGGCATCGTATAGGACCGGCGCTGGTACGCTCCCGCGCGGAGAGGTGGCAGAGCGGTCGAATGCGGCGGTCTCGAAAACCGTTTCGGGCTTCAGGGTCCGACGGGGGTTCAAATCCCCC
>CAZEUE010000182.1:0-2140 GCA_964514615.1 uncultured Bifidobacterium sp. | reverse complement strand
GCGTGATGGCCTGCCACCAGGTCTTGTTCTCGCACTGCTTCTCGATGCCCGTGTGCAGGTAGCCGATCACCGGCGTGACCTCGCGCACCACCTCGCCGTCGAGCTCCACGATGAGCCTCAGCACGCCGTGGGTGCTGGGGTGGTTGGGCCCGAGGTTCAGCAGCAGTGGCTGGCGCACGCCCGGGCGGGTATCGGCCAGCATCTCGTTGGCCAGGGTGCGCTCGGCGGCCTCCTCGGGCGTGTAGGCCTCCACGCTGGCGATCACCCGCTCGGTGGGGGTGAGGGCGCGCTGCTCGCGCGCGGCGGCCTCCAGCGCCTCGCGGCCCTCGGCGGCGAGCGGGAAGTTCTGGGTGCCCGGGTCGGTGGTGCTCATCAGGTGCCCGTCCCCCTCACACCACGTCCGAGAACTGCACGTCTTCCCCGCCGATGGGGTAGTCGCGGCGCAGCGGGTGGCCGTCCCAGTCGAGCGGGTTGAGGATGCGGCACAGATCCGGGTGGCCGGCGAACCGCACGCCGAACTGGTCGTACACCTCGCGCTCCATCCAGTTGGCCCCGGGCCACACCGAGGTGACCGACTCGATCTCGGGGTCCAGCGCGCCGGCCCATGCGCGCAGCCGCACGCGGGCACCGGTGGGGATGGCGGTCAGGTGGTACGCCATGCGGAACCGCCCGGGCTCGTCGGGGAAGTCGGCGCAGGTGACGTCGCTCAGCAGCAGGTACTGCGAGGGGCCGTCGCGCAGGGCCGTGCAGGCCTCCACGATGCGCTCCTTCTGCACCTCCACGGTCAGCTCGCCCACGTGCTCCCACTCGGCCACCACCGCGCCGGGCGACGCCGCCTCGATCTGCGCCGACACGTCACTCACCCCGGGCCTCCGCGGCGCGTGCGCTGGCCTCGGCCTCGGCCACCACCGGCTCCACGCGGGGCGGCTCGCCGGCCTGCTCCACGTCGTGGCCGGCGCTCACCTGCCGCAGCTCGGCGAGCTCCTCGGCGTGCTCGCGGTCCCACTGCGCGCGCTCCTCGCGGCGGCGGGCGATCAGCTCCGATGACGGCTCCTGGCCGTTGGCGCCGATCTTCTTGCGCAGCACGTCGATGCCCTCCATCAGGCCCTCGGGGCGCGGGGGGCAGCCGGGCACGTACACGTCCACCGGGATGATCTTGTCGCAGCCCTGCACCACGGCGTAGTTGTTGAACACGCCGCCGGTGCTGGCGCAGGCGCCCATGCTGATCACCCACTTGGGCTCCAGCATCTGGTCGTAGATGTGGCGCACCACCGGGGCCATCTTCTGGGTCAGGCGGCCGGCCACGATCATCAGGTCGCTCTGGCGGGGCGTGCCGCGGAAGTACTCGGCGCCGAACCGGCCCATGTCGAGCCGGGGCGACAGCGTGTGCATCATCTCGATCGAGCAGCAGGCCAGGCCGAAGGTGGCCGGCCAGATGGCCGAGGTCTGGGTCCAGGCGATGGCCTTGTCCACCGTGGTCAGCAGCAGTCCCTTGCTCACCTCGGCGCTCAGGGGATCGCGCAGGTCCCAGTCGATGGCCGGGTCGGTGCGGGGCGCGCGGCGGATGGGCGCGCCGGGAGGCGGGATCAACGCCATTCCAGTGCCTTCTTTCGCCACTCGTAGAAGATGACCGCGATCAGGATCAGGCTGAACACCATGAACGACCACACGGCGATGGCCCCCTCATCGCGCAGCACGGTGGCGATGGGGTACATGAACGTGAGCTCCACGTCGAACACGATGAAGAGCATGGCGGTCAGGTAGAAGTCGATCGAGAACCGCTGCCGGGTGGGCTGCACGGTGAGGATGCCGCTCTCGAACGGCAGGGCCTTGGTGGGGTTGGGCCGCTTGCGACCCACCAGCGACAACGAGAACAGCGCCACGGCAAGGCCGATGCCGATGACGATGTAGATCAGGAGTGGAAGCCAGGTGTACAGGTCCAACCGGACCGGCCTCTTTCACGTTGCCGCAGTGCTCGCGAGGGGTGTACCACCCCACCGACCGGAGGCACCCTAACAACGGTCATGCACAAGCGCAGCATAGTGCCGATTGCCTCATGTCAAGCGGGATCTGAGGCACCCCCCAAGTGCCTTTTGTGACATTCTCGTGACGAAAGCGCACAAGCCCCCACCAAGGGGAC
>CAZEUE010000181.1:0-2203 GCA_964514615.1 uncultured Bifidobacterium sp. | reverse complement strand
CCTCGTACAGCAGGCGGATGTCGCTGATCTGGTGACGGATCATGGCGATGCGGTCCAGCCCGAACCCGAACGCGAAGCCGGTCCACCGCTCGGGGTCGTAGCCCACGGCGGCGAACACGTTGGGGTCCACCATTCCCGCGCCCGCGACCTCCAGCCAGTCGGTGCGGCCGTTCTTGTCGGTCCACGACACGCTCACGTCCACCGACGGCTCGGTGAACGGGAAGAAGTGCGGGATCACCCGCACCTCGCGGTCGCCCAGCAGCCGCTGGAGGAAGTACGTGATGGTGCCCTTCAGGTGCGCGAAGCTGAGCCCCTCGTCCACCGCCAGGCCCTCCACCTGGTGGAACATGGGGCTGTGGGTGGCGTCGACGTCGTCGCGGCGGTACACGGTGCCGGGGGCGATCACGTACACCGGCGGCGGCCCCTGCTGCATGGTGCGGATCTGCACCGGCGAGGTCTGGGTGCGCAGCAGGATGTCGTCGCCGCCCTCGATGAAGAACGTGTCGCTCTCGCTACGGGCGGGGTGGCCGTCGGGCGTGTTGAGTGCCGTGAAGTTGTTGTAGCCGGTCTCCACCTCGGGGCCATCGGCCACCGAGTAGCCCATGCCCAGGAAGATCTCCTCCACCTCCAGCCGAACCTGGGTGATGGGGTGCAGCGCGCCCAGCGGGTAGGCGTTTCCGGGCAGGGTCACATCCGAGAGGTCGGCCTCGAGTGCGGCGCCCATGGCGTCGGCCTCCAGCCCCTCACGGCGGGCGTCCAGCGCGGCCTCGATGGCCTTGCGCGCGGCGTTGCCCTCCTTGCCCACGCGGCCGCGGTCCTCGGGCGGCAGGGTGCCGATCGAGCCCAGGAGCTCGGTGAGGGGGGCCTTGCGGCCCAGGTACCGCACCCGCGCGGCCTCGAGCGCGTCAAGGTCGACGGCGGCATCGATGTGCGCGACGGCCTCCTTGGCCAGCGCGGTGAGGTCGGGGATACCGCTCATGACCGCGGCATCCTAGAGCACTGGCGCACCCGCTCGGCCAGCAGCGCCGCGCCGGCGGCGGCCACGTTGAGCGACTCCGCGCCCTCGCCCTGCGGGATCGTCACCTCCACCACGTCCACCGCCCCGCGCAGGGCGTCGATCACCGGGTCGAGCCCCGCGCGCTCCGCGCCAAGGGCAAGCACCGTGGGGCACGTCAGGTCGACGTCCCAGGGGGCGGCCCCGCCGCGGGCCACGGCTGCCGCCACGCGGAACCCCTCGCGGGTGGCAAGGTCGGCCGGGGCCACGCCGTCGAGCACCGGCAGCGCGAAGGTGGCCCCCATGGCGGCGCGCACCGCGCGCGGATGCGCGGCATCGGCCGAGCCGGGCCCGAGCGCCAGCCAGTCGGCGCCGAGCGCGGCGGCGGTGCGGATGAGGGTGCCCACGTTCCCGGGGTCGGCCACGCCCGCCAGGTACACGCCCAGCGCCGGCGGCATGGCCACGGTGCGGAAGTGATGCGGGCCCGGCTGGGCGAATACCCCGATGATCCTGGGCGGCTGGGCCAGGGTGCTCACCCCGCCCATCAGCCGGGTGGACACCGCGTAGCGCTCCGCCAGCCCGGCGGTGGCCGCGATGCGCGGATCCTCGGGCGGCGTGCGCTCCTCGTCGACCAGCAACATCACCGGCGAGATGCCCCGGTCGAGGGCCGCCTGCACCACGTCCTCGCCCTCGGCCACCAGCAGGCGCTCCTCCCGGCGGGTGCGCTTCTGCTGCAAGCGCCGCACGTGCTGCAGCGCGGGGTTGCGATGCGACGTCACGCGGCGGAGGGGCCCCGGGCCGCCCCCGCCACGTGAGTCTCGTCTTGCGGGCCCGGTGCCTTCGGTCAGGCGGCCGCGCGGGCGTCTGCGGCCCGCGCGCACAGGGCGGCGAAGTGCTCCGGCTCGTTGACGGCCAGGTCGGCCAGCATCTTGCGGTCGAGCTCAACTCCGGCCAGCGACAGGCCGTGCATGAACTCGCCGTAGGTGAGGCCGTTCAGGCGGGCAGCGGCGTTGATGCGGGCGATCCACAGGCGGCGGAAGTCGCGCTTGCGGGCCCGGCGGTCACGGTAGGCGTAGTTGCCCGAGCGCTGCACCTGCTCCTTGGCGCGCCGGTACGAGCTGTGCTTGGTGCCCCAGTACCCCTTGGCCTGGGCCAGGACCTTGCGCCGCTTCTTGCGGGCGTTGACGGAACGCTTGACGCGGGCCATTG
>CAZEUE010000180.1:0-2242 GCA_964514615.1 uncultured Bifidobacterium sp. | reverse complement strand
CCATCCTCATCGAGCGCCTGGCGATCTTCGCCGACCCCAAGGACATCCGCCTGCTGGCCGAGGAAGAGGTCGAGGCACCGCCGCCCGGCGGCGAGATGGCCAACATCCTCATCGAGGAGCTCGAGCTCGGCGTGCGCTCGTACAACTGCCTCAAGCGGGTGGGCGTGGAGACCATCGGCGACCTCATCTCCAAGAGCGAGGACGACCTGTCGGCCATCCCGAACTTCGGCAAGAAGAGCATCGACGAGGTCAAGGAGAACCTTGCCCGCCACGGGCTGGGCCTCCGCGACGACTGATCCCGACCAGAACCGGTACCCGGAGACACCATGCGACACCGCAGGCGCGGACCCAAGCTCAATCGTGACAGCGCGCATCGCAATGCGATGGCGGCCAACCTGGCCGTGGCGCTGCTCGAGCACGGGCGCATCCAGACCACCGAGACCAAGGCCAAGCTGGCGCGCCAGACGGCCGAGCGGGCCATCACGCTGGGCAAGCAGGGCACCCTGCACGCCCGCCGGCAGGCCATCTCGCTGCTGCGCAACAAGCCCATCACCTACCGGCTGTTCGATGACATCGCGCCGGTGTTCAAGGACGTCCCGGGTGGCTACACGCGGGTGACCAAGCTGGGCCCGCGCCAGGGCGACGCCGCGCCGATGGTGCTGCTGGAGCTCTCGCGCGAGGTGCCCGCCTCGTCCGCCACCACCGCCGCCTAGGAGGCCCCCATGATCCGCATGCGCACCATCCTCGCCGCCGGCGCCGTCATCGCCCTGGGTGGCGTGTCGGTCGTCGCGTCGCAGGCCACCGCCGTGATGGCCGCCAACCAGACCCAGATCAACGGCATCGTGGCCGCGGTCAACTACTGGACCACGCAGACGCAGAACTACACGTTCTCGAGCTACGTGGTGCGGAACATCGGCATCTCGTCGGTCAACCCGCTGTTCGCGCGCGCGCAGATCCAGCCGAACGCCGCCGGTCGCCGGGCGGGCGTGCCCCAGCAGTGGACCATCCTCACGGGGTCGGGCTCGCAGTGGACCGTCATCGACGGCGGGGTCAACTTCTGCGACAACGTCGGATCCATCCCCGCGGCCGTGGTGAACGACCTCTTCCCGGGTGGCGCCCAGTGCGCGCCCACCAGCACCAAGGCCACCATCGCCTCGGCCCCCGGCGGCATGTACCGCCTGGTGGTGAGCGCGCAGCGCCGCAACAAGACCAGCAACCAGGCCAGCGTGTTCGTCAGCCTGCAGCAGACCAACGGCGTCAAGGTCACCGAGCGCCGCGTGGGCCCGGTGAACGGCTGGAAGTGGTCGGTGGTCACCAAGCCGGGCAGCGCGTATGCCACGCTCAACATGACCAACCAGTGGGGCTCGGCCCAGGTGCTCAGGTCGGCCAACGCGCTCTACTCGGTGTACGGCTTCCGGGCGAGCGCGTTCGGGCTCACCCCGGCCGGGTCGTTCAGCTAGGCGCACCGCGCATGCCCGCGCTGCGGCTCGACATCGAGTACGACGGCGCGGGCTTCGCGGGCTGGGCCGAGCAGCCCGGCCACAGGACAATCGAGGGCGTCGTTCGCGACGCCCTCGAGGTCGTCCTGGGGGCGAGGCCCGAGATCCGGGTGGCGGGCCGCACCGACGCCGGCGTGCATGCCACCGCCCAGGTGGTGAGCCTGCAGGTGCCGGATGGCGACGGCGCCCCGCGACGCGCGGCGGCGCTCGACCCCGACCGCCTGCGCAGGTCGCTCACGGGCCTGCTCCCGAACGACGTAGCGGTACGCGCGGTGTCGGTGGCCCCGCTGGGATTCGACGCGCGCGCCGATGCACTCAGCCGCGCCTACGACTACCGGGTGCTGATCGGCCCGCCATCGCCGCTCAGGCGTGCCCGCACGCTGCGCCACCTGGGCCCGCCGCCCGACCGCGCGGCGCTCGACGCCTGCGCCGCCGCCACCCTGGGCCAGCACGACTTCACCGCCTTCACGCCCACCGACACCCAGCACGTGTTCTTCGATCGCACCGTCATCCACTGCGCGTGGCGCGAGGGGGGAGACCACGGCGACGAGCTCATCCTGCGTATCGAGGCCGATGCCTTCCTGCGCCACATGGTGCGGGTGATCGTGGGCACGATGCTCGAGGTCGGCCGCGGCGTGCGCACCGTGGAGCAGTTCACGACCTTGCTCGACGGTGTCCCCCGGTCGGCCGCCGGCCCCACGGCGCCGGCGCACCCGCTCACCCTGGTGGCGGTGCGCTACCCC
>CAZEUE010000179.1:0-2253 GCA_964514615.1 uncultured Bifidobacterium sp. | reverse complement strand
TGGAGCGCAGCGACGTGATGTGCCCGGTCTCGGGCTCGTAGTGCACGGTCTCCTGGCTCACCCGCCCGCCTCCGGCCAGGATCTGCTGCTGGCGCGCGATCTCCGCCTCTATCCCCCGCTCCAGGAAGCGGAAGGAGTTCATGTTCTTGAGCTCGGTCTTGGTACCGAACTCGTGGGAGCCCGCCGGGCGGATGGACACGTTGGCGTCGGCGCGCATGGAGCCCTCCTCCATGGAGCAATCGCTCACGCCGAGGAACAACAGGGTCTGGCGCAGCTGGCGCAGGAAGGTGGCCGCATCGGAGGCCGAGCGCAGGTCGGGCTCGGTGACGATCTCCACGAGGGGGGTCCCGCCGCGGTTGAAGTCGACCACCGACTGCTCGGCGCCGGCGCGTCGTCCTCCCACGTGGGTGAGCTTGGCGGCGTCCTCCTCGAGGTGCGCCCGCGTGATGCCCACGCGCAGCTCGGATCCATCCTCCCGCAGCGCCAGGAACTCCCCGCGACCGCACACGGGGATATCGAACTGGCTCACCTGGTACGCCTTGGGCAGGTCCGGGTAGAAGTAGTTCTTGCGATGGAAGATCGACTCCGGGGCGATCTCGCAGCCCAGCGCGAGCCCGATGAGGATCGCCCGGCGGACGGCCTCCTCGTTCACCACGGGAAGAACCCCCGGGTGGGCCAGGCACACCGGGCACGTATGCGTGTTGGGCGGGTCGCCGAACGACAGCTCGCATCCGCAGAACATCTTCGTGCGGGTGGACAGCTGCACATGGATCTCCACGCCGATCACCGGTTCGTAGGCGCTCACGTGGCCAGCCCCGGGGGTCGCGTGTCGAACTCGAGGACGCCCTCGAGGGCATGGGCGGCGGCGAGCAGCCGGTTCTCGGCGAACGCGGGGGCCGCCAGCTGGAGCCCCACGGGAAGGCCATCGGAGAGGCCGCACGGGATCGAGATGGCGGGCAGGCCCGCGAGGCTCACCGGGATGGTGCAGACATCCGCGAGGTACATGGCGTAGGGGTCGGCGGTCCGATCGCCAAGGGGGAAGGCCACCGTGGGCGACGTGGGCGACGCCAGCAGGTCGACCTCCGCGAAGGCCTCCGCGAACTCCCGCACGATCAGGGTGCGCACCCGCTGGGCGCGGCCGTAGTACTGGTCGTAGTAGCCGCTGGCCAGGGCGAAGGTGCCCAGCATGATCCGCCGCTTCACCTCGGGGCCGAACAGGTCGCCGCGGGTGACCTCGTACTGGTCGAGCAGGTTGTCGGCCGGCAGGGGGTGGCCGTAGCGGATGCCGTCGAACCGGGCCAGGTTGCTCGAGCACTCCGCCGGCGCAAGGACGTAGTACGTGGCCAATCCGCTGAGCGTGCTGGGCAGGCTGACCGGCACGATGGTGGCGCCGAGGCCCTCGGCGACCCGCAGGGCGGACTCCACCGCCGACCGCACGCCGGGCTCCACCCCCTCCCCCATCAGTTCCTCCACCACGCCCACCCGCATGCCCTGGAGGTCGGTGGCGGAGGGCACGTCGATGTCGCCCGGCCAGTCGAGCGAGGTGCTGTCCATGGGGTCGCGTCCCACCATGTGCCTGAGCAGCAGCGCGGCGTCGGCAACCGTGCGCGCGAGGGGACCCACCTGATCGAGCGACGACGCGAACGCGATGAGCCCGTAGCGCGAGATCGCGCCGTACGTGGGCTTCATGCCGACGATCCCGCAGAGGGCCGCGGGCTGTCGGATCGATCCACCGGTGTCCGACCCCAGCGACCAGGGCACCTGCCGCTGGGCCACCGAGGCAGCCGACCCGCCGCTCGACCCGCCGGGGACGCGATCGAGGTCCCAGGGGTTCAGGGTGTTGCCATAGGCCGAGTTCTCGGTGCTCGAACCCATGGCGAACTCGTCCATGTTGGTCTTCCCCAGCACGATCGCCCCGGCGTCCTCGAGCCGCTGCACGCAGGTGGCCGTGTACACGGGGCGATAGCCCTCGAGCATGCGGGAGCCCGACGTGGTGACGATGTCCCGGGTGGACAGGGCGTCCTTGATGCCGATTGGCACCCCGGCCAGCGGGGGGCGCTCGGGGAGCGCGTCGATGGCCCGGGCCCGGGCCCGGGCCCCATCGGCGTCAATGGCCAGGAAGGCGTGCACGTCGTCGGCCTCGACCGCCGACAGATGCGCCTCGACCAATTCGAGTGATGAGGTCTCGCCCGCCGCGAGGGCGGCCACCTGCTCCGTGGCGGTGAGGTCGCGCAGCCCCACTAGTCCATCCTC
>CAZEUE010000178.1:0-2309 GCA_964514615.1 uncultured Bifidobacterium sp. | reverse complement strand
TGTACCAGCGCTACCAGGACCGCCTGCTGGCCAACCAGGCCATGGACTTCGACGATCTGCTCATGGTCACCGTCGAGATGCTGCGCCGCGACGCCGTGGTGCGCGAGCGCTGGCAGCGACGATTCCGGCACGTGCTGGTGGACGAGTACCAGGACACCAACCACGCGCAGTACTGGCTCGTGCGCATCCTGGCCGAGCCCGAGCGCAACGTGATGGTGGTGGGCGACGACGACCAGGGCATCTACTCGTGGCGCGGCGCCGACATCCGCAACATCCTCGAGTTCCGCGCCGACTACCCCGACGCGGTCGTCATCCCCCTCGAGCAGAACTACCGGTCCACCTCGACCATCCTCGAGGCCGCCAACTCCGTGGTGCGCAACAACCGCGGGCGGCACCCCAAGAGGCTGTTCACCGATCGCTCGGGCGGTGAGCCGGTCGCGGTGATCGACTGCGCCGACGAGCACGACGAGGCCCGCATGGTTGTGCGCGAGATCACGCGCGCAGTAGCCGAGGGCCGGTCGCTCGACCACCTTGCCGTCTTCTACCGCACCCACGCCCAGAGCCGGGTCATCGAGGACCAGCTGGTGCGCACGGGCATCGCCTACCAGGTTCTCGGCGGCCCCCGCTTCTACGAGCGCGCCGAGGTGAAGGACCTCATGGCGTACCTGCGCGTGGTGGCGAACCCCGCCGATCGCGAGGCGTTCTCGCGCGCGGCGGGCAGCCCCAAGCGCGGGGTGGGCCCTGCGGCGCTCGCGCGGGTGGCCGGGCATGCCGAGGCGGCGGGGATGCCCATGGACGCCGTGGCGCGCGACCCCGACGCCGTGCCCGGGCTCACCGGGGCGCAGCGTCACGCCCTGCGGGAGCTGGGCGGCCTGGTGGAGCGCCTGCGCGAAATGGATGCCTCCGGCTCGCCGCCGGACCGCGTGATGGAACGGGCCATCGAGGACTCCGGGCTGCGCGAGGCGCTGCTGGCGGACGGCCCGGCCGAGGCCGGGCTGGGCCGGCTGGACAACCTGCAGGAGCTCGTGGGCGTGGCGGCCGAGTACTCGGCGCGGGCGGAGGAGCCCTCGCTCGCGGGCTTCCTCGAGGAGGTCGCCCTGGTGTCGGCCGTCGACGAGGCCCGGGACGACTCCGGTCGCGTCACCCTGATGACCGTGCACAACGCGAAGGGGCTGGAATACGACGTGGTGCTGGTGACCGGCATGGAGGAGGGCCTGTTCCCGCACTCGCGGTCCATCGACGACCCGGACGGCCTCGAGGAGGAGCGTCGCCTCTGCTACGTGGCGCTCACCCGGGCACGCGAGCGCCTCGTGCTCTCGCATGCCGCCAGCCGTGCCCTGCGCGGCAACCGCATGTATGCCATCCCGTCGCGGTTCATCGACGAGATCCCCGAGGAGGCCCTGGGGCGCGACCCGGAGCCCTCGCCGGCCCGGGCCGGGGGCGGCGGGGCCACCATCGCGGTGGCACCGTACGGCGTGGGCGATGCGGTGGTGCACGAGTCGTTCGGGGAGGGCGTGATCACGGGCGTGCAGCAGAAGGGGCGCCTCATCCAGGTGCGATTCGACGACAAGGAGCGTGTGCTGATGGCGGACATGGCGCCGATGAGGAAGGTGGCCGGATGAGCGCCCGGGCGATCGACGGCCGCGACGCCGCCCGCCGGGTGCGGGAGCGCGTGGCAGAGGGCTGCGGCGCATTCATGGCCCGCCACGGGCGGAAGCCCGGGCTCGTGGGGATCCAGGTGGGCGATGACCCCGCCAGCGAGATCTACCAGCGCAACAAGGCGCAGCAGGCCGAGGAGGCCGGGATGGCCGTGGAGCGCATCAAGCTGCCCGAGGGCACCACCCAGGCCGAGATGGACGCGCTGCTCGACCGGCTTGCCGCGGACGACGCCGTGGACGGCATGTTGGTGCAGCTGCCGGTGCCGGAGCCGCTCACGGAGCCGGCCATCGCCGCGCGCATCGCGCCCGACAAGGACGTGGATGGCTTCTCGCCGGTGAACATCGGGCGCCTGGTGCGCGGTGAGCCATGCCTTCGCCCGTGCACGCCGAGCGGCGTCATGTGGCTGCTGGACGACGCCGGGGTCAACCTGGAGGGCGCGAATGCGGTGGTGATCGGCCGGTCGGTCATCGTCGGCAAGCCCCAGGCGCTGATGCTGCTCGAGCGCAACGCCACGGTCACCATCACGCACTCGCGCACGCGCGACCTGGCCGCGGTATGCCGGCAGGCGGACGTCATCGTGGCGGCCGTCGGCGTGCCCGAGATGGTGCGCGGCGACTGGGTCAAGCCGGGCGCAACGGTGATCGACGTGG
>CAZEUE010000177.1:0-2322 GCA_964514615.1 uncultured Bifidobacterium sp. | reverse complement strand
TGGGTCTCGCCGTCGCCCACGATCACCGCCCCGTGCTCGCCCCGCGTGCAGGCGGCCACCTTCACCAGCGGCATCACCTCGTTGAATGCCGTGTCGAGGTCGTCGGTGCCATACAGCGACGTGAGCTCGTGCTCGTTGGCGAACAGGATGTCCACGTCGTTGTCGACGAGGTCGAGGAAGTCCGCCCGGTGGCGCTCTACCGCAAAGGGGTCCGACAGCGACAGCGCCACCGCCCTGCCCTCGTCCTTGGCGATGGCAATGGCCTTGCGCATGGCCTCGCGCGCGCCCGGCGGATCCCACAGGTAGCCCTCCAGGTAGAGCACCGCGGACCCGCGCACCATGGCCTCGTCCAGGTCGTCGGGCCCCAGCTCGATCGACGCCCCGAGGTGGGTGCACATGGTGCGGTGGGCATCGGGGGTCACCATCACCAGGCACACGGCGGTCTCGGGGCCGTCCTGTGCTGCGGGCGTGTCGAACCTCACGCCGGCCGCGCGGATGTCGTGCGTGAACACCCCGCCCAGCTGGTCGTCCCTCACCCGCCCCACGAACGCCGTGCGCACGCCCAGCATGGCCGCCCCCACCACGGTGTTGGCCGCCGACCCACCCGAGCACTCCACGCCGGGCCCGAGCGTGCCGTACAGCTCCCGGGCCTCCACCGCGCCGATGAGGGTCATGCCCCCCTTGTTCACCGGAAGATCGTCGATCACGGCGTCGTCCACGTGGCTCAGCACGTCGACGATGGCGTTGCCCAGGGCGAGGATGTCGATTGACGGCGGGCCGGGTGGCGTCACGGGTGAGTCCTTCCAGTCGGTGGCGCGGCGAGCGTAGCGGGGCGTGCCGCCTCGTGGCGCCGGGGCCCCTGCCTAGCGGCGCCGCCGCCTGCGCCACACCGCCGCGAACGACCCGATGGCCACCAGCCCCAGGGCCACGAACCCCATGATGGGCACGGCCGCCGGCAGCTGGTCGGAAGGGTCGCTCGGCGGTGGCGTGGGGATGTCGCTCGGCGGCGGCGCGGCCGCGGTGGCCGTGGGGTCGGGCGGCGGCGTGGGCCGTGGCGTGGCGGTGGGGTCCTGTTCCTTCAGCTGCTCGGCGGCCGCCCCGCTGGTGCCCGCAAGGTCCTGCGTGATGGCCTCACTCACGATGTCGGCAAAGGCCGAATACTGCGCCCCGCCCCCCACTCGCGCCTGGGCAAATGCCAGCGCCTCGCGAAGATCCTCCACCGAGTACACGCCGTTCAGCTGGCCGTCCACGAAGTAGTCGGCGATGACGTCGTTGGGCGCCGCCACGCCGGCACCCGCGCCCGTGGCGAGCAGCAGGGCACCGGCAAGGGCTGTGAGGCGCATGCGCACGCCCTGCAGCCTAGGAGGGCGCGCCCCTGAGCACGCATACCCAGGGCCCGGGACAAGCCGGTCACCGGCACCCGGCCCTACGCGGCGCGCTTGACCATCAGGTGCCGCACGGCCTGGTCGAGCCCATCCACCGACAGCTCGAACATCGGGAAGATCTTCCGCACGATGTTCAGCGTGTACGAGCCGTGGATGGTGTCCCACCAGCGCTTGGGATGGGGGTTCAGCCAGGCCGCGTGGCTGAAGTGCTCCTCCAGGCGCTCCAGCCACTCAGCCCCCGGCTCCTCATTCATGTACTGGTAGTCAATCGCCCCGCCGGGCACGAGGAGCTCGGTGGGCGCCATGCAGGCATCGCCCACCACCACCAGCTTGTAGTCGGGGTCGAGCTGCGCCAGAAGATGCGGGGTGCTCTCGGCGCGGCGGGGGCTGAGGTCGGGCCCCAAGTACACCCGGTCGTACACGCAGTTGTGGAAGAAGCGCACCTGCAGGTCGCGGAAGTGGCTTGCCTGGTGCATGGCGCTGAACAGGCGGTCGAGCAGCATGATGTGCTCGTCCATCGACCCGCCCACGTCGAGCATCAGCAGCACGCGCACGCTGTTGCGCCGCGGCCGGCGGAACGACAGCCGCAGCTGCCCGGCGTGGTCGGCGGTCTGGCGGATGGTGTCGTCCACGTCGAGCTCGGTGGCCGGTCCGTCGAGGCGCGTGGTCAGCTGCCTCAGGCGCCGGAGCGCCACGCCGAAGTCGCGGGTGCCGATCTCGTGATCGGTGCGAAGATCGCGCCAGCGCCTGTCGCCGGCGGTCTGGATGGCGCTCTTCCACCGGCCCTGCCCGCCGATGCGGATTCCCCCGGGGTGGTAGCCCGAGTGCCCGAACGGTGACGTGCCCCCGGTGCCAATGTGCTCGGAGCCCCCGTGGTGCTCTTCCTCCTGGCTCTCGAGCTTCTCCTTCAGCGTGTCGAGCAGCTCATCCAGCTCCA
>CAZEUE010000176.1:0-2339 GCA_964514615.1 uncultured Bifidobacterium sp. | reverse complement strand
CGCGGGCGCGCCGCGCCGCGGCAGTCCACCTGCTGCAGCCAGCACGTGAACAGCGGCATGGCCACGCGGTCGCGCATGGCCTCGATGGGGGTGCTCAGCGGCAGGGCCGTGCGCTCCACCAGCACCTCGGGCAGGATCGCCTCGCGCAGCGCCACCACCTGGTCGTCGTCCCAGCCGTCCGCAACCACGTCGCGGGCGCCGGCGCGCACGGCCGCCACGGCGTCGTCCACGCCCGCGGCCACCACCGACACGCGCACGTCGCATGCGGGCAGCGCGGCGATCTCCACGGCTTCGGCCAGGCGCTCGGGGGTGGTCCGGAGGAACGCCGCACCCGACCTGACCACGCCGTCGAGCACGTCGGCGCGCGAGCCCTCGTGCAGCACCGTGATGCGGATGCCGTCCACGCCGTCGTCGTGCAGGGCGATGGCCTGGTCCCACGTGGTGACGAACGTGGCGCAGCCGCGGTCGGGCTGGCCCACCGACACGGGCAGGATGCGCGACGATACCGCGGCGCCGATGCCCGGCTCGTCCCACGACGCCGCCTCGCGCGCCGTGCCGCCGTCGGAGCGGTCGTGCCCCAGCCGGAGCAGCGTCACGCGGTCCATCAGGCGCCCGCCTTCACCAGCACGTCCTCGCGCGGCAGCCCGGCGTCGTCGGCCAGGGCGCGCACGTAGGGCAGCACGCCGGGGTCGACCCACTCGGGGTCGAGGGCGTACTCGGGGTACACCGTGAGGCGCTCGCGCAGCGGGTAGCCGGCCTCGGCGCACATGCCGGCCATCAGGTCGAGGTCCGGCCACGGGCGCTCCGGGTTGATGAAGTCGGGGGTCACCGGCGACACGCCGCCCCAGTCGTTGATGCCCGTGAGCAGCAGCGGGCCGTAGTCGGCCGACAGGTTGGGCGGCGCCTGGATGTTCATGTCCGGCCCCAGCACCAGGCGCGCGATGGCGCAGGTGGTCATGAGGTCGATGAGCCCGGGCTCGCCGGCATCGGCCATGGGGGTCTCGGGCTTCGCCCGGAAGTTCTGGACGATGACCTCCTGGATATGGCCGAACTCGTCGTGGAGGTCGCGGATGGCCAGGAGGGCGTCCACCCGCTCATGCCCGGTCTCACCCAGGCCGATGAGGATGCCGGTGGTGAAGGGAATGCGCAGCTTCCCGGCGCGGCGAATCATGGCCAGGCGCGTGCGGGGCTTCTTGTCGGGGGCGTTCTCGTGCGGGCCGCCCGGCGCGCACAGCCGCTCGGACGTGCTTTCGAGCATGATCCCCTGGCTGGGCGAGACCTCGCGCAGCTCACGCAGTTCGCGCTCGCTCATGATGCCCGCGTTGGGGTGGGGCAGCAGGTCGTACTCCTCCATCACCATGCGGCACATGGCCACGAGGTACGACTGCGTGCTGTCGTGCCCGAACCCGCGCAGGATGTCGCGGTACTTGGGCCACCGCACCTCGGGCCGGTCGCCGATGCAGAACAGGGCCTCCTTGCAGCCCAGCGCCCGGGCCTCCTCGGCCATGCGCCGCACCTCGTCCGGCGACAGCGTCTTCGCCCGCGGGCTGTCCTCGTCCACGGCGAAGGTGCAGTACGAGCAGACGTCCCGGCAGAGGTTGGTGAGTGGGATGAAGACCTTGCGGGAGTACGTGACGATGGGCGGCCGTGTGAGGCCGCGCATGTGCGCCGCCGCCGCCCAGAGCGCGGGGTGCTCGGCGCCCCCGGCGCCTGCCAGCGCCTGCGCGTCGGCGGGCGAGAGTCGCTCCCCGGACAGGGCCTTCTCGACGGCGGCGCGCCGAGAGGGCGCGAGGCCGGTGAGCAGGACGTCGTTCACCGGGCGGTCCTGCGGGTGGTGGCCTTGCGACCGCCCGTGGAGCCCTTGGCTGCCGACGTCATGCGCGGAGCCGGCTTCTTCGCCGCGGGCTTCTTCGCCGCGGGCTTCTTCGCCGTGGTGGTGGCGGTGGAGGCCTTCTTCGCCGCGGGCTTCCTGGCGGCCGGCTTCTTGGCGGCCGGCTTCTTCGCCGCGGCCTTCCCCGCAGCGCCCTTCGCGGGCGTGGCGGGGTCGGGGCCCTCGCCCTCGCGGAACTTGCGCCAGTCGGCCGGGCGCTTCTCCTGGAACGACGCGATGCCCTCCTTGGGCTCCGGGCCGTACACGTGGTTGAGCGCCACGAGCTCCAGGCCATGCTGCACCGACGAGTACAGGGCATCGGTGGCGGTGTTCATGGCGATCTTGGCCAGGCGCAGGCCCTGCGGGCTCTTGCGCAGGATCTCGTCGCACCACTCATCCACCAGGTCGTCCAGCTGGTCATCGGGAACGACCTTGTTGACCAGGCCCATGTCCATGGCCTCGTAGGCGT
>CAZEUE010000175.1:0-2340 GCA_964514615.1 uncultured Bifidobacterium sp. | reverse complement strand
AGGCCTCGTCGAAGCCCAGGCGGTCCATCAGCACGATCAGGTCGAGGTCGCGCTCCAGCGCCAGCGTGGGGTTCTCGCGCGGATCGTGGAACGGCGCCAGGAACGCCCCGAAGCGCATGGCATCAGCCGCCGAGCAGGCCCGTGATGGAGTCGAGCGACAGCGTGCGCGCCCCGGTGGGGGCGGTCACCTCGACGGGCGCGTCGAAGTCGGACAGCGTGGCCGTGAGGTCGAGGTCGAGGGACTTCACCTGTGGCGCGGCGGCCAGCGGATCGCCCGACACCACCTCGGCCTCGGCCTTGTGGATGAGCATGTCCTCGGCGCCCACCCATACGTCGACCACCCCGGTCTCGAGGTCGGACCCCGCGCCCGCGGCATCCGGGTCCACGGCCGCGCCCTGGCCCACCCCGGACAGGAGCCCGCCCACGTCCTCGGCGAGCGCGGCCTCGTCCACCTGGCCGCGGATGTGCACCAACTGGACGCCGTCGACATCCTCGGTCCCCACGATCTCGGGCGCGGTGATCCAGCTCGAGATGGCCGGTGCGAGCCCGGTGACGTCGAGCGAGCGCACCGTCTGCGGGGAGGCATCCAGCTTGATGTCCTGGCCCAGCACCGATCCGTACAGGCTGCCGCCCACCTTGGTGACGTTGGCCTGGAACGCCCCGGGCCCCAGGTTGAGCGTGAGGTCGAGGGTGAAGTCCCCGGGCTCCTTCGCGGCGCCCTCGCCGCTCAGCTCCACGGGGTTGGCCAGGAATCCGCTCAGGTCGCCCGCCCCGGTCACCTCGGCGGTGGCCTTCAGGTCGATCCCGAAGCGGTAGGAGGTGAGCGCCTCGGTCTTGGCCGAGCTCTCGTCCAGGATCTGCTGGGCGGTCTTGCCCTGGGTGGCATCACCGCCACCGCCGCCGCAGCCCGCGAGCAGCAGGGCGCCCGCCATCACCGCCATGAGTGCCATCAGGGGACGTGCCATGGAGCCGGTATACCATGCCACGCGTGTCCGCGACCCTCGAGTTCATCCCCCTCGGTGCCGGTGCCGGGTACGGGCATCCCGACCAGGCGCAGAGCGGATACCTGGTGCGCGCCGATGACACGGCCGTTGCGCTGGACATGGGCGCGGGCACGTTCAACCGCCTCATGGGCTTCGTGGACCCGCGCCAGCTGGACGCCGTGGTCATCAGCCACCTGCACCCGGACCACCTGGCCGACCTGCTCGCCGCGCGCATCTACATGGCGCATGGCCCCGGGGTGGGGCATCCCATGCACGTGCACGCACCACCCGGCCTGATGGGGCGCCTGGAGGGCATCGCGGCGGGCGAGGCGTGGGCGGGCATCACGGCGCACGATCTTCCGGCGGGCGGCGGCACGCTGGAAGTGGGGGACGTGGTCATCCGCCATGCCGAGGTGCCGCACCTGCCGCCCACCCACGCCCTGCGGGTGGAGCACGGTGGCCGGTCGGTCACCTACGGCGCCGACTGCCGCCCCAACGACGCCCTTCCGCGGCTTGCCGCCGGCACGGACATCCTGGTCGTGGAGTGCACCTTCGGCGAGCAGGACATCCCCGACGGCGCCATGCACATGAACGCCCGGGCGGTGGGCGAGATGGCTGCCGCCGCGCGCCCCGGCCGGGTGCTGCTGGTGCACGGCGACCCCGCCGTCGACCGCCAGGCGTCGGTGGACATCGTGCAGCAGGCCTACGACGGTCCGGTGGAGTGGGCGCGGGAGCGCCACGTGTACACCCCGTGAGCCCCCAGCCCAACCGACGGCCCACGCGGCGGTTCCAGGGCCGGTCGGTGGTGATCGCCATCATCCTCAGCCTCATCATCCCGGGCCTCGGCCACGTGTACATCGGGCGCCTGGGCCGCGCGCTCATCTGGTTCCTGGGCGGGCTGGCCATCGGCATCATCCTCGACCAGCAGGGCAGCCTCACGCCGGGGTCGCTGATCGTGCTGACCGTCCTGGGCATTGCCGCCGCCGTGGATGCCCTCGTCATGCTCAAGTTCTTCCAGCAGGAGCCCCGCGGGTGAACCTGGGCGGGTTCCTGGCCGTGCTCGACGGCCTGGCCCCCGCGCGCCTGGCCGAGCCGTGGGACAACGTGGGGGTGATGACCGGCCGGCGCGACCTGCCGGTCACGCGCGTGCTGGTGGCGCTCGACCTGCGCGCCGGCGTACTGGATGAGGCCCGGGACACCGGCGCCGACGTGGTGCTGGTGCACCACCCGCCCATCTTCCCGGCGCTCTCGCCGGTGTCCCCGCATCGCACGCAGGGGGCGCTGGTGCTCCGTGCGGCCGCCGAGGGCGTTGCGGTGGTGGCGGCCCGGTCGTGCGGCCTCCTGCCGCTGAGCACGT
>CAZEUE010000174.1:0-2420 GCA_964514615.1 uncultured Bifidobacterium sp. | reverse complement strand
TGGTGGGCGGGGAGTTCACGGCGTACAACGGCACGAGTCGCCCCCGTATCGCCCGCCTGAACGCCGACGGCACCCTCGACACCGGCTTCGCGCCCGGCGCGGGGTTCAACGGCACGGTGGGGGCCCTCGCGCTCCAGCCCGACGGCAAGGTGCTGGTGGGCGGGGAGTTCACCGCGTACGGCGGCACGAGCCGCCCCCGCATCGCCCGCCTGAACGCCGACGGCACCCTCGATACCGGCTTCGCGCCCGGCGGCGGCTTCGACGCCCCGGTGAACGCCGTGGGCGTGCAGGGCGACGGGAACGTGGTGGCGGCTGGCGCCTTCACCCTGCTTGCCGGGGCCGCCACCCCGCGGGTGGCCCGGCTGCTGGGGTCCGCTACGGCGCAGCCCACGCCTGCTCCGGCCCCGGGTCCGGCCCCGGGGCCTGCCCCGGCCCCGGGGCCTGCCCCGGGCGCGGCCCCGGTGCCCACGGTGGGCCGTTCCGGCGTGGCCCGCGTGGTGCGGGGCACCGTCACCATCCGCGTGCCCGGCAGCGCGGACTTCGCACCCCTGACCGCCGGGGTGCTCGAGTCGCTGCCCGTGGGGTCGCAGGTGGACACCCGCCGCGGCGTGGTGTCGATCCGCATCCGCGAGGGCGGGCGGGCAGGCCCCACCCGCAACGTCGTCGTATCGAGGGGTGTATTCACCTTCCAGCAGAACTTCCGCCGCGGCAAGCCGACCCTCACCGACATCCGCCTGTCGCAGCCGCTGGCGTGCAGCGCGCGCAGGCGCGAGACGGCGCTCCAGCGCACCCGGTCGCGCACCGTGCGGGTGTCGGTGAGGAAGTCGAAGCAGCGCCGCAAGCGCGGCGTGGTGCGCACGCGCTCCCGGTACGTCACCGGGACGGCGCGCGGCACGTCGTGGAGCGCCAGTGACACCTGCGGCTACAGCCGCGTGAAGGTGTTCCGCGGGACGGTTGCCGCGCGCAACGCCCTCACGCGCCGCACCGTGGTGCTGCGCGCCCCGCGCGTCTACGTCGCCCGCCCGCGATGAGCCGCTGGATCGTCACCGTGCTCGCCCTGCTGGTGGCACCGGTGACCGGCCTGGTGCTGTGGGGCAGCGGCGCCGTGCAGCGCGTGGAGATCGAGAGCGAGCACTGGCGCTTCCAGGTGCGCGGCGACGATCCCGGCGCGGTGCCCGACGTCGCCCTGGCCATGTTCGACGAGGCCACGCTGGAGGAGCTGGAGCAGCAGTGGCCGCCGCCGCGGTCCACCCACGCGCGCGTGATCGATGCGCTGTCCGCGGCGGGCGCACGGGTGATCGCGTACGACGTCGCCTTCACCGAGCCGTCGTCGCGCGGGGCGGCTGACGACCGGGCGCTGTCCGGGGCGGCCCGCCGCGCGGGCAACGTGGTGTTCGCGGCCACCAAGGCCGCTCCCGATGGCGGCACCGAGACCCTGGCGTGGCTTCCCGGCGGCCGCGACCACCTCGCGCGCATCGGTGCCACGGCCGGGTACACGGGGTTTGAGGTGAACCGTGACTGGCCGGTGTCGAGCATCCCGGGTGAGTGGAGCGGGCTGGATGCCTTCGCGGTGGCCGCCGCCGAGAGGGCCGGGTCCGCCGTGCCGGCGTCCACGTTCGCCGATGGCGACGCGAAGATCCGCTTCGCGGGCCGTGCGGGCACGGTGCGCACCATCCCGGTGGCCGACCTGCTCGCGGGGCGCGTGCCCGCCGGCGCGCTCCGGGGCAAGGTGGTGGTCGTGGGCACCGACCTCACCACCCCGAGCGACCGCCTGGCCACCACCGCGCCCGGCGGCGACACGCTCCCCGGCGCGGAGATCCACGCCCAGGCAATCCAGAACGCGCTCGATGGAGCCTTCATGCGGCGCACCGGGGCGCCGCTCGACGTGCTGATCATCCTGGTGATGGGGCTCGTGGTGCCCGTGACCGGGCTGGCCCTGCGCCGCCAGCTCTGGGCGGCCGTCGCCGCGGCGGCGGCGCTGGTGCTGTTCCTGGTGGGCGCCCAGGCCGCGTTCGCCGCCGGGGTCATCGTGCCGGTCATCGCGCCGCTCATCGCCCTGGTCATCAGCATCGCGGCGTGGCTGGTGGTGGCGTACCTGCGCGCCGATGCCGAGCGGCACGAGCTGCGTCGCCGCTTCGCCGCGGCCGACGAGGCCGTCGTGGCCCAGGTGCTGGAGGGCACCCAGGTGGGCGGCGAGGCGGCGGCCGAGGTGATTGCGCCCGGATACCGCCTGACCGGCATGCTGGGCCGTGGCAGCGCCGGGGTGGTGTACCGGGGCGAGGAGCTCCGCACCGGCCGGGCCGCCGCCGTGAAGGTGCTGGCCCCGGAGGTGGCGCACGACCCGGGCTTCCGCGAGCGCTTCCGGCGCGAGGCCCGCGTGGCGGCGCAGCTGGAGCACCCCAACGTGCTGCCGGTGTTCG
>CAZEUE010000173.1:0-2462 GCA_964514615.1 uncultured Bifidobacterium sp. | reverse complement strand
CGCCGGCCCCACGGCGCCGGCGCACCCGCTCACCCTGGTGGCGGTGCGCTACCCCTCGGCTGCCATGTAGGCCTCGGCCACGTCGCTGAGCTTGCGGGCAAGGCGGCCGGGGATGAGCGTGCGGGTGAAGCCCTGCGCCTCATAGAACCGGGCGGCGTCCCGATCGATGGCATCCACCACCACCAGGCGCGCCCCGGCGCTGAGCCCGGCACTCAGGCAGCGCTGCAGGGCATCGTCCAGCACCACGCGGCCTAGGCCCTTCCCGTGCAGGTGGCGCGTGAGGGCCAGCTTTGCCAGCAGGTACGCAGGAATGACCGACGGTGATCCGCGGGACAGCGACTTCGGCAGGGCGTCCAGTGGCACCGAGTGGGCGGCCACCGCGTAGTAGGCGGCTGCTACCCCGTCGATTGCCCACACGAACGTGCGCACGGTGCGCATGGCCTCGGTGTGCAGCGCGCTGGTGCGTAGCCACGTGTCGAGCGATGGGTCCCCGGAGTCGAGCTGCGTGAGGTCGAGCGCCGGATCCACCGGGACGAATTGGTTCACGTGGTGAAGTCCATCCTGCCTGCCCGCCACTCACGCAGGCGCCGGAAGCCCTCGACGAGCTTCTCGTCCACCACGGGTGGCTCATCCAGCCACGCCAGCAACTCGTCGAACTTCTCGGGCGACACCGCCGTGCCCCGGAAGGCATCTGTCATCTGCTCGGCGCGCTCCATGGCAACGCGCAGGATGAACGCGCTGAGGGTGCTCTCATCGAGCCATGCCGCCTGCTCCAGCATCTGCCGTTGCTCGGGAGTCACCCGTATCTCGATGCGCTCGGTCTTCCTGGGTGCCACGGTCTCCACTCCTCAAAGCGTACGTACGGAAAATGTACGGAAGTGTCACGGACTCTGCCAGTGCGGGGGCGGGGTGTTCCCGAAGGGAAGACGAAACGACGCCATGCCCACGGGGCAGGGCCCCGTTGGCTCGCAATTCCGATTCGCGCCGAAGGGAACACCCCGCCCCCGCGACTACCATGAGGCCCCTGTGAGGATCCTGGTGACCAACGACGATGGCGTTCAGGCGCCCGGCATCCTCGCGCTCCGGCAGGCAGTGGATCACCTGGGCGAGGTGTTCGTGATCGCGCCCGATTCCAACCGCAGCGCCATCGCCCGGGGCATCACCATCCACGACCCCCTGGTGGTGGACGACGTGGTCATGGACGACGGCCATCCGGCGTACGCCGTCAGCGGCACCCCGGTCGACTGCGTGCGGCTGGGTGCGCTTGGGCTCATCGGCGATCCCCCCGACGTGGTGGTGAGCGGCGCCAACCTGGGGCTCAACCTGGGGGATGACGTCACGTACTCGGGCACGGTGGCCGCGGCGCTTGAGGGCGTGATGCTCGGCATTCCCGCCATCGCGGTCAGCCAGGACGCCCTGGGGGGCGGCAGCGGACCGGGCCTGGACTACGACTTCACCGCGGCCGCGGCGTTCGCCGCCAAGCTGGTGCCGCTGGCATGCGAGGAGCAGTTCCCCCGGCATGTCATCTTCAACGTCAACGGGCCCGGCGTGCCGCCGTCCGAGCTCGCGGGGGCCAGGGTCACGCGCCTGGGGCGCCGGGTGTACGACGACTCCCTGGTGCTCGAGGGCACGCAGGGGGCGTCGCGGCACTTCCGCATCTACGGCGAGCCCATGAGCCACGACAAGCAGCCCGGCACCGATCTCTCGGCCATCGACGACAACCTGCTGTCGGTCACCCCGCTGCACTTCGACCTCACCGACCTCGAGGGGATGGACCGCATGGCGCGCTGGCGCCTGGACGAGATGCTCGAGTCGGTGGCCGGGGTGCGCTGAGTCGGTGCCGCGCTTCGGCACGGTCCTGTTCGACCTGGACGGCACGGTGGTGGACACCCGCGAGCTCATCCGGCAGTCGCACCGCCACGCGGTCACCACGGTGCTCGGCCGCGACATGCCCGACGATGAGCTTCTGGCCAACGTGGGCCGCCCGCTGGTGGAGCAGATGCAGGCGTTCGACGCTGAGCGCGCGGATGAGCTGCTGCATGCCCAGCGCGAGTGGAACCACGCGCACACGGCCGATCTCATCCGCCCCTACCGGGGCGTTGATGTTCTGCTCGCAGGCCTGAAGGCGGCGGGCTGCAGCACCGGCGTGGTCACGTCGAAGGCCGGGCCCACGGTGCAGTTGGCGTTCGATGCCCTGCCGCAGGTGGCCCGCCACATCGACGTGCTGGTGGCCGTGGAGGACACCCCCGTGCACAAGCCGGGCCCCGACCCCGTGCTGAAGGGCCTTGAGCTGCTCGGCGCCTCGGCCGACGACGCCTGCTATGTGGGCGACGCCCCGTTCGACATCGCCGCCGGCCGCGCCGCGGGGGTGACCACAGTGGGTGTGACCTGGGGCTTCTTCCCCTCAAGTGCCATCGCCGACGCCGACGTGCTGTTCGACGACGTCCCCGCCCTCGGCGACT
>CAZEUE010000172.1:0-2475 GCA_964514615.1 uncultured Bifidobacterium sp. | reverse complement strand
ATCCATGAACGGCCGGTCGGAGTCGATCAGGTCCAGCAGGGGCAGCACCACCTGCTTGCGGTACCGGTCGATGGCCGCAGCCAGCAGGCCGTCCTGGCCTCCGAACTCGCGGTACACCCCGGGCTTGGCCACGCCCACCCGCCGGCAGCTCCGATCGCAGGCGGTCCGTTGTGTGTTCAGTGCGTGCAGACGCTCCTGGACATGGGAATGACGGAGTCCGTGGGCGTCGTCGACGCGTACTTGGTGCAGGGGACGGACGTCGAGTGCGCGTTCGGCGTCGAGGAAGACCACGATGCGTTCGCTGGTGAGCGCACGGGCCGCACGGGCGTGGCTTCGGTGACGTGGTTCCGCATTGATTCGATTCTGATTGGTAAGGTCGGTGAATGCCGGGTGGCCGTCATCTCCCCGCCGCCGTCGTGGCCATCGTCTCGCTGGGGATCGGCGCAGCGACATCACCCGCCACCGTCGTGGTGCCCTGGGCCATCTCTGCGGGTGGTGGAGGGGCAGCTACCGTTGGTCGGTCAGTGAGCACGCTCACCGATGGCTCATCGATCGTGGCCGGATACTTCAACGGGACTGTCAACTTCGGGTCCACGACCTTCACCAGCAGCGGCGGGAGGGACGCCTATGTCGCGAAGGTCGGTCCCGATGGGTCTTTCCTCTGGGCCACGCAGGCGGGCGGCACAGGAAACGACTACGCCTACTCCGTCAGCACCCTCGCAGACGGATCGGCCATCGTGGGCGGCAGCTTCAGTGGCACCGTCACCTTCGGCTCCACGTCACTTACCAGCGCCGGAGGTGAGGATGTATTCGTCGCGAAGGTCAACCCCGATGGCACCTTCGCGTGGGCCACGCGCGGTGGCGGCAGCGGGTACGCCGGCGTCATTGCCCTCAGCACCCTCCCAGACGGATCAGCCGTCGTGGCCGGCGGCTTCAGCGGGGCCGCGACGTTTGGCTCCACCACCCTCACCAGCCTTGGCAGCACGGACGTCCTCATTGCGATGGTGAGCGCGTCGGGATCCTTTTCATGGGCGACATCGGCGGGTGGTGCCGGCGCCGACTTCGCCGAGGGCCTGGATGCGTTCGCAGACGGCTCGGCCGTCGTCGTCGGGAACTTTGGTGGCAGCGCGACCTTCGGCACCACCACCCTCACGAGCGCGGGCAGCAATGATGCCTTCGTCGCCAAGTTGGATCCCATGGGATCCTTTGCATGGGCCACGCAGGCGGGCGGCACAGGGAACGACGCCGCCTTCGGCGTGAGCACCAACGTCGATGGATCGTCAGTGGTTGCCGGGTGGTTTGCGGGCACGGCCACCTTCGGCACCACCACCTTCACGAGCGCCGGCCTCGATGATGCCTTCGTCGCCAAGTTGGATCCCATGGGATCCTTTGCATGGGCCACGCAGGCGGGCGGCACAGGGAACGACTACGCCCTCGGCGTGAGCACCGACGTCAATGGATCGTCTGTGGTTGCAGGGGGGTTTTCGGGCACGGCCACCTTCGGCGCCACCACCTTCACGAGCGCGGGTGGCCGCGATGCCTTCACCGCCGAGTTGGACCCCATGGGATCCTTTGCATGGGCCACGCAGGCGGGCGGCACAGGGAACGACTACGCGTACTCCGTCAGCGCCCTGCCGGATGGCTCGTCCGTCGTGGCCGGGCCCTTCGCGGGCACGGCCACCTTCGGCGCGACCACCCTGGTGGCGGCCGGCAGCAGCGACATCTTCGCTGCGAAGGTCCAGCCGCTGACTGCGCCGGGCGCGCCGACCAACGTCACCGTGACCCCTGGGAATACTGAGGCGGTGGTTTCCTGGAACGCCCCGGTCGTGACGGGCGGTTCGGCGATCATCTCCTACACGGCCACGGCATCGCCCGGGGGCGCGACCTGCACCACGGCGGGGACGTCATGCACCATCACGGGGCTCGCCAACGGCACCACGTACACCGTCACCGTGACGGCCACCAACGCAACCGGTACGTCACGACCCTCAGCGGCATCTGAGGCCGTGACTCTCGCTGTCATCCCTGCGGCGCCGGCCTCTGCGGCGACCGCCGCCACCGCCCCAACCTCCACCACCCTCAGCCCGGTGGTGCTGCCGAGCCGCACCCGCCTGAGGTCCGGCCAGACCCTGCGCGTGGGCATCCGCGCGCGCAACACCGGCAGCGTCACCGCCTCGAGCACCACCTCGTGCCTGAGGCTGCCCTCGAACTTCTCGATCGTGCGCCGCAACGGCGCGCTGCGATCGGGCCGCACGCTGTGCTTCCGCGTGGGTGACATCGCCGCCGGCCGCTCGGTAACGAAGGTGGTCACCCTGCGTGCGGTCGGCACCCGCACCGTCACGCGCCGCATCACCGGCACCACCCGCTCGGCCTCGGCCGACCCGGCGCGCACCACCACGCGCTCTGCGGCCATCCGCATCAGCCCCCGCCCCGCGCGGGCCCGGGTTACCGGCTAGCGGGCGGGGGCTACGCTGC
>CAZEUE010000171.1:0-2622 GCA_964514615.1 uncultured Bifidobacterium sp. | reverse complement strand
AGCCCCCGCCCCGCGCGGGCCCGGGTTACCGGCTAGCGGGCGGGGGCTACGCTGCGGGGCACCATGGACGTGAGGCCCGAACCCCCCGGAGCATGGCGCTGGTACGCCGCATCGGGGGCCACCGTGCTGGTGGCCTCCGTTGCGGTGCTCATTGCATCGGTGGCGCGCACGGGTGATGGCGTGCCCGCTTCCCTGCGGGCCATCGTGCCGATGGCGCTGATCATGCTGGGCACGGCGACGTTCCTCGCGCGCCTGCCGCTGGATCGCCTGTGGACCCGTGCGCTGTTCGTGACCGGCCTTGGGCTTGCGATCCTCCCGGCGCTCGCTGCCACGCAGGCAACGTCCGGGGCATTCGGTGGGGTACTCACGCTGCTGACGCCGGCCGTGCTCGCACTGGTCCTGACCTTCCCGGGGCGTCTCCGCGGACAGGCCCGGGCGGGTTCCCTCGAGGCGTTCGCCAGGTGGCTCACCATCGCCGCCGCGGCGGTGTCCGTGCTGCTGGTGGCGATGGTCCCGGACCTGCCCGGCGGGCTTGCCGGGCGCCTGTGCGACGCGCGGCTGTGCACCGACGACCCGCTGGCGGTCATGCCCGCGCCGGGCGCCGCTCGTGCGCTCGAGACGGCCCTTGCCGTGGTGCTCATGCTGGCCTCAATCGCCGTCGCCGTGGCGGTCATCGCGCGGGCCCGCCGGGCCCGCGGCGGCGTACGGCGTGCACTGACCCCCATGGCCGCGTACGCGGGAGTGCTGGCGGTCGTCACCAGCGTGGCCGCTGTCATCCAGATCGCCGCGGCGTCCGCGCCCGGGGGGCGGGGCGAGGTGGATCATCCCGCACCGGTGGTGGTGCTGCTCTGCATCGCCATCCTGGTGGGCGTGGGGCGTTCCGGCATGGCGAGCCCCCGGGGCGGCGCCACCCTGGCCTCGGAACTCGCGCGCGTCGATGCGCTGGGTGACATTCCGGGTGCCATGGAGCGGGGCCTGGGAATCACCGGCGTGGAGGTCCTGCCGCATGGGTCAGTGCTCGCGTCGGGACGCGCGGGGATCGAGCTGTCCCGCGATGGCACGTCCGGTCCCATGGTGGTGCTCGCCGAGTCGGACCTCGCGAGCCACCGAGAGTGCGTGGATGATGCCCGGCAGGCACTGGTGGCCGCGGCGGAGCGCGCGGCCCTACGCGCGGAGATCGATGCATTCGAGGCGACCATGCGGGACATGGCCGATCGCGCACGGGACGACGAGCGGCGGCGGATCGAGCGCGACCTGCACGACGGAATGCAGCAGCACCTCATCGCACTGCGCTACCGGATTGGCGCTCTGCAGGCCATGGCGGTATCCGACCCCGGTGCCGCCCGACTGGCGGTCGATCAGTTAGCGCTGGATGCCGAGTTGGCCCTGGAGCGCGCCCGTGGGTCCGTCGTCGCCTCCGGGGCCGGCGCCCGTTCCCTGGAGCACCTCCAGTTGGAGCTCAGCGCAGCGGGCGAGCGGGCCACGGTCCCCGTCGATGTCTCGGTGGATCAGGGCCCAGAAGTTGGGCACGTCGCGTGCCGGCACCTGAACTTCATCGGGCTCGAGTGCATCCAGAATGCGATGAAGCACGGGGCGCCCGGGGCGCCGCTGCGAATCGTGGTGCGGATGACCGCTGCCGGGTCGCTGGAGTTCGACGCGCTGCAGGATGAGGGCGGCATTCCGCCATCGGCATGGCGGCCCGCCACCACCCCGGCCAGCATCGCCGATCGGGCGGCCAGCCTGCACGCCACCGCCGAGGCCACCTGGGCGCCGGGCGGCTTCCGGGTGCGCGTGCTGGTGCCGGCCCATGCCCTTGCCGAAGTGGACGCCGCACCCTGATGGCCGCCCCCGCGCGCATCGTGGTTGCCGAGGACTGCGGGCTCACGCGCAGTGGCCTGCTGGCGCTTGCATCGGCCATTGACGCCGTTCAGGTCGTGGGCGTCGCCGACGACCTCCCATCGCTTATCGACGCCGTGCATCGGACCAACCCGGACGTCGTCGTCACGGACATCCGGATGCCACCGGGTGGTCACGACGAGGGCGTGCAGGCGGCCATCACGCTGTCGGCGGAGATGCCGGACGTCGGCGTGGTCGTGTTGAGCCAGCACCGCGACGCCGGCTTGGCAGAGCGACTGTTCTCCGGCGGTGCGCGGGGCCGCGCGTATGTGGTGAAGGAGGGCATCGCCGAGCCGGGCGCGCTGGCACGCGTGATCGACGAGGTGCGCGCGGGGCGGGTGGTGATCGACCCGGTGATCGTGGCGGGCATGCTCGAGGAACGGGTCACGGGGGTGGAGCGCCTCACCCCGCGCGAGCGGGACGTCCTCGCGCTCATGGCCCGCGGCCGATCGAACTCGGCCATCGCGGCGCAGTTGGGCATATCGCGGAGCGCGGTCGAGAAGAACATCGGCTCCATCTTCCAGCGGCTCGGGCTGGCAGATGACGATGGCGTCAGCCCCCGCGTGGCGGCGGTACTTGCATGGATCGACGCCCAGGGGACCGAGGGCAGCACCTAGGCGACGCTCCGCCTATCCCGGCTGAAGAGCCTGGAGCGCCAGATGCGCCTGCCTCGCGTCGGTCTCCCCGCCTGCCGCCGCCCGCGCATACCGCTCCGCATACGAGCTC
>CAZEUE010000170.1:0-2644 GCA_964514615.1 uncultured Bifidobacterium sp. | reverse complement strand
GCAGGCCGAGGAGGCCCTGGCCGATGGCCGCGTGAGCGCCGTGCTCACCGTGCCCCGGGGGTTCATCGCCGACCTGCAGTCCGGCCTCAAGCCGCCCGTGCTCCGGCTGGCCACCAACCCGCGATCGCCCATCGAGGCGCAGGCCATCGAGCGCAACCTCGAGTCGGCCGTGTTCCGCCTGAACCAGGCGCTCGCCACCGCGTACGTCACGCAGGTGCTCGACCTGGTGGACCTCATCCAGGATGGCGGCACGGTGGGGATCTTCGGCCGGTCGGGCACGCTGCTGGGGCTGGCGCAGAGCGATCGCGAGCTCCGGCGCGTGCAGGCGCAGCTGCGACGCGACGGGCGGGGGGCACTGGCCGACCGGCTGGAGCCGCTGCGCGACTACATCAGCGGGGTGGGCAGCAACCTCGAGCTGGCCAAGCCGGCCGCGCAGGCCATCGCCAGCCCCATCCGACTCGAGATCCGCGAGGGCGCGCCCGGGCGCGAACCACTGTCGGCGCTGGGCATCGCCGGGGCGCTGGTGGTGGGCATCGGCCTGGTGGGCGTGCTGCTTGCCGCCGCCCTGCTGTCGGCCGAACGCGAGGACCACGTGCTGTCGCGCCTGGGGCGCGGGCTCGCCGGGGCGGGCACCATCGTGGCGCAGAAGGCCCTGCTCGCGGCCATCGCATGCACGGTCGTGGGGTTCGTGCTGCTCGGGGTAGTGGCCCTCACCACCTCGGTCACCGTGGGCAGGTGGCTGCTCTGGCTGCCCGCCCTGCTGCTCGCGGGCCTGGCGTCAGGCGCATTCGGCCTCCTCATCGGGGCCCTCGCCCGCGAGACCCGCACGGCCCTGCTCGCGGGCCTCATGCTGGCGCTGCCCCTGGCCGTGATCGCCCTCATCCCGGGCAACGACATCGCCTACTGGGCCAGCGCGCTCGCGGGCTTCGGGCCTGCGGCACGCACCTTCCAGGGGCTGCTGGTGGACCCCGAGGTGACGGCCTCCACGTACGCCGGCATGGGCGTGCTGGCCGCGGTGGCCCTGGTGTACGGCGTGGCCGCGGGCGTGGCCCTCGGCCGGCGCATGCACGCCTGACGCCTACCCGCCTCCGGGCATCTGCAGGGCCTCCCCCAGCAGGCGCATGAATTCCGCATGCGTCACCTCGCGGGCGCCGAACCGCGCCACATGGGGCGAGTGCATCTGCACGTCGATGAGCGTGGCGCCCCGATCGGCCGCCACGGCGAGCAGGCCGGCCAGCGCCGCATTGCCGCCGTCGGGCGCGCGGTGGAACATGCTCTCGGCGGTCATCAGGCCGCGAATCCATACCCCGAACAGGCCGCCCACCAGGCGCCCCCCCTCCCAGGCCTCCACGCTGTGCGCCGCCCCGGCCGCGTGCAGGGCGTCGTACGCGGCCGCCAGGCGGGGGGTGAGCCACTCGCCGTCGCGATCGCCCCCGCAGGCGCGCACCACCTCGGCGAATGCCGCGTCCACCCGCAGCTCGTAGCCATGCCGGCGCACCATGCGGCGCACGGTGGCGGGCACGCGGGCCTCCGCCGGCAGGATCACCGCCCGTGGATCGGCCAGGTACCAGCCCACCGGGCCCTGGGCGCCCGCCTGGTCCATGGGGAACAGGCCCTGCACGTAGCCCTGCAGCACCTGGCGGGGGGCGAGGCCGACCGCACCGAGCAGCTCCGGATCGACCGCGTGGGGCATGGAACCGACGATACACTCGCCCCCGTGCAGGCTCCCATCACCCACGCGGGCATCACCACGGGCGGATTCCCCGCCGTGCGCCACCGCAGGCTCCGCCGCACCGACGGCATCCGGCGACTCGTGCGCGAAGTGGTGCCCCGGCCGTCGCAGCTGGTGCTGCCGATGTTCGCCGTGGAGGGCATCGGGGTTCGCCAGCCGGTGGATGCCCTCCCGGGGGTCGCGCGGCTGTCGCCCGACCTGCTGGTCGAGCAGGCCCGCATCGCCCGGGCTGCCGGCATTGGTGGCGTGCTGCTGTTCGGCGTCACCGATCACAAGGATCCGCTCGCCACGTCGGCCCACGCCGACGACGGCGTGGTGCAGCAGGCCGTGCGGGCGCTCAAGCAGTCGCTGCCCGACCTGGTGGTCATCACCGACGTGTGCCTGTGCGCCTACACCGACCACGGCCACTGCGGGCTGCTCGATGCCCACGGCGAGGTGGCCAACGATCCGTCCCTCGAGGTGCTGGCGCGCACGGCCGTGAGCCACGCCGATGCCGGGGCCGACATCGTGGCCCCCAGCGACATGATGGACGGCCGCGTGGCGGCCATACGCGACGGGCTCGACGACGCCGGGCACGGCGACGTGGCGATCATGGCGTACTCGGCGAAGTACGCATCGGCCTTCTACGGGCCGTTCCGCGAGGCCGCCGGATCGGCGCCCGGCCACGGCGACCGCCGTGGCTACCAGATGGACCCGCCCAATGCGCGCGAGGCCGTACGTGAGGTGCTGGCCGACCAGGCCGAGGGCGCCGACATGGTGATGGTGAAGCCCGCGGCCACGTACCTGGACGTCATCCGGCAGGTGCGCGCGGCCACCGACCTGCCGGTGGCCGCGTACCACGTGAGCGGCGAGTACGCGATGGTGAAGGCCGCCGCGCAGCGTGGCTGGCTCGACGAGCGCCGCGCCATGCTC
>CAZEUE010000169.1:0-2652 GCA_964514615.1 uncultured Bifidobacterium sp. | reverse complement strand
CGGCGAGGTGGACGAGTTGACGGCCGGACCGTTGTCGGTGAGCCTGCGCTCGCGGCGGGTGGAGATGGATGGCGAGGAAGTGCACCTCACGCCCCGCGAGTTCGACATCCTCTCGATGCTCATGCAGGACCCCGGCGCGGTGGTGAGCCGCGACGACCTGCTGCGGCGCCTGTGGGGCACCACCTGGGCCGTGCAGACCAAGGCGATCGACGTCCACGTGTCGTCCCTGCGTCGCAAGCTGGGAGACCCGGCGTGGGTGGAGACGGTGCGGGGCGTGGGGTTCCGGTTGGGAGCGCCGGCGGGGTGACCAGGCGCATCGTCGCCGGCTACCTGGTGCTCACCATCGTGGTGCTGGCGGTGCTGATGGTGCCGCTGGGCATCACGCACGAGCACAACCTCGAGCAGGACCTGCTACTGCGCATGGAGCGCGATGCCGGGGTGGTGGCATCGCTGGTGCAGGATGCCGAGCGCAATCCATCGCCGGCGGGGCAGGCGCAGATCGGGCGCATCGCCGAGGGCTACAGCGCCGAGACCGGCGCCCGCGTGGCGGTGACCGACGCCGCGGGCACCGTGGTGGCCGACACCGACCCGCCTGCGCCGGGCGAGCGCACCCTGCGCACGCGCCCCGAGGTGCAGCGCGCCCTGGACGGCGTGGTGGCCACCGGGCGCCGGTACTCCGAGACCCTGGGCACCGACCTGCTGTACGTGGCGGTGCCCGTGGCGGCGAGCGGCACCATCTACGGGTCGGTGCGCCTCACCTACCCGGCGTCCGAGGTAGCGGCGCAAGCGCGGTCGTACTGGCTCATCCTCGCCGCGGTGGGGGTGATCACCCTGCTGGCGGTGGCCCTGGTGGGGTGGCTGATCGCCCGGTGGGTGGCGCGACCGCTCGCACGGCTGGAGGACACCGCGCAGGCCGTGGGCGCGGGCGACCTGTCGGCGCGCGCCCCGGAGCACTCGGGGCCCCCCGAGGTACAGGCGCTGGCGCACCGGTTCAACGCGATGGTGGCCCAGGTGGAGGAGCTGGTGGGCGCGCAGGAGGCCTTCGTTGCCGATGCGTCGCACCAGCTGCGCACGCCGCTCACCGGCATGCGCTTGCGCATCGAGAACCTGGCGGCCCAGGCGGGCCCCGGCGCGGACGACGACGCCCGGGCGGCGGTGGCCGAGGTGGAGCGGTTGTCGTCGCTGGTCGACAGCCTGCTTGCGCTCGCGCGCGCCGAGCGTGGTGATGCGCCGCTCGAGCGAATCGATGTGTCGCAGCTGGTGGCGGCGCGCGCGGAGGCCTGGCAGGACCTCGCCGCGGAGCAGGGGGTGGAGATATCGGCGGACGTGCAGCCCGCGCTCTGGGCCCGGCTGCCGGAGGGCCTGCTGGAGCAGGTGATCGACAACCTGGTGGACAACGCGGTGGGGGCCGCGGGGACAGTCCCCGGCCCGGGGACAGTCCCCGGGGTGGACATCACCGCGCGTCGCGCAGGGGGAGCCATCGCGGTCTCGGTCACCGACTCCGGGCCGGGGATGAACGACGACGAGAAGGCGCATGCGTTCGATCGGTTCTGGCGGTCGCCGTCGTCCGAGCCCGGAGCCGGATCGGGCCTGGGGCTGGCCATCGTGCAGCGGCTGGTGGAGGGCTCCGGCGGCACCGTACGGCTCGAGGACTCCCCGGGGGAACCCGGGCTGCGCGCCGTGGTGACGTTGCCGGCGGACTGACCGCACGACGACGGGCCCGTCCGGGCGTGGTGCGACTACGCGCAGAGGTTGGCGCCCAGCACGTCCACGCAGACCTTGAAGGGGTCGAGCTGCACGTCGGCGCCGATTCCGACGTCGAGGTCGCGCCAGCTGCTCCAGCCCCATCCGGACCACACCTTCCACCAGGGGCCCGACTTGCTCCAGTTGCGCTCCTGCACGTTGGCGAAGGCCGATGTCCCGAGCTGCCCGTAGGGCGCGTTGCTGCCGACGAACAGCGAGATCGTGTAGCCGAAGCAGGCGTTCAGCTCCACCACCCCCAGGTCGGCGGTTCCGGAGCAGGCCTGCCCGGTCGAGTCCGCCGAGGCACTGAAGGCGCCGGAGGTCGACACGCTCGTGTCGATGTCAAACGAGAACCCGCCCGCGCTGAGGCTGCCGTCCATCGTGAGGCTGGCCGGGCCCGGCTGCGTGCAGTCGGTGTTCGCGCAGTCGTTGAACGTCGCGGTGAGGCTGGCCCCCAGGCCCCCGAGCGCCGGGATGCTGAGCCCGCCGTCGAGCGAGCCGTGGAAGAGCGGTGCGCCGCCGGCGAGCGACTCCACGAACGACACGGTGCCGTTGGCCGACACCGTCGCCTCCGGTGCGCCGACCGACATGGCGATGTCGGCGGAGAGGCCCATCTCCTGCGGGGTCTGCAGCAGCGTCACCGTGGCGTTGCCCACATCGAAGCCACCGAGGTTCAGCCCCGTCACGGAGGCCGACAGCTTGGTGGTGGGCGCGCCGCCGTCCTCGCCGAAGGCGCCCGAGAGGGCGACGGTGGTACCGCCGAGCGCCAGCCCGGCGGCGCCCGCGACGTTCACGTCGGCCCCCTGCTTCGACGCGGTCACCTGCATGTCGAGGTCGAAGCCGGCGATGTCCAGAACGCCGGTGCCGGTGAACGAGAAGTTCCCGTTGCCCTCGAACGAGCCGGCGATC
>CAZEUE010000168.1:0-2741 GCA_964514615.1 uncultured Bifidobacterium sp. | reverse complement strand
GCTACTGCGAGGTCCACCCCTCGCGCGAGTGGCTGCCGTCGCAGAACGGCTTGTTGGCGCTCAGGCCGCAGCGGCACAGCGCGATGGTGGGGTTCAGGTCGGTGAACGGCTGGCCGTCCTCGCCCGTGAGCGTGAACTCGCCGGTCACCAGGATGGGCCCGTTCTCCTTCAGGCTGATGTCAGCGCCGTCTGCCATGCGGGGGTCTCCTCGCCAATTGCTTGCATGTGCAATAACATGGTACCCGCTGACCCGCCCGCCGGGGAGCGAGTACGGTGATCCGCCATGACCGCAGACGCTCCCGCCACGCCGTCCGGAGGGTCGAAGAGCGCACACATCTGGGCGTTGGTGCTCACGGGCATCGGCCTCTTCATGGTGACCCTCGACAACCTGGTGGTCACCACGGCCCTGCCGGTGATCCGCGTGGACCTGGGCGCATCGGTGGAGACCCTCGGGTGGGTGGTCAACGCGTACACCCTTGCGTTCGCCGTACTGCTGCTCACCGGGGCGGCCCTGGGCGACCGCTTCGGCCGGCGGCGGGTATTCGCGATCGGCCTCATCATCTTCGCCGCCGCCTCCGCGGGCTGCGCCCTGGCGCCCAGCATCGAATGGCTCATCTTCTTCCGGGCGCTGCAGGGCCTGGGCGCCGCTCCCGTGCTGCCGCTGTCCCTCACCCTGCTGGCCGACGCCTTCCCGCCCGGCAAGCGCGGGTTCGCCATCGGCATCTGGTCGGGCATCTCGGGGCTGGCGGTGGCCGCCGGCCCGGTGGTGGGCGGTGCCATCGTCGACGGTATCTCCTGGCACTGGATCTTCTGGATCAACGTGCCCATCGGCGTCGTGGCGGCCGCGCTGACCATGTGGAGGATCCGCGAGTCGCACGGCCCCGACACGGGGCTGGACCTGGCGGGGATGGTGCTGGCGGCGGTCGGCGTGTTCGGCATCGTCTACGGGATCGTGCGCGGCAACGAGGCCGGGTGGGGGTCGCCCGAGATCCTCGGCACGCTCATCGGCGGAGTGGTGTTCGTGCTGGCGTTCCTGTGGTGGGAGTCCCGCGCCACGCACCCCATGCTGCCGCTCAGGTTCTTCCGCAACCGCGGGCTGAACGTGGCCAACGCGGCGGCGGTGTGCCTGTACTTCGGGTTGTTCGGCGCCGTGTTCTTCCTGGCGCAGTTCCTGCAGACGGTGCAGGGCGACAGCCCATTCGAGGCCGGCCTGAAGGTGCTGCCGTGGACCATCATGCCCATGTTCATCGCGCCGCTCGCCGGGGCATTCAGCGACCGGGTGGGCGCACGTCCGTTCATGGTTGCGGGCCTGTTCATCATGTCGGGGGCGTTCCTGTGGATGGGCCTGGCCATCACGCCCGGCATCTCGTACCTGGGCCTGTTCGGGGGCTTCCTGCTCGCCGGCTTCGGCATGTCCATGGTCTTCGCGCCGGTGTCCAACCTGCTGGTGCAGTCGGTGGAGCAGGTGGACATCGGCAAGGCCTCCGGCACCAACAACACCGTCCGCGAGGTGGGCGGCGCCATGGGCATCGCCGTGATGACGGCAATCTTCACCGCCACCGGCTCGTACGCCAGCGGGCAATCCTACGTGGACGGCCTCAACCCCGCGGTACTGGTGGCCGCGGGCGTGTTGCTGCTGGGGGCCATCATCTCGCTGTTCGCCCCGCGCCTCACGGGCCCAAAGCCGGCGGGCGTGGCCGCGCACTGATGCCCTTGGGGGCAGGGGCCGGGCCACCCCGGTGCCAGGCACTTAACCGTTTGCGGACGCAAACGGTTAAGTGCCTGGCACCGGGGTGCGCATCAGGCCACCTCGCGCCAGCGGCGGCGGAATGGCAGGCGCCATGCGCGCGGGGCGATCAGGTCGTGCACGCCGTCGGGGCCCCATGACCCCGCCGGGTAGGGGTGCAGGTCGGGAGGGTCGTTCAGCAGGGGCGCCGACACCTCCCAGAGGCGCTCCACGCCGGCCGCCGAGGTGAACAGCGTGCGGTCGCCGCACATGGCGTCGTAGATCAGCCGCTCGTAGGCCTCGAGCACGTCCCGATGCAGGTCGTCCTCCTGCATCGAGAACTGCATGCTCTGCTTGGCCAGGCGCATGCCCGGGCCGGGGCGCTTGCCGTAGAACGACAACGACAACCGGCTGGCCTCGGCGAGGTCGAAGGTGAGGTGGTCCGGCCCGGCGCCGTCGAGCCCCGCGCCGGCCGGGAACATCGAACGTGGAGGCTCCTTGAAGGCGATCGAGATGATCCGCAGCCCCTCGGGCATGGCCTTGCCGGTGCGCAGGTAGAACGGCACGCCCGCCCATCGCCAGTTGTCGATCTCGCACCGCAGCGCCACCAGGGTCTCTGTGGACGAGTCGCGGGCCACCGACGGATCATCCCGATAGCCCGCGTACTGCCCGCGCACCACCGCCCCCGGGTCCAGCGGGCGCATGGACCGGAACACCTTGTCCTTCTCCTCGCCGATCGCCTCGGGGGCGAGGGCGGTCGGTGGCTCCATGGCCACGAACGCCAGCACGTGGAAGAGGTGCGTCACCACCATGTCGCGGAACGCACCGGTGCCCTCGTAGAAGTCGCCGCGCCCCTCGACGGTGAGCGACTCCGCCACGTCCACCTGCACGTGATCGATGTGCTGCCGGTTCCAGATGGGCTCGAACAGGCCATTCGCGAAGCGGAACGCAAGGATGTTCTGCGCGGCCTCCTTGCCCAGGAAGTGGTCGATGCGGAACACCTGGGTGTCGTCGA
>CAZEUE010000167.1:0-2834 GCA_964514615.1 uncultured Bifidobacterium sp. | reverse complement strand
AGGGCGAACACGAAGAGCCCCGTCATGATGAATTCGGTGCTGACGTTCACTTGGCGGCCTCCTCAGCCGGGGTGTCGTCCTCCGCGGGCTCCGGCTCGGGCGCCGGTGGCTCGGGCTCGGGCAGCTTCTCCATGCCCAGTGCCTCGCGCACGCGGTTGTTGACCACGTCGCCGCCCATTGCGACCACGCTCTCCCTGATGACGTCGTCGTCGACGCCGGGGTCCAGCGCTCCATCGACCACCATCAGGCCCAGGAAGTTGGCCACGTTCTTGCCGAAGAGCTGGCTGGAGTGCACGGGGATGTCGCCGGGCAGGTTGACCACGCCGATCACCCTCACGCCGTCCACGTCCACCACCTCCCCGGGCACGGTGGGCTCGCAGTTGCCGCCCTGCTCGGCGGCGAGGTCCACGATGACCGAGCCGGGGGCCATGCCCTTCACCATCTCGGTGGTGATGATGACCGGCGCCGTGCTGCCCTGGACCTGCGCGGTGGTGATGACCACGTCGCTGGCGGCCACGGTCTTGGCCATCAGCTCCTGCTGCTTCTTGATGGTCTCCTCGGAGAGCTGCGTGGCGTAGCCGCCCGAACCCTCCCCCTGGCCCGTCTCGAGGGGCAGCTCCACGAACCGGGCGCCCAGCGACTCCACCTCCTCGCGTGCCGCGGGGCGGACGTCGTAGGCCTCCACCAGCGCGCCAAGGCGGCGCGAGTTGGCGATGGCCGCAAGGCCCGCCACGCCCGCGCCCACGATGAACACCTTCGCAGGCGCGATGGTGCCCGCCGCCGTGGTGAGCAGCGGGAACATCTTGGGGAGCTCGGCGGCGGCGATGAGCACGGCCTTGTAGCCGGCAACCGCGGCCTGCGACGACAGGATGTCCATGGACTGCGCGCGCGTGGTGCGCGGCACCAGTTCGAGCGCGAAGAGCGTGGCGCCCGTTCCGGCGATGGCCTTCACCATCTCGGGCCGCGCGAACGGCGCCACGGCTCCCACCACCACCTGGCCCTGGCGCAGCTTGCCCACGTCGGCGCTGGCCGGGTCGGCGTCCATCACGTTCACCTGCACCAGCACGTCGGCGGCGAAGGCGTCGTCGCGGCTGCCGATTCGGGCGCCGCGATCCGCGAAGGCGGAATCGGGGTAGCCGGCGGCATCGCCGGCACCGGACTCGATGACCACATCGAATCCGGCCTTCATGAGCTGCGGCAGGGCGGTGGGCGTGAGCGCCACGCGGGTCTCGCCCGCGCGGTTCTCCCGGGGTACCCCAACGACCATGCGCGGCGTTTCAGTCGTGGCCATCTCGCTCTTCCGTTCGGTCCCGCGTGCGGCGCGCTAGTCGCGCGCCTCCGGGCGGGGTGTCGTAAGGGTGGATGTCGGGCGAAGGTTCATCAACGCATCACGCGGTTCCCGAGGCGCGAATCCGTTTACGGACCCGCCTCGGGAGGATGGGGATTGGTACATGACCCGCACCGCGTTCGCAACGTGAACGCACCGCGGGGGATCAACGTCCCGCGGCGTCCAGGCGGGCGAACTCGTCGTCGGTCAACTGCAGCGCCACCGCGCCCATGATCTCGCGCACCTGCTCGGGGGCCGTGGCGCTGGCGATGGGGCTCACCACGCCCGGGTACCGCATGAGCCACGCCAGGGCCACCTGGCCCGGGGTTGCCCCATGGGTGGCGGCGACGTCGTCGAGCACGGCCAGCATCCCCCAGCCCCGGTCATTCAGGTACGCCGTCGAGATGCCCGCGGCGCGTGGCGTGGCGGGCAGGTCCTGGCCAGGCCGGTACTTGCCGGTGAGGAAGCCACGGGCAAGCGTGAAGTACGGGGCCACGCCGATGTGCTGCTCCACGCACACGCGCTCGGCGTCGCCCTGGTAGTCGGCGCGCTCCAGCAGGTTGAAGTGCGGCTGGAATCCCTCGAAGCGGGCAAGGCCCTCGGCGTCGCTCACCGCCAGCGCCTCGGCCAGCCGGCCCGCGGAGTAGTTGGACGCCGCCAGATGGTCCACCAGGCCCTCGTCCTTCAGCTCGTCCAGGTTCACCAGCGCCTCGGCCAGCGGGATCGCCTGGTCGTCCTGGTGCGCGTAGTAGAGCTCCACCTTGTCCACGCCCAGGCGCGACAACGAGCCCTCGATGCCCTCGCGCACGTTGGCGCGGTCGAGCCCCGCGCGCATGTGCGGGTCGCCCGGGTAGCCCACCTTCGTGGCGATCACCAGGCCGTCGGGGCGACCGCGCGCGGCCAGCCACCGGCCGATGATGGCCTCGGACTCGCCGCCATGGTTGCCGGGCACCCAGGTGGAGTACACGGTGGCGGTGTCGAGGAAGTTCCCGCCGGCCTCCACGTAGGCATCCAGCACGGCGAATGAGGTGGCCTCGTCGCACGTCCACCCGAACACGTTCGTGCCCAGGCACAGCGGCGACACCCTGAGGTCGGTCGAACCAAAGCGTCGGAGTTCCATGCGGGCACCCTAACGCCTGCCGGGTACCTCGTGACGAAACTGACAAGTTGCGCGCATGGCACGCAGGCACCGATCCCCGTGACTTTTCGGGCCCGCCGCGCAACCATACGGCGTATGAGGAACCGTATCGAGCACACCGACGAGCACGCGGTGGTGGTGGCCCTGACGGCCGACCACCTCCGGGCGATCGAGGCCGCGCTCGACCTGGCGCGCGCGGTGGAGCACGGGGAGATCCCCGTGTCGGATCCGGACGAGCTGGGGCAGGCCACCGTGGCCGCCGAGGGTCTCTCGCAGATCGCCCGCCTCACCACCGCGGGCGCCTAGGCACTCCCGCTACTGCGAGGTCCACCCCTCGCGCGAGTGGCTGCCGTCGCAGAACGGCTTGTT
>CAZEUE010000166.1:0-2847 GCA_964514615.1 uncultured Bifidobacterium sp. | reverse complement strand
TCCGTGCCCTCCAGCACCTGATTGGCGCACGTGGCCACGCCACACGAGATTCCCATGGACGCCGCCTGCACGGTGCCCGACCCCGTGCCGCCCACGCCCACCGTGATGGTGGTGGGCGCGATGCGCGCGAAGTTGTAGTTGGGCCGCCCGTTCACCGAGCTGAAGGCACCGCCGGCATAAAGGGTGTCGTTGGCCGCGATGAGGCTGAAGATCTCCGTGCCCACCGCCGCGGCATTCCAGGGCTGGAGCTCGGCCGTGGCCTCGCTGACCGCGCCCAGCAGCCTGCGCGACTGTCCGGCGATGTTGCTGAACGACCCCGAGAAGTACACGTTGGAGTTGGTGACGGCGATGCCCTTCACCACCCCGCCGACGTTGGGGTTCCACGGCAGCAGGGCGCCGGTGGCGGGGTCGAGCGCAGCGGCGTAGTTGCGCACCTGACGGTCGCTCGACTGCTGCGGGTTCTCGAGCCACTGGAAGAAGCCGCCGATGTAGATGCGGTCGTTGCGCGCATTGATGGTGGCCGTGCAGCAACGATCGGGGGTCACGGCGTTGATGTTGCCCCGGCCGATGATCCACGGCTTCCAGTCGGCGTCAACGCAGTTCGCGGCCGTGAAGGTCTCGAGGCACGCCTCGGTGATCTTCACCTTGCCCAGGCGGTTGTGGTCGGCGTCACCGCTGACCGATCCGAAGTGCCCGGCGAAGTAGAGGAAGTCGCCGTTCACCGACATCGCGCCGCCGCTGGTGTTGCCGTTGGCGTCGGTGCGCATGTCGGGGTTCCAGTTGCGCACGCACGCGGAGGTCCAGTTCTCGACGCAGGAATCACTTCCGTTGACGGCCGCGATGCCGAAGCGCTGCGCCCCGCCACCCGGGGGAGAGCCCAGGCTGAAGTCGCCGCTGATGAACACCGTCTCGCGCGTGGGGTCGATGGCCATGTTCCACGTGTTGGCGCCCGTGTTGGGGTTCCACGACTCGAGCCCGCCCGTGTTCACGTCGAACGCCGCCACCTTCTGGCGGGTGGTCAGGTTGCCGCCCATTCCCCGGGCCTGCGTGAACTCACCCGACACGAACACCGTGTCGCCGATCACGCCCACGCCGTGCGCGGCGTTGTCGAGCGACGGGGCGAAACTGGTCAGCACGCCCGTGGACTCGTTGAAGCCGGCCACGCCCTCGCGCTTGGTGCCGCCCATGGCGTTGAAGCCGCCGCCGATGTAGACGTCGCCACCGCTCTCGGCGATGGCATACGACCACTCGCCGCCCAGGTTCGGATCCCAGGTGGTGAGGCCGCCCGTGGTGCGGTCGAACGACGCCGCGCGGCTGCGGATCTCGCCGCCCACCATGGTCATGTTGCCGGTGATGTAGACGTCGTTCGCGCCCACGGCCATGTCCTGGGGAACTCCCGTGATGCTGCTGTTGCCGGGGTTCCAGGCGGTTGCCACGCCGTTGGTCGTGGTGAGCTGGGCAACCCTCCAGCGCAGCTGCTGGGTGCTCGAGTCGATGGACATGCCGTTGCCACCGGTGTAAGTAGACAGGCCCGTCCAGGCGAAGCCGCCCGACACGTACACCGAGCCCGCGCCGAGCGTGCCGACGGGGATGATTGTCTGGGGAATGCCATCGATCGCCGGCTTCCAGGAGGTGTCGACGGCCGCGGAGGTCTCGCCCACCGCGCCCATGAGCCAGCGGGGGGACCCGCCGATCGAGGTGATGCGGCCGGAGATGTACACGCGACCATGCCCCACGGCCACCGCGAACACCTCGGGCACGTTCTGCATCTCGCCGTGGGTGTCGTTGGAGTCCACCACCTGCGGGTCCCAGGCGCTCACGAGGGCCCCCGACCCGGTCTTCTGCACCTTTGCCACGCCGGCGCGCACGGTGCCACCCGCCCCCCCGACGCTGCCGACGGTGGTGAAGTCGCCGGCGATTATCACGCCGTCACTGGCAAGCGCGAGGTCACGCACCTGCGAGGTGGCGTGGGCCACGCCGGTGATGCTGGGGTCCCAGGCGGTCAGGTCGCCCGAGGCGTCGAAGGCCGCCGCCCGGTTGCGGGTCTGCGTGGGATTCGTACGCCCCACCACGGTGAACCGGCCGCCCGCGTAGAGGATGTCGTTGGAGGGATCGGCATCGCCCTGGTCGTCGAGCTCGAGCGCCCGCACGTCGCCGTTCTGGATACCGGGGTTGGCGAACGCCGTGTCCACGGAGCCGTCGGCGTTCAGGTGCACCAACTTGTTGCGCACGAACTCATCGGGGTCGGTGCAGTCGCCATCGGCGGCCGCATCGCCACCCACGCACCAGAAGTCGCCACCCACGTACCAGCCGCCGCGACCATCGGAGATCACCTCGTACACCGTGCCGTTCACCTTCGGGAACGTGCGGTCCACGGCGGCAGTGGTGCCGTCCACCACGCCACCCGAGCCGGTACCCCAGGCGTTGAAGGCCGTGAAGCGGCCCACCACGTAGCGATTGCCGTTGGCATCCGCATTCGACATGTTGGACACGGTCGCGTTGGGACCGGGCTGGACGTCGATGCGGTTCTGCGCAACGGCGGGCGATGCGACGGCGGCAAGGGCCAGGGCGCCGGCGCCGGCCAGCACAAGGGCACGAATCGAACGTCGGGAGCGGGGGAGGTGTGAGTTCATGCGCCCTAGCGTGCCCACCGCGCGGGCCACGCACGACCTCAGGTGAGGCAAAACCCCCCTTCCGGCCGAGGCCACATCGGGAATCGATGGGGATACCCCGAGGAAGCGGAGCCGGGGGGAGCCCGGGGACAGTCCCAGCGCTGGGACTGTCCCCGGGCTGGGACTGTCCCCTTACCGGAGCGGAATGTTCTCGCCCTCCAGGGTGCCGTCGGGG
>CAZEUE010000165.1:0-2991 GCA_964514615.1 uncultured Bifidobacterium sp. | reverse complement strand
CCAGGTCGTTGCGGCCCAGGTCCACCAGCATCACGTGCTCGGCGCGCTCCTTGGGATCGGACAGCAACTCGTCGGCCAGCGCCTGGTCCTCCGCGCGATCGGCCCCGCGCTGGCGGGTGCCCGCGATGGGGCGGGTCTCCACCACGCCGTCGGTCACCTTCACGAGCATCTCGGGCGAGGAGCCCGCCAACTGCACGTCGCCGCAGTCGAGGAAGAACATGTAGGGCGACGGGTTGACGGTGCGCAGGCCGCGGTACACGGCGAAGGGCTCCAGCCCCACGGTGGCCGAGAACCGCTGCGAGGGCACCACCTGGAAGGCGTCGCCGGCGAACACGTACTCGCGCACGGCCTCGACGGCGTCGCAGAACCGGTCATGCCCGATGTTGCTCTCCACGGGTCCCACCTGGGCGGGCCCGTGGGGTGGCGGGTGCGGAACGGGTCCCTGCAGCAGGTCCTTGATGCGCCGGATGCCGGCCACGGCCCGCGCGTACGCGGAATCCAGGTCCACGCCCCCGTTCACCGGGCAGGGCACGATGATGGTGGTGGAGCGGCGCAGGTGGTCGAACAGCACCACCGGCCCGGTGAGCATCATCACCATGTCGGGGATGCCCAGGTCGTCGTCCGGCATGTCGGGCAGGTGCTCCACCGTCCGCACCAGGTCGTAGCCGAAGTACCCCACCGCGCCGCCCCAGAAGGCCAACGGCGCATCCGGGGGCGCCATGCCGGCGTCGTCCACCAGCGACTGCACGAGGCCGAACGGGTCGGACGGGTCGAGGTCCTCGGCCTCGCCGCCCGGGCGCTGCACGGTGACGCGCCCGCCGGCCGCGCGCACCACGGCCTGCGGCTCGATGCCGATCATCGAGTACCGCCCCAGGCGCTGGCCCTGCTCGGCGCTCTCCAGCAGGAAGCACGGACCGCCCCGCCGCAGCTTGAGCATTGCGCTCACGGGCGTCTCGCAGTCGTCCAGGTACTCGTGCAGCACCGGCACCTGCCGGTACGTGGCCGCGAGCTCGCGCACGCGGTCCGGCGAGGGGCTCACCGGCATGTCGTCACCGGGGACCCGGGGGGGCACGTCGATGCGCAGGGTGGTCACCCCGCCTCCCGCCTCCGTGACGCGAGTTCCTCGGCGACCTCCTCGAGGGTCACGCCGGTGGCCTGCCACAGCACCACCAGGTGGTAGAGCAGGTCGGCGCTCTCGTAGATGACCTGCTCGCGCTCGGCGCCCTTGGCGGCGATGGCCACCTCGGTGGCCTCCTCCCCCACCTTCTTGCACACGGTGTCGATGCCGCGGGCGAGGAGCGACGCGGTGTACGACGACCCGGCATCGCCCTCGGCGGCACGGGCGCGCACCACGGCCTGCAGGTCCGGCAAGGCGGCGAAGGGGGCCGAATCGGCGCCCACCGCGCCGGCCAGCGGCACGTGGAAGCACGACTCCTCGCCGGTGTGGCATGCAGGGCCCGCGGGGCGCACGGCCACCAGCACCGCGTCCTCATCGCAGTCGGTTGCGGCCCCGGTCACCTGCTGGGTGTTGCCGCTGGTCGCGCCCTTGTGCCACAGCTCGCCACGGGAGCGGCTCCAGAACCAGGTCTCGCCGCGCTCGAGGGTGCGGCCCAGCGACTCGGCGTTCATCCAGGCCAGGGTGAGCACGCGGCCGGTCTCGGCATCCTGCACGATCGCCGGCACGAGGCCATCGTCGCCGAAGCGCACGCTCATGCGGCCACGCCCATGAGGGCGCCCACGAGGGCAGGCGCCGAGGCGCTGGCCACGCGCTGGGCCCCGGCATCCAGCAGCGAGATGGCCGTGGCAACGTCGTCCACGCCCCCGGCGGCGACCACGCCCACCTCGGCGGGCAGCGACTCGCGCATCACCTCCACGTCCTGCGTCCGGGCGGACCCGGCCAGGCCGGTGGCGGTCACCGCGAAGTCCACCCCCGCGATGGTGGCCAACTGGCATGCCTGCCGGAGCAGTCGCGCACCCAGCAGGGGCGCCTCGACCACGGCGCGCACCATCACGTGGGCGCTGGTGGCATCGCGCGCGGCATCGACCACCGCCCCCAGGCCGGCGCGGGCCACCTCCGGGCGGCCCGCGAGGAGCGCGGAGACGTCCATCACCACGTCCACCTCACGCGCCCCGGCAGCCACGGCCGCGCGCGTGGCCAGTGCCCGCGCCCGGGGGCCGTCGGTGCCGAACGGATAGCTCACGACGGTTCCCACCTTCACGTCGCCGCCCCGCAGCATGTCGGCGGCGGCGCCCGCCATGGCCGGGGGCACCACCACCGACGCCACGTGCAGCCGGGCGGCCTCGGCGCAGTGCTCGGCGAGCTCATGCGCGGTCACGCCCGCCCGGAGCAGGGTGAAGTCGCAGCTCTTGGCGAGCTCGCGCGCCCTCACGGCGCGCCTCGTGGTGCAGTGGGGCACATGGCGGCGAAGTATAGGCGGGGACGGTCCCTCCCCCGGGACTGTCCCCGCCACGGAATCGTCCCGCGCTAGAGGCCCAGGCGATCCAGCATCGCATCGTCCCGGCGCCACTTCGGCCGCACCTTCACCTGCAGGTCGAGGTGCACGGGCTCGCCCAGGGCGGCGGCCAGCACCATGCGCGCCTGCGTGCCGATGTCACGGATCATCCGGCCGCCCTTTCCCACCACGATGCCCTTCTGGCTATCGGTCTCCACCAGCACGTAGGCCTCGATGCGCACGCCGGAACGCGCCGGCGTGATCTCCTCCACCTGCACCGCCAGGGCGTGCGGAACCTCGTCGCGCAGGCGCTGGATGGCCGCCTCGCGGATCATCTCGGCGGCCATCTCGTCGCGCGTCTGGTCGGTGCTGACGCCCTCGGGGAAGTACGCCGGCCCCTCCGGCAGGAGCAGGGGGAACTCGGCGCGCAGGGCGTCGAGGCCCTCGCCCGTGAGGGCACTCACCGGGTGGATGGCGCGAAACCCGGGCACCAGTTCCGCGGCCGTGGCGATGGCCGCCGCGATGCGGTCGCGGTCCA
>CAZEUE010000164.1:0-3037 GCA_964514615.1 uncultured Bifidobacterium sp. | reverse complement strand
CAAGCAGATCCAGATCAACATCAACGAGATCAAGCGCCCCGAGCTGGACGCCACCTTGGTGGCGCAGTCCATCGCGGAGCAGCTCGAGAACCGCGTGTCGTTCCGCCGCGCCATGAAGCGCGCCCTCACCTCGGCCATGCGCTCGGGTGCCCAGGGCGCCAAGATCCAGTGCGGCGGCCGCCTTGGTGGCTCGGAGATGTCGCGCTCGGAGCACTACTCCGACGGCCGCGTGCCGCTGCACACGCTGCGCGCGGACATCGACTACGGCTTCGCCGAGGCCAAGACCACCTTCGGCCGCATCGGCGTGAAGGTGTGGATCAACAAGGGCGAGGTGCTGCCCGAGGGCGTCGTGGACGCCCGCGGCCGCAGCAGCGAGCTCGAGGCCCCGCCCGCCCGTCGTCCGCGCCGTGATGGCCGCGGCGGCAGTGGCGGTGGCGGCGGCGGCCGTGGCCGTGGTGGCCAGGGCCGCGGCGGCCAGGGCGGCCAGGGTGGCCCGCAGGGCCAGGGAGCGCGGTGACGCCATGCTGATGCCCAAGCGCACCAAGTACCGCAAGGCGCATCGCGGCCGTCGCCGTGGCGAGGCCAAGGGTCACCAGGAGGTCCACTTCGGCCAGTACGGCCTGAAGGCGCTCGAGAACGGCTGGATCACCAACCGCCAGATCGAGAGCGCCCGCGTGGCCATGACCCGCTACATCAAGCGCCAGGGCAAGGTGTGGATCAACCTGTTCCCGCATCTTCCCGTCACCAAGAAGCCCGCCGAGACCCGCATGGGCTCGGGCAAGGGCTCGCCCGAGGCGTGGGTGGCCGTGGTCAAGCCGGGCAAGGTCATGTTCGAGCTGTCGGGCGTGCCCGAGGAGACCGCGCGTGAGGCCATGCGCCTTGCCGCCATGAAGCTGCCCGTCAAGTGCAAGTTCGTGATTCGCGAGGACGCCTAGGCAATGCCCACCCAGAAGGCCACTGAATTGCGCGAGATGAGCGACGATCAGCTCGCCGCCCAGCTCGAGGACGCCCGGCAGGCGCTGTTCAACCTGCGGTTCCAGCTCCCCACGGGCGCGCTGGAGCGCACCAGCGAGATCCAGATCCGCAAGCGCGAGATCGCGCGCATCCTGACCATCGCGCGCGAGCGCGAGATCGCGGCGGAGGAGGCTGCACGTGGCTGAGGCCAAGACCCCGCAGGAGAGCGTGGCCGCACGCAAGGTGCGCCAGGGCGTGGTAGTGAGCGACGCCCGCGATCGCACCATCACCGTGCGCGTGGACACCTCGCGTCGTCACCCCATCTACGGCAAGACCGTGCGGTCGTCGTCCAAGCTGCACGCGCATGACGAGCAGAACCAGGCCGGCGTGGGCGACGTGGTGCGGGTCGTGGAGACCCGTCCGCTGTCCAAGCAGAAGCGCTGGCGCCTTGTCGAGATCGTCGAGAAGGCCCGCTAGGAGCACCTGATGATCCAGAACGAATCACGACTGCGCGTGGCCGACAACACCGGTGCCCGGGAGATCCTGTGCATCCGCGTGCTCGGCGGCAGCCGGCGCCGGTACGCCCACGTGGGCGACACCATCGTGGCCACCGTCAAGCAGGCCACCCCCAATGGGGCCGTGAAGAAGGGCGACGTGGTGAAGGCCGTGGTGGTGCGCACCAAGAAGGCCCACCCGCGCGACGACGGCACGTTCATCGCGTTCGACGAGAACGCGGCGGTCATCATCGACAATGCCCAGAACCCGCGCGGTACCCGCATCTTCGGCCCCGTGGCCCGTGAGTTGCGCGAGAAGCAGTTCATGAAGATCGTCTCGCTCGCACCGGAGGTGCTGTGATGCCGGCGCGCGTGAAGAAGGGCGACACCGTCATGTGCATCGCCGGCAAGGACAAGGGCCGCACCGGCACGGTGCTCGAGGTCCATCCCGCCGACCAGCGCGTGGTGGTGGAGGGCGTCAACATCGTGAAGCGCCACACCAAGGCGCGTCCGCCGGACGACCCGGGCGGCATCATCGAGAAGCCCGCGCCGCTGCACCTCTCCAACGTCATGCCCGTGGACCCGTCCGACAACAAGCCGTGCCGGGTGCGCATCGAGGAGCAGGACGGCAAGCGCGTCCGCGTGTCCACCCGCACCGGGAAGGCCCTGGATTGAGCACCGACACCGCCATTCCGCCCGCGCGCCTGAGGGCCCGCTACGAGGATGAGGTGCGCCCGAAGCTGCAGGAGCAGTTCGGGTACTCCTCGCCCATGCAGCACCCGCGCATCGAGAAGATCACGCTCAACATGGGCGTGGGCGACGCCAAGGCCAACAGCAAGGTGCTGGATGACGCCGTGGAGGAGCTGGCCATCATCGCCGGCCAGCGCCCGGCCATCACCAAGGCCCGCAAGTCGATCGCCCAGTTCAAGCTGCGCGAGGGCATGCCGATCGGCGCCAAGGTGACGCTGCGCGGCGCGCGCATGTGGGAGTTCCTGGACCGCCTCAACACCATCGCGCTGCCGCGCATCCGCGACTTCCGCGGCATCAACCCGGACGGCTTCGACGGGCGCGGCAACTACAACCTGGGCCTGCGCGAGCAGACCATCTTCCCCGAGATCGACTACGACAAGGTCGGCGCGGTCCGGGGCCTGAACGTCACCATCACCACGTCGGCGCAGACCGACGAGGAGGCCCGGGCGCTGCTGACGGCCCTGGGCATGCCATTCCGCGCGGAGGGCTACACCGCCGAGGAGCGCGCTGCCCGCCGCCGCAAGAAGATGCGCAAGCACCGCGGACGCAAGCGATAGAGGAAGGTTCACCAGACCGTGGCGAAGACATCCCTCAAGGTGAAGGCCTCCCGGCCGCCCAAGTACCGCACGCAGGCGTACACGCGCTGCCACAAGTGCGGTCGCTCGCGCGCCGTGTTCCGCAAGTTCGGCCTGTGCCGCATCTGCCTGCGCGAGGAGGCCCACGCGGGCCACATCCCCGGCATGACGAAGTCGAGCTGGTAGCCCCATGCTGACCGATCCCATCGCAGACATGCTCACGCGCATCCGCAACGCCAACATGGCGCTGCACGACACCGTCGA
>CAZEUE010000163.1:0-3081 GCA_964514615.1 uncultured Bifidobacterium sp. | reverse complement strand
AGCGCCAGAAGGCCATCGCGCGCGAGCTGGAGTGGGTGCGCACCAACCCCAAGGGCCGGCAGGCCAAGAGCAAGGCGCGCGTGACCAACTACGAGAACCTGGTGGCCGAGGAGGCCGAGGTGCAAAAGCGCGGCGGCGCCGCGGACATCCGCATCCCGCTCGCCCCGCGACTCGGCGACAAGGTGGTGGAGGCCACGGGCCTGTCCAAGGCCTTCGGTGACAAGCTGCTGTTCGACGACCTCTCGTTCTCGCTGCCCCCGGGGGGCATCGTGGGGATCATCGGCCCCAACGGCGCCGGCAAGACCACCCTCTTCCGCATGATCACCGGCCAGGAGCAGCCCGACGGCGGATCCCTGGACATCGGCGAGACCGTGCGCATGGCGTACGTGGACCAGAGCCGCGACGAGCTCGACGCCACGAAGACCGTCTATGACGAGATCAGCGACGGGCGTGACGTCATCGACCTCGGGGGCGGCAACGAGGTGCAGGCGCGCGCCTACACGGCGGCGTTCAACTTCCGGGGCTCCGACCAGCAGAAGCCCGTGGGCCAGCTCTCAGGCGGAGAGCGCAACCGCGTGCACATGGCCAAGATGCTCTCGGGCGGGGGCAACCTGCTACTGCTCGACGAGCCCACCAACGACCTCGACGTGGATACCCTGCGCGCGCTCGAGACCGCGCTCGAGACCTTCTCGGGATGCGCGGTGGTCATCACCCACGACCGGTGGTTCCTCGACCGCGCGGCCACCCATATCCTCGCGTTCGAGGGCGACAGCAACGTCGTGTGGTTCGAGGGGTCCTACTCCGAGTACGAGGAGAACCGGCGGAAGCGGATGGGCGAGGACGCCCACACGCCCCACCGCATCCGCTACCGCCGCCTCACCACGCCCGGCTAGTCGCTGCAGGTACCCACCGCGGTCCACGACCCGCCGCCCTGCCAGGTGCCGGCGGCACGGAACTGGCCGTTCACCGAGATGGTGATGGTGCGCACGGTGCCGTTGAGGGTGACGTTGCTGCTGTCCACGGCGATGGTCCCCCCGGGGCCGTTGGGGCTGTCGAAGCCCAGCTCGTAGCCCGCCAGCGACGAGCCGGTGGCCTCGATGCCGCGGCCCACCACCTCGCACGACGACAGGTCGAAGGTGCGCGAGAGCCGTGCGCTGCCGATGGTCATGGTGTCGCCCGTGGCGTTGCCGCCGTTGTCGGGCGTGGTGCCCGAGCACGATGCCGGGCGCCCGGGCCAGGCGGCGGCCAGCGCCGATGCGGTGGCCGGGCCGTAGCGGCCGTCGGCCCTCAGGCCCTCCGCCCGCTGGAAGGCGATCAGCGCGCCCTCGGTCCCGGCGCCGAAGATGCCGTCCACCTTGCCGCCGTAGTAGCAGAGACCCTTGAGGGTGGTCTGCAGCAGGTCCACGGCATCCGTGGAGTCGTTCCCCAGGGCCAGGTTGATGGCCGCCATGGTCTGCGGGCCGGCGATGCCGTCGACGGGCAGGCCCGCGCGGGCCTGGAAGCGCCGCACGGCCGCCGTGGTGACGGGCCCGTACACGCCATTGATGGGACCCGAGTAGAAGCCGAGGTCCGTCAGGTCCTGCTGGACCTCCTTGTTGGCCTTGACCGCGGGGTTCTCGGCCCGCGTCGCCGTGGTGGTGGCCGCCGTCGTGGTGCCCGCCGAGGTGGTGGTGGCGGAGGTGGCCGTGGCAGTGGCGGCCGTGGTCTCGGTGGTGGGAGTGGTGGGGGCGGTGACGGTCACCGTCTCGGTGCCGCCGAAGCTGCAGCCTGCGGCCACGAGCGAGATCGTTGCCAGTCCTGCCGCGGCAGCGGCCATGCGTGGGGTCCTCATCGGGGAATCACCTCGGGAAGGGAATGTCGTCCCGGAAGGAGTTCGGTACTGCCCCCCGCCGGCCTTCCCGGTGTAGCCTGCGCGGTCGTCCCGCGGACGCGCGGGCAGTACCTGCACGAGATCTCGCACGAGGAGCCTCAGTGAGCGCATCACCCGACCCGTTCAACGCACGCGCCACCCTCTCGGCCGGCGGCACCGACTACGCCATCTGGCGCCTGGGGGCGCTGGGACAGGACCTGTCGCGCACGCCGTTCGTGGTGAAGGTGCTCATCGAGAACGTGCTGCGCAACGCGGGTGGCGAGTTCGTGACCGAGGATGATGTCCGTGCGCTTGCCGCCTGGGGCCCCAACTCCGGCCTGGCGCGCGAGGTCCCGCTGCTCCCGGCCCGCGTGGTGATGCAGGACTTCACCGGCGTGCCCTGCGTGGTCGACCTCGCCGCCATGCGCGACGCCATGCGCGACCTGGGCGCCGACCCCGGCCGCATCAACCCGCTGGTGCCGGCCGACCTGGTCATCGACCACTCGGTGCAGGTGGACTTCTTCGGAACGGACCAGTCGTTCGAGGAGAACGTGGCCAAGGAGTACGAGCGCAACGCCGAGCGCTATGCGCTGCTGCGGTGGGCACAGCAGGCGTTCCAGGACTTCCGCGCCGTGCCCCCGGGCACGGGCATCGTGCATCAGGTCAACCTCGAGTACCTGGCCAGCGTGGTTGCCACGCGCGAAGTGGACGGCGAGTTGCGGGCGTACCCCGACTCGCTGGTGGGGACGGACTCGCACACCACCATGATCAGCGGCATCGGCATCCTCGGCTTCGGTGTCGGGGGCATCGAGGCCGAGGCCAACCTGCTGGGCCAGCCCATCAACCTGCCCTGGCCGGTCGTGGTGGGCGTCAAGCTCACCGGCCAGCTGCAGCCGGGCGCCACGGCCACCGACCTGGTGCTCACGCTCACCGAGATGCTGCGCGCGCACGGCGTGGTGGGCAAGTTCGTGGAGTTCTACGGCGATGGGCTCAGCAACATCACCTTGGCCGACCGCGCAACCATCGCGAACATGGCCCCCGAGTACGGCGCCACCACCGGCATCTTCCCGGTGGACGTCGAGGCCCTGCGCTACCTCGAGACCACCGGCCGCGGCCACCTGGTGCCGCTGGTGGAGGCCTACTACCGCGAGCAGGGGATGTTCCGCGAGGACGGCGCCCCCGACCCGCAGTACGACGAGGGCCTGTCGCTCGACCTGGGCGACGTGGTGCCG
>CAZEUE010000162.1:0-3085 GCA_964514615.1 uncultured Bifidobacterium sp. | reverse complement strand
GGCAGGAGCGCTTCCGCGAGGCCGGCGCGCCCATCGTGGGCGACGACATCAAGAGTCAGGTGGGCGCCACCATCGTGCACCGCCAGCTCACCCGGCTGATGCGCGAGCGCGGCGTGCGCCTGAAGCACACCACGCAGCTGAACTTCGGCGGCAACACGGACTTCCTCAACATGCTCGAGCGCGAGCGCCTGGAGAGCAAGAAGATCTCCAAGACCAACGCCGTCACCTCGATGCTCGACTACGAGATGGACCCCAAGGACATCCACATCGGGCCCAGCGACTACGTGCCGTGGCTCACCGACCGCAAGTGGGCGCACATCCGCATGGAGGGCCAGGCGTTCGGCGACGTGCCGCTCAACATCGAGCTGAAGCTCGAGGTCTGGGACAGCCCCAACTCGGCCGGCGTCGTCATTGACGCCGTGCGCTGCTGCAAGGTGGCCATGGACCGCGGCATCTCGGGCACCCTCGAGGGGCCGTCGTCGTACTTCATGAAGAGCCCGCCCATCCAGCACCCGGACGACGTCGCCCGCGAGATGACCGAGGAGTTCATCAGCGGCCAGAGCGACGCCGCCCTGCCCAGGTAGGGAGGGCCCCGCGGTGAGCGACTCACCGCTGCGCATCGCGATGGTGTCGCCCCACGCGTTCCCCCCGGGGGACGACGTGGGGCATGCCGTGGCGGCCGAGGCCGAGGCCCTGGCGCGCCGCGGCCATGCCGTCACCATCCTGGCCCCCGGCAAGGGGCGCCAGGCGGCCGAGGCCGGGCGGCGGCGCATCGAGGCCCTGGAGGCCGGGGATGCCGACGCCGTGGCCGCGCAGCCCGGCGGCCCGCCGATGGTGGTGGCCACCTCGCGCGCACTGAGGAAGAGCACCAAGGGCACCGGCCGCAGGCTGGGCGGTCCCATCGAGTCGGCATCGGGCCTGGAGATCGCGCTCGGCGTGGGCGGGTTCGACGTGGCCCACCTGCACGAGCCCCTGGCGCCATCGCCCGCGCTGGCAGCCCTGCGGCACGCCACGGGGGTACGGGCGGTCACGTTCCACCGCACCGCGCCGCTGGCGGGCGTGGCGTTCGTGCGCCCCCTGGTGGACCGGGCCCTTGCCCAGGCCGATATCCGCATCGCGCTCTCGGGTGCGGCCCGCCACGTGCTGCAGGGCGTGCTGCCCGGCGAGTACGAGGTGGTGCCCGAGGGAGTGGACCCATCGCTGTTCGGCCCGGCGTCGCCGGGGCCCGGCCTGGTGGTGGTGGCGCGCGACCGCGACCGCACGGGCCTCAGGTTCGTGCTGCGCGCCCTGCTCGGCACCGACCCGGCTGCCACAGGGCCCATCACGGTGATCGGCCCGCCCGACGCACCTCACCGCACGCGCTCGGCCATCCCCAAGGCGCTCCGCGAGCGCGTGGAGGTGGTGCCGGATGCCGGCGTGGCATCGCGCGGCGATGCCCTGCGCCGCGGGCGGGTGGCGCTGTTCCCCACCGAGGACGAGGCCGTGAGCCCCGTGCTGCGCGAGGCCATGGCCGCCGGCATGTGCGTGCTAGCCGCCCGCGGCCCGGATGCCGACGAGGCGCTGGGGGCCCATGCCGGCATCACCCTGCCGTCGTTCAACGCCGATGCCTGGGCCGGCGCCGTGGCCACGTGCCTGGCCAACCCGGCGCGCGTGGCCATGTTCGGGGCGCAGGCCGAGGCCCGCGGGCGGTCGCGCACGTGGGACGACGTGGCCGCCGAACTCGAGGCGCTCTACCGCGGCGCGGCCGCGCGCCCCGCCGGCGAGAGCGGCCCCGGCGCCGAGGCGCCGGTGTTCGCCGACCTCCGCGTGCGCACGGGCCCGGGCCTTGGCCCGCGCGAGATCGTGCAGGCCGCGGTGGAGCGCGACATCCGCATCGTGGCCGTGGCCGCGCCGGGCGGCATCGAGCCCGCACTGCAGGTGCACCAGGCCGCGCCCGATCGCCTGCACGTGATCGTGGGGCAGGAGGTCGACACCCGCGAGGGCACCGTGGTGGGGCTGTTCCTCACCCAGCCGGTGCCCGACGGACTGTCGCTCGAGGAGTCGCTCGGGCGCATCCGGCAGCAGGGCGGGGTCACGGTCATCCCGCATGCCGCCTCCGCCATGGCGCCCCCGGCCGACGCCCTGCGCGCCGTGGCCCACCTGATCGACTGCCACGAGGGCCTCACGCCCGCGCGCCCGGCCGCGCAGGCCACCGATGCCGCCCTGCTGCTGCAGCGGGCGGGGCTGGTGGTGACCGCCGGCAGCGCCGCCGCGGCCCCGGCCGAGATGGGCACGGCGGGCATGCTGATGCGCCCCTTCGCCGGGCCGGAGGAGTTCATGCAGTCGCTGGGCGACGCCCGTCCGGTGCGCCGCAGGCGCGGGCTTCGGGGTCGCACGGCCAGATCCTCGCGCCGCACATCGCAGCAGGGCACCTAGGTTGCAACGCTCGCTGCGCCATCCGGGCAGGAGGGCCATGCGGGCAGGACGAAACCTGAGGCGCCGATGAGCAGCGAGTCACCCGCCACACCCGCGCCCGAGCCCGAGGGGTCGAAGGCCATCCCCCGGATCGAGGATGCCTACCTCGACCGCGCCATCCGCGAGATGCACATGCTCGAGGAACGCATGGACGCCTGCATGGCGTGCCAGGCCGCGGGCACGTTCCCCGTGAAGGCATCCGGGTCGCCCACCGCCGACATCATGCTGGTCAAGTGGCAGTCATCGCTGGCCGAGCGCCAGGAGGGCGTGTCGTTCTTCGGCCGCTCGGGCGAGGCCATCCGACGCAGCGTGGAGCGCCTGCAGGTGGACCCCGCGGTGCTGTACGGCACGCTGGTGCTCAAGTGCCCGCACGCCGACCCCGCCGCGCCCATGGGCGACGAGCTCGAGTGGCTGGCCGAGGAGATCCGCATCGTGCGCCCGCGCCTCATCGTGGTGATGGGCGACCGCAGCATCTCGGCCATCGACGCGCTCGCGTTCCCCATGTCGGAGCCCCTGCCGGTGGAGCGGGGCGTGGTCACACGCTGGACGCCCGCCATCGAGGCGCTGGTCACCCCCGACATCGACGACTCGCTGGACGAGCAGGACGCCAAGCGGCGGTTCTGGGCGGCGT
>CAZEUE010000161.1:0-3090 GCA_964514615.1 uncultured Bifidobacterium sp. | reverse complement strand
CCGCGCTCCTGGAAGGTCAGCTGGCCGTCCTCGGCCACGTCCTGGCTGAACCGCACGCACCGGTAGCAGGCGATGCACCGCTCGCGGTCGAGCGCCACCAGCGGGGAGAGGTCGAGCGGCTTGGGGAAGTGCAGCTTGGGCTCGAGCGTGCGGGTCTCGCCGGGGCCGAACCGGAAGGTGCGGTCCTGCAGCGGGCACTCGCCGCCCTTGTCGCACACGGGGCAGTCGAGCGGGTGGTTGGCCAGCAGCAGCTCCAGCACGCCGTCCTGGGCGTCCTTGGCCACGGCGCTCTCGGTGTGCACCACCATGTCGTCGGCCACCGGGGTGGAGCAGGCCGTCTGCAGTCCGCGCATGCCCTCGATCTCCACCAGGCACATGCGGCACGCGCCCACGGGCGGCCCCAGCCGCGGCTCGTAGCAGAAGATGGGGATCTCCACGTCCACGGCCTTGGCGGCATCCACCAGCATGGTGCCCTTGGGAGCGGTGACCTGCCGCCCGTTGAGCGTGAAGGTCACCAGGTCCGGGGACTGTCCCCCCTGCGGCGCGTCAGCCAACCGGGGCCTCCATCATGGGCACCGGGCGGGGCGAGCCATGCTCGGCCACGCGGATGAACTCGTCGCGGAACAACTCGAGCGCGCTCTGCACGGGCATCACGGCGCCGTCGGCCAAGGGGCACAGGGTGCGCCCGGCGATGCGCCCGAACAGGCTCTCGAGCATGCGGATGTCCTCCTCGCCGCGGCCCTCGCCCTCCACCATGCGGCCGAGGATCTTGGCCAGCCAGCCGGTGCCCTCGCGGCACGGGGTGCACTTGCCGCAGCTCTCGTGGCGGTAGAACTGCGCCAGTCGCCACGAGGCGCGCACGATGCACCCGGAGTCGTCCATCACGATGCACCCGCCGCTGCCCAGGAACGTGCCCACGCCGTTCAGGGCCTCGTAGTCCAGCGGCACGTCCAGCGACTCGATGCCGATCACCGGCACCGACGACCCGCCCGGCCACACGGCCTTCACCTCGCGGCCCTCGCGCAGGCCGCCGGCCATGTCGTAGATCAGTTCGCGCAGGGTGGTCTCGCCCAGCACGATCTCGAAGTTGCCGGGGTTCAGCACGTGGCCCGACACCGAGAACAGCTTGGTGCCCGGGCTCCTCTCTGTGCCCATGCTGGCGTACCAGTCGGCGCCGCGGTGCATGATGGGCGGCAGGGCGGCCAGGGTCTCGACGTTGTTGATGAGCGTGGGGCAGCCGTACAGGCCGGCCACGGCCGGGAACGGCGGCTTCAGCCGCGGCTGGCCGCGCTTGCCCTCGAGGCTCTCGAGCAGCGCGGTCTCCTCTCCGCAGATGTAGGCACCCGCCCCGCGGTACACGGTGATGTCGAACGGCCGGTCCTGGCCCAGTGCGTGGGGGCCAAGGCGGCCGGCCTCGCGCGCCTGCTCCACGGCGCTGTCGAGGATGCGCGCCTGGTGCTCGTACTCGCCCCGGATGTAGATGTACGCCCGCTCGCACCCCACTGCGTGCGCCGCGATGGTGATGCCCTCGATCAACTGGAACGGGTTGTGCTCGATGATCTCCCGGTCCTTGAAGGTGCCGGGCTCGCTCTCGTCGGCGTTCACCACGATGTAGGTGGGCTTGCCGGTGTCCTTGGGCAGGAACGACGCCTTGCGGCCCATGGGGAACCCGGCGCCGCCGCGGCCGCGCAGGCCCGAGCGGTGGAAGGCGTACAGGGCGTCGTCGGGGGTCATGGCCAGGGCGTCCTTCAGGCCCTGGTAGCCACCGGCGCGCTCGTACTCGGAGAGCACGGTGAGGGTGTCACCGAACTCGCGGTGGCGGTACACGGAGTTGAGCTCAGGCATCTAGCGGCAGTACCTCTCGGGGGCCGGTGCGTCGCGGAGGTCGTCGATGAGGCACGTGGCGTCGGCGGGCTCGAGCGGGCCGATCTGCTCGCCCGAGTCCACCTGCAGGCAGGGCGCGCGGTCGCAGGCGCCGATGCACTGCACCTTGTGCAGCGTGAACATGCCGTCGGACGTGGTGCCCTCGCCGTCCAGGCCCAGGTAGTCGGCCAGGTGCTCGAAGATCTCGTCCGAGCCGCGCAGCATGCACGAGAGCGTCACGCACACGTTGATGCAATAGCGCCCCACGGGGTCCAGGTACAGGCGGTCGTAGAACGTGGCGATGCTCTCCACGTAGGCCTGCGAGAACCCGGTGGCCTCGGCCACGGCGGCCAGGCCGTCGGGCGCCAGCCAGCCCGACTCCTCCTGCACGTGCTTGAGCGCCGGCAGGATGAGCGACCGGGGGTCGGCGTACTGCGGGCGCAGCGGGGCCAGGTACTCCTCCAGCTGGGTGGTGGTCATCGGTCCACGCCCCCCATCACGGGGTCGATGGTGGCCACGATGGCGATGAGGTCGGCCAGGTAGCCGCCGCGGCACAGCGGGGCGGTGGCCTGCAGGTTGACGAACGAGGGGTCGCGCATGTGCACGCGGTGGGGCTTGGGGCCGCCGTCGCTCACGGTGTAGCACCCCATCTCGCCGCGCGGGCTCTCGATTGCCGCGTAGGCCTCGCCGGCCGGCACCATGAAGCCCTCGCTCACCAGCTTGAAGTGGTGGATGAGCGCCTCCATCGAGTAGGCCAGCTCCTCGCGCGGGGGCAGCACCACCTTGCGGTCGTCGCTGATCACCGGGCCCTCGGGCAGGCCGTCCAGCACCTGCTGGATGATCTTCAGGCTCTCGCGCATCTCGCGCACGCGCACCAGGTAGCGGGCGTAGCTGTCGCCCTCGGTGGCCGTGGGCACGTCGAACTCGAAGTGCTCGTACCCGGAGTACGGCGACACCTTGCGAAGGTCGTGCGGGATGCCCGCCGCGCGCAGGGTGGGGCCGGTCACGCCGAGCGCCAGCAGCTCGTCCGCCGGCAGCACCCCGATGCCCTCCATCCGGTCCTTCCAGATGGGGTTGCCGGTCAGGAGGGCCTCGTACTCGTCGATGCGCTTGGGCATCTCCTTGGCGAACGCCCGCACGCGCTCCACGAAGCCCGGGGGAAGGTCGTCCGAGCAGCCGCCCACCTGGAAGTACCGGTGGTTCATGCGCTCGCCCGACACCATCTCG
>CAZEUE010000160.1:0-3117 GCA_964514615.1 uncultured Bifidobacterium sp. | reverse complement strand
ACGGCTTCCCCCTCCGATTCCGGTCTGCTCCCTCTTCGAACGGTCGTGCGACCGGAATCGGAGGGGGAAGCCTGCGCGTCCGGGTGCGGACGGCGCGGAGCGCGAGCGCGGGCGGGCGGGGTGATCCCGCAGGGAAGACGAAACGACGCCCTGGCCATCGGGGCATCCGCCCCGATTGCCTCGCGATTCCGATTCGCGACCGGAGGGATCACCCCGCCCGCCCGGGCGTGGGGACGGAGGCGATCCTCTAACAAACACACTTGATGCCTGTCATAAGAGTTGCTTCTATACCGGCGGATGAGCGAGTCGCCGGCCCTTCGCGTGAAGAGCGCGTGCAAGACCTATGAGCGCAGCGATGCACCGGCGCTGCTGCCGACGTCGTTCGAGGTGGCCCGCGGCGAGTTCGTGAGCCTCGTGGGGCCCAGCGGCTGCGGCAAGTCCACGCTGCTCGGGATGATCGCCGGGCTCATCGCCCCGGACTCCGGGGCGGTCGAGGCCCTGGGGCGGCCGGTGACCGGTCCCGGGGACGGCCGGGCGATCGTGTTCCAGGACGCCGCGCTGTTCCCGTGGCTCACGGTGTCCCACAACGTCGAGTACGGGTTGCGCGCGCACGGGGTGCCCAAGGCGGAGCGCCGCGAGCGGGTTCGCGAGGCGCTGGCGATGGTGCGGCTGGAGGACGTGGGGGGCAAGCACCCATACGAGCTCTCCGGCGGCATGCGCCAGCGCGCGTCCATCGCCCGGGCGCTGGTGATGCAGCCCGAGATCCTGCTGATGGACGAGCCCTTCAGCGCGCTCGATGCCCAGACGCGCACCATCCTGTCGGACGAGCTGCAGCGCATCTGGCTCGAGACCCGCCCGGCGGTGGTTTTCGTGACCCACAACCTGATCGAGGCGGCGTTCCTGTCGGACACCGTCCACCTGCTGTCGTCGGGCCCCGGGCGCATCGTCAAGACCTACGACATCGACCTGCCCCGCCCCCGCGATGAGGCCGACCCCGTCCTGCTCGACCTGCGCCACGACATGCTCGACCGCCTGCGCGCCGAGGTGGATGACGCCGCCGGGCAGCGCGCCCAGGTGGCCGAGGTCACCGCCCTGTGAGCACCGCCACCGGGGGCGGTGAGCGCGGCGCCTCGCGCGTGGCACGCGGCGCGGGCGCCGTGGCACTCGGCCTGCTGCGCAAGAGCTGGTTCGTCATCCTCATCATCGCCGTGTGGTGGGTGGTCAGTGCCACTGGGGTCGTGGACCCCTACAAGTTGCCCGCGCCGGGCGACGTGCTCTCCACCCTCGGCACGCTCTTCACCGAGCGGGCGCTGCTGGAGGACCTGGGCGCCACGTTGCTGCGGCTGGTGGAGGGCTGGGCGATCGGCGTGGTGGCCGGTGTGCTGCTGGGGCTCCTCACCGGCGGCTCGACGTTCCTCGAGGACGGCATCCGGCCGGTGATCGCCGGCCTGCAGGCCGTGCCCACCATCGCGTTCCTGCCGCTGGCCATCCTGTGGTTCGGCTTCAACGGCACCGCGGTGCTGGCCATCACGGCGTTCGGCACGTTCAAGCCGATGGCGCTGGCCACCTACGGCGCGATGCACCAGATCTCGCCGACGCTGCTGATGGCCGGGCGCGCGCTCGGCGCGAAGGGGCTGTTCATGCAGCGCACGCTGATCTTCCCCGCGATCCTCCCCAGCCTGGTGACGGGCCTGAAGATGGGGTGGTCGTTCGCGTGGCGTGCGCTGATGGCGGCCGAGATCGTGGTGACGGGCGCGGCGGGGCTCGGCGGCGTGCTGGAGCTGGGTCGCGAGATCGGCGCCATCGACGTGGTGATGGCGGTCATCCTGGTGATCCTCGTGGTGGGCATCGTCACCGAGCAGCTGTTCTTCACGCGCCTGGAGCGCTGGGTCAATCGGCGCTGGGGCCTGGTGGGTGCGCGCTAGGCGGGTGCCGGCCGGAGCGCTTGCCGCGCTGGTGCTGGCGGTCGTGGCCCTGGCCGCCGGGTGCGGGGGAGGCGGCAGCGCCGACGTGGTGCGGGTGGGGCTCTTCCTGAACATCACGCACGGACCGGCGCTGATCGCCCTGCAGCAGGAGTTCGCGGATGGCCTTGCGGGGGTGCCGGTGGAGGAGCAGCTGTTCGCCAGCGGTCCCGAGGAGGTGAGCGCGCTGCTCAGCGGATCCCTGGACGCCGGGTACATGGGCCCGGGCCCGTACGTGCTGGCCGAGAGCCGCGCGCCCGGGCGCCTGCGGCTGCTGGGGGCGGCGGTGACCGGCGGGCAGTCGATGGTGGCGCGCCCGGGCAGCGGCATACGCGACGTGGCCGACCTCGCGGGACGCCGGGTGGCAGTGCCCGCGCACGGCAATACCCAGGACCTGACCCTGCGCCTGCTGCTCGACCGCGCGGGGCTGCGCGCGGATGACCAGGGCGGCGATGTGGAGGTGGTGCCGGTGAAGAACGCCGCGCTGCCCGAGGCGGTGCGCCAGGGCGTGGTGGATGCCGTGCTGGCGCCGGCGCCGTTCGGGGAGATCCTGGTGGCCGATGGCAGCGCCGTTCCCGTGCCCGCCATCGACCGGGCCATGGATGCGTGGCGGATACCCGCGACCGTGCTGGTGGTGAACGAGGAGTTCGCGCGTGCCAATCCGCAGGTGACCCGGGCCCTCGCCCGGGCCAGTGCGCGCGCGGTGGCCCGGGCGGGGCGGGACCCGGACTCCGTGGTGAACGCGTTCAACCGGAGGCTGTCGGAGTCGACGGGCAAGAGCATCGACCGCGCGGTGCTGCTGCAGTCGCTCCGGCGATCGGTCCCTGCGGTGGACATCGCGCCGGGGGCCATGGACCGGGTGGCCGAGGCCGCGGACATCTCGGGGTACCTCGGGGGCCCCGTGTCGCCCGGCGCGCTGGTTCCGCGCCCCGGGTGACCGGTTGCCGGGAGGAGTCGGGCCGCGGGCGTGGAAACGACAGGCGCACCGGCACACTTCCTGGAGGGCGAGAGATGGCGCGTGATGCACGCGTTCTGGTGATGGCGAACCAAAAGGGCGGAGTGGCCAAGACCACCTCCACCCTGAGCCTTGCCGCTGCCCTGCACGAGAAGGGGCAGCGCGTGCTGGTGGTGGACCTCGACCCCCAGAGCAACCTCT
>CAZEUE010000159.1:0-3168 GCA_964514615.1 uncultured Bifidobacterium sp. | reverse complement strand
GCTCAGCCGCGTGACCGGCGCGGGCAAGGGCTGGACCACGGCGCAAATCGCCGACAAGGCCGTGACCGGCGCCAAGATGGCCGACAGCACGGTGACCAACACCCAGTTGGCGAGCCCCATCTACAAGGCCGTCGTGACCGGCAGCGGCACGCCGGCGGTTGCCAGCAGCAACGTGCCAAACACGTCGGTGGCACGCGTGCCGGGCCAGGCGGCAGGCGTGTACGCGCTGAACTTCCCGACCAAGAACGTGAGCGCCTGCACGTTCTCCACCGCGCTCCAGGGCGCCGCGGGCGACGCCGCGGGCGCCGGGTACATCACCGTGGCGCCGGTCGCGGGCCAGCCCAGCGCGATCAACGTGACGACGTGGGGCGTCACGGGCGGCCAGGCGGCCGCCGTGGGCGAGAACCCCGTTGTGAACGCGCTCGCCGACCGCACGTTCCACGTGGTCGCCCACTGCTAGGGCGCTGAGTGCCATGCGCGGCGGCGGGCAGGTGGCGCGCCGCCGCGCATGGGCAGTGCCTGTCCCCCCGGCGGCCTAGGGTTCGTCCGGAGTTCCCGACTCCGGAGGATCCCTTATGAAGCTCTACCCCTTTGCAATCGCCACCGCTGCAGTGCTCGGCACCGCAGGCGTGCTTGTGGCGTCCGGCACCGCTGCCAATGAGGACCAGCGCAACACCACCGGCACGCAGTTGCTGATCAACCAGCGCATCTCGCAGGCTGCCGTGCGCCGCTCCAACTCCGCGCTGAACTACCTGGCGCCCGTCCGCACCACGCAGAGCGACGCCGCCAACACGGGCCGCAACGGGGTCACCCCGCTCAGCCGCGTGACCGGCGCGGGCAAGGGCTGGACCACGGCGCAGATCGCGGACGGGGCGATCACCGCGCCCAAGGTGGCCAATGGCGCCGTGACCTCCGCCAAGCTGGCTGGCGGCGCCGTGGGCTCGGCCCAGCTGTCGTCGGCCGTTCAGGCGGTGGTGGGTAACGTGCACCGCATTCCCACCACGCGGGTGGCTGGCGGCTCGTCCGCGACGTTGCTCGACCTCGGCACGATCCGATTCACGGGCGTGTGCGAGTTCGGCGTGGTCAATCGTGCCAACGTGGGCAACGGCGACTGGGCATCGGTTCAGGTGGCGTCCACCACGGGCACCTGGTCGGGGCAGGGGATGATCGTGAGCGACGGCCTGAGCCTGACCGGCTCGTACCTGCAGGCGAACGGTGTCGCGGCGAACGTGGCCACCGACCTCGCCCAGTTCGTCAAGCTCAGCGGCGATCCGTACGGCCTTGGCGTGCTGAACGCGGGTCTGATGAGGTCGGATGGCGCGTCGGCGAACCTGCAGGTGACCGCTGGCATCGACCTGTCGCTGGGGTCGACCTATGGCGGAGCGGGCAGCTGCACCTTCTCGGGCGTGGTCAACACATGACGCGTCGCCGCCGGGCGGCGACCCCGCGCTAGATGGGGTCGCCGCCCTCGGCGACGAATCGCACGCGGCCGGCGATCTCGGCGGCGTTGTTGGACACCCGCTCCAGGTGGCGGGCCAGCAGCACGGCGCTGGCAAGCCACGGGGCGCTGTCCTGGTCGGCGGCGTGGTGGGATGCCGCCTGCATCACGCCCTCCAGCAGGTCCTGCACGCCGCGGGCGTCGGAGCGGGCGATGATGGCAAGTCCGGTGTCCTCGCGGGCGAAGGCCTGCACCGACTGCGACAGCGCGCTGATTGCACGGGGCTCCATGCGCTTCAGCAGGGCGTCCACCTCGGGGATGGGACGCGAGGGCTCCATGGCCTCCACGCGGCGGGCGATCGCCACGGCCAGGTCGCCCACGCGCTCGAGGGCGACGGTGATGATGAGCCCCGTGTGGATGAGGCGCAGGTCGTGGGCCTTCGGGGCCTGCAGCAGCACGAGGTCGAACGCCAGGCGCTCCAGGTCCTTGCAGCGGTCGTCCACCTCGTCGTCGCCGGCGATCACCGATGCGGCCTCGGAGTGGTCCTGGGTCTCCCAGGCGTCCACGGCACGCTCGACCTGCCCCACGATGACGCTGGCCACCTCGATCAGGCCGATGCGCAGCTGGTCGATGCCGCCGCCGATGCCGCTTGCGGGCTCAGTTGCCATGGGTTGAGTGTATGACACGCGGGCTACGGACCCTGCTTGTCACGGCGTCGGTAACATCGCCGAGACACACGAAACCCAAGGAGCTCCGCCACATGCATGCAGTGCGCTACGGGACCATCGCCGACAGGGTGGTCCCCCGCGGGCACAGCAGGGCCAGCGCCCTCACCCGCGACATCATCATGGTCCTGGCGGGTACCGCCCTGGTGGCGGTGCTGGCCCAGATCTCCATCCCGTGGTTCCCGGTGCCGTTCACCGGGCAGACGCTCGCGGTGCTTCTGGTGGGTGGTCTGCTGGGCGCAATGCGCGGCGCCCTGTCGATGGCGCTGTACTTCGTGATCGGCGCGCTGGGCGCACCGATCTTCACCGAGCAGTCCGGTGGCTGGGACGTGATCGCCGGCGCCACGGGCGGCTACATCATCGGATTCATCCTGGCGGCGGCCCTGGTGGGCTGGCTGTGCGAGCGCGGCGCCGACCGTCGCGTGGTGTCGATGATCGGCGTGCTGCTGCTGGGCAACGTGGTCATCTACGCCGTGGGCGTGCCCTGGCTCGCCAACTGGTCGCCCGCGGGGGACGGCGTGGCGTTCGGCTGGAGCCAGGCATATGAATTCGGCGTGCAGCCGTTCATCCTCGGCGATCTGCTCAAGCTGGCCATCGTGGCTGCGATCCTCCCGGCCGGTTGGGCGCTACTGCAGCGCACGGGCTTCGGCAAGGACCGGGAGCAGGATGGCCCGCGCGCGGGAATCCTGTAACCCTTCACAAAGCAGGGAACGCAGCGAAAAGGGCCCGCTGAGCGGGCCCTTTTTGTTTCCCGCAGAAGGGACTGTCCCCGGGGTGGGACTGTCCCTCTTCCGCAGGCGCATTGATTACCGAGTCATAACTCATATGACTTGATACATAGCGGCTCATGTTGTTGGATACCGCCTGTATTCGATTCGTATTCCACGTACACGTAGGAGGCAGGAAACTTCATGGGCAAGACGATCGGCATCGATCTCGGCACCACCAACTCGGCCATGGCCGTGCTCACCGGCGGTGAGCCCGAGGTCATCCCCAACGCGGAGG
>CAZEUE010000158.1:0-3174 GCA_964514615.1 uncultured Bifidobacterium sp. | reverse complement strand
CCCATGCCGCCGGTGTTGGGCCCGGTGTTGCCCTCGCCGATGGGCTTGTAGTCGCGGGCGGCGGGGAATCGCGCCACGGCCGTGCCGTCGCTGATGGCCAGCAGCGAAACCTCGGGGCCGGTGAGGCCCTCCTCCACCACCACGGTGGCGCCCGCCGCCCCGAAGGCGGCATCGTCGATCATCGCGACCAAGGCGGCCCGGGCCTCGTCCTCGGAGTGCGCGATCACCACGCCCTTGCCCGCGGCCAGGCCATCGGCCTTGATGGCCACGGGCAGTCCGAAGTCGGCGACGGCCCGCATGCCGCCGTCGACGCTGGTGACCGTCTCGCTGCGCCCGGTGGGCACGCCGGCCGCCAGCATGACCTCCTTCGCGAAGGCCTTGCTCCCCTCCAGCTGCGCTGCGGCCTTCGAGGGGCCGAGCACGGCGGTGCCGGCGGCGCGCAGGTCGTCCGCAAGCCCAGCCACGAGGGGGGCCTCGGGGCCGATCACCACGAGGTCGATGGCCTCGTCACGCGCCAGCGCCACCATCGCGGCGTGATCGCCGACGGGGATGGGTCGCACATCGGCGTCGGCGGCGATGCCGGGGTTGCCGGGGGCCGCGAACACGGTCCAGCCACTCGCGCCCAGCGCGCGCACGAGCGCGTGCTCGCGTCCGCCGCTGCCCACTACGAGTGCCCGTCGCGCCACGGCGGCCACCCTACCAATGCCACTCGTGCTCCGGAGCCGTCGCACCGCACCCCGATGCCCGATGTGCCCCCGGGGGCCGCTAGCGTTGCGCGCCGTGCACGCACTTGGCATCCACGACCTCGACAAGGTCTACGGCGACGGCACCCGGGCGTTGCAGGGCCTGTCGCTCGCGGTGCCCGACGGGGGCTTTCACGGCCTGCTGGGGCCCAACGGGTCGGGCAAGAGCACGCTCATCGGCATCATCACCGGCCTGGTGCGGGGGCCGGTGGGCCACGTTCGGGTGTTCGGCCACGACGCCGTGGCCGACCCGCGCAGGGCGCGGACGCTGGTGGGGCTTGCCCCGCAGGAGGTCCACCTGGACCGGTTCCTCACCGCCCGGGAAGTGCTCTCGTTCCACGGGCGCTACTTCGGCATGAGCACGGCCGATGCCAACGCGCGCGCCGACGAACTGCTCGCGGCCTTCGACCTGGAGGGCAAGTCGGGCACCCGGCCCAATCGGCTCTCGGGGGGCATGCGCCGCCGGCTGCTCATCGCCCGCGCGCTCGTCCACCGACCGCGCCTGGCGATACTCGACGAGCCCACCGCGGGCGTCGACCTCGAGCTGCGGCAGGACCTGTGGAAGTACCTCAGCCGCCTGCGCGAGGAGCAGCGCACGTCGATCCTGCTCACCACGCACTACCTCGAGGAGGCCGAGGCCCTCTGTGACCGCATCTCGATGATCCGCGACGGCCGGATCGTGGCCGAGGGGACAGTCCCCGAGCTCATCGCCCAGTTCGGCGGCCCCCGCCTGGAAGACGCCTACCTGCGCGTGATGCGCGCCGAACCCACCGAGGCGCCCCGATGAGAGGGACAGTCCCAGGCGAGGGACAGTCCCAGCCCGGGGACAGTCCCAGCGCTGGGACTGTCCCCGATGGGCGGATGGGTGATGCCGCGCTTCGGGCGGCGTCCCGCAGGGGGACCCTTGCGCTGTCGGGGCGCGAGGTGCGGCGCGTCACCAAGTTGTGGAGCCAGACCATCCTTCCGCCGGTGATCACGGCCGTGCTGTTCATGGCCGTGTTCGGGGGGGCGCTCGGCGGCGAGCTGCGCCAGGTGTCGGGCATCCAGTACCTGTGGTTCATCCTGCCCGGCCTGCTCATCACCACGGTCACGGGGCAGGCGTTCGCCAATGCATCCACCAGCCTCTACCAGGCGCGCAACGAGGGCTACATCGACGACGTGCTGTCGTCGCCGCTGCGCTCTGCCGAGGTGGTGATCTCCTACATGGTGGGTGGCCTCTACCGCGGCTGGATCGCCGCCGGGCTGGTGCTGGTGGCCGCGCTGCCGTTCGTGGAGGGGGTGGAGAACTGGTTCCTTGCCCTGCTGGTGATGGTGCTCACGGGCATCATCTTCAGCGCGCTCGGGGTGATCACCGGCATCTGGGCCGACTCGTTCGACCAGCAGGCCTTCATCGCCGCGCTGATCATCACGCCGCTCTCGCTGCTGGGCGGAGTGTTCTACAACGTCGAGGACCTCGCCGAGCCCTGGCGCACCCTGTCGATGTTCAACCCCATCTACTACCTGGTCGATGCCGAGCGCGCGGGCATCACGGGCCTGCACGAGAGCGCCGTGTGGCTGTCGATCGCGGTGGCTGCGGTAGTGGCCGTGCTGGTGACCCTGTGGGCAATCCGCATGTTCCGCACCGGCAGGCGCCTGCGCCCCTGATCGCAACCCGGGCACCATGCAATCATCGATGTCGCACGACCACGCACCACGATCAAGGGGTACCCATGGGCACCGGGCTCGGAATCTTCGACGACGCCAGCACCGCGAAGCGCGATCAGATCATCGGCATGCTGACCACCGCGTACTGGATGGAGATCGAGACGGTGATGTCGTACATCCAAGCCTCCGCGAACCTGGAGGGCGTGGATGCGCGCGAGGTGGCGGCATCGCTCGAGGCCGACATCCAGGATGAGATCATGCACGCGCAGCAGTTCGCGGCACGCATCCACCAGTTGGGTGGCGTGGTGCCCGGTTCGATGGACTTCCGCCCCGTGCAGGGCACGCTGCAGCCCCCGGCCCCGACGACCGACGTGATGCACGTGGTGAACGGGGTGATCGACGCCGAGCGTGGCGCGGTGCTGCACTACACGGAACTCATCGAGGCCTGCGGCGATGCCGACCCCGTCACCGCGGACATGGTGACCACGATCCTCGCCGACGAGCAGGGGCACCTGCGGTTGTTCGAGGGCTTCAAGCGCGGATACGAGGCCCGCAGCTCCTAGAGCTCGACGCTGTCGATCACCTCGTGCCGGCCCTGGCCGGTGCCGATGAGGGTGATGGGCACGCCCGTGAACTGGGCGATGCGCTCCACGTAGTCACGCGCACGCGGCGGCAGGTCGTCGAGGCTGGTGACGCCCACGATGTCCTCGTCCCATCCCGGCAGCGTCTCGTACACCGGAGTGCAACCGTGGAAGTCACTCTGGTGCCAGGGGAAGTCCGCGCTCAC
>CAZEUE010000157.1:0-3285 GCA_964514615.1 uncultured Bifidobacterium sp. | reverse complement strand
CTAGCCCAGGGCGCTGACCAGCTCGGCGGCCTCGACGGCGCCGATGCGACCGGTCTTCACCATGCCCACCTCGCCCGAGGGCCGGATGACGATGCCGGCGGGCACGCTCCAGATGGGCAGCGCGCCGGCCTCGGGGTGCTCGTCGAGGTCCACGTCCACCACCGGTCGGCTACCCGCGGCGGCGAGGATGGCCTGCTTGGCCGACGGGCAGCGCGGGCAGTTGGGGGCCGTGACCACCAGCAGCCAGGGGCCCGGGCCCGTGAGGCCGAATGCCGTGGGCAGGTCGTGGGCCGACCCGGCGCGCCGGGCGATCTGCTTCCACGCGATGCACCCGATGCAGATGCCCGTGATGGCCGAGAACAGGGCCACCACGGCCACCATTCCGGTGACGATCCACCCGGCCAGCTCGAAGCCCGTGTACAGCAGCACGCCGGCGACGGCCAGCATGGCCAGGGCGATCCACTGCGCGAACCTGACCGGCCGCGATGGCTCGAGCTCGGCGGGCTTCACCGGCAGCACCGCGAACAGGTAGGCCACCGGCGACCACCGCGGTCCGATGAGGGCCAGCACGATCAGCGCGGCGGCCACGATGACCACCGGGGCGGTCTGGAACAGCACGGCCTCGAGGCACAGCAGGCCGGTGATGGCCTGGGCGAACCGCGGCGCCCAGGGGTGCACGGCGGCGGGCGTGCGCGCGGGGAGGGCGAAGGTGCTCATCGGGGCGTCCTCATGACGCAGGGATTCTTATGCGAGCGATAAGGAGATTGCAACCGGCTCGGCGTCGATCTCGCCATCCTCCCGGTGCAGGGGGGTGAAGGGCACCCCATGGCCCACGGTGAGATCGGTGGCCAGCACCTCGCCGGCGATCCACTGACGATGGGCATCGATGGCCTCGCGGATGCGCGCCGATCCGTCGAGGTGCAGCACGATCCGGTCCTCCACCTTCAGGTCCGCGGCGCGGCGCGCGGTCTGGATGGCGCGCACCAGGTCGCGGGCCAGGCCCTCCATCTCGAGCTCGGGCGTGATCTCAGTGGCCAGGCCCACGGCCAGCGCGCCCCCCTCGGCCACGGCGTAACCCGCGGAGGGGCGCACCTCGCGCAGCAGGTCGTCGTCGGACAGGCGCTCCTCGTTGCCGTTGACGACGACCGTGACGGTGTCGCCGGCGTCGAGGGCACGCACCGTGGCCGTGGCGTCGAGCGCGGCCACGGCCTCGGCCATGGCGGGCATGTGGGGGCCCATGCGCGGTCCGAGCGTGCGGTAGTTGGGCTTGAGGCTCACCTGCACGAGCCCCCCGGCGTCGGTGACGAACCGGACCTCGCGCACGTTGAGCTCGTCGGCCACGATGCCCGTGAGCCCCTCCAGCACGCGCGCGGTGGCGGGCGGGCAGGCGATGACGGCCTCGCTGAGCGGCTGGCGCACCTTCAGCTTGGCGTCCTTGCGCGCAGAGCGGCCGAGCGTGGTGGCCTCCATGGCCGCGGCCATGGCGTGCTCCAGGTCCGGGTCGTGGCGGTCGCCGGGGGCGGGCCAGTCGGCCAGGTGCACGCTGGGCGGCGCCGATGGGTCGTGCGCGGCCACCAGGTTGCCCCACATGTCGTCGGCCACGAACGGGCAGAAGGGCGCCACCAGCAGTGCGATGGTGCCGAGGCACTCGTGCAGGGTGGCGAAGGCGGCCGCGGCGTCGGTGGGGTCGTCGCTCCGCCAGAACCGGCGACGCGACGTGCGCACGTACCAGTTGGAGAGATCGTCCACGAGGTCCTCGAGGGCACGGCCGGCCGCGGTGGGGTCGTAGCCCTCCAGGCGGGCGGTCACCTGCTGCACCGTGCTGTCGAGGCGCGACAGCGCCCAGCGGTCCATGGCGGGCCGCTCGGCGGTCGGCGGCGCCCCGTCGCCCGGCGACCAGCCGTCGGGCAGCGACGCGTAGGTCACGAGGAACGCATAGGTGTTCCACAGGGTGAACAGGAACCGGCGGCGGGTCTCGTCCACCACGTCCAGGCTGAAGCGGAACGACTCCCAGGGGCTCTGGGCCGTGAACAGGTACCAGCGGAAGGCATCGGCGCCCGCGTGGTCGATGACCGTCCACGGCTCCACCACGTTGCCCTTGGACTTGCTCATCTTCTGGCCCTCGGAGTCGAGGATGAGCCCCAGGCACACCACGTTGCGGTAGGGCGACTCGTCGAACAGCAGCGTGCCCTCGGCCAGCAGCGAGTAGAACCAGCCGCGGGTCTGGTCGAGGGCCTCGCAGATGAAGTCGGCCGGGTAGCGGCCGGCCAGGTCGTCCTTCCCCCCGAACGGGTGGTGATGCTGCGCGAAGGGCATGGCGCCCGAGTCGAACCACACGTCTGCGACTTCCGGCACACGATGCGCCACCCCCCCGCACCCGCATCGGATGGGGATTTCATCGACGTAGGGGCGGTGCGGATCGAGGGTGCCCGGCACCTCATCCACAGCCCTCTCGCGCAGCTGCGCGAACGATCCGACGGCCGTCACCTGGGAGCAGTCGTCGCAGCGCCAGAAGGGCAGCGGGGTGCCCCAGTAGCGCTCGCGGCTGATGGCCCAGTCCACGTTGCCCTCGAGCCATCGCCCAAACCGGCCGTCGCGCACGTGCTCCGGGTGCCAGCCCACCGATGCGTTCAGCTGCAGCATGCGGTCGCGGGCCTCGGTGGTGCGGATGTACCACGACGGCTTGGCGTAGTAGAGCAGCGGGGTGCTGCACCGCCAGCAGTGGGGGTAGGAGTGCTCGTAGGGCTTCTCGCGCTGCACGCGGCCGCGCGATTGCAGGTCGTCGATCAGTGCCCTGTCGGCATCCTTCACGAACGTGCCCTCGGCCAGCGGCACCCGTGCGGTGAACAGCCCCTGGCGGTCCACGGGGTTGGGCGCATCAAGGCCGTGCTCGCGCGCGGCCCGCATGTCGTCCTCGCCGAAGGCCGGGGCGATGTGCACGATGCCCGTGCCGTCCTCGGTGGTGACGAAGTCGCTCATCACCACCTGGTGGCGACCCGGGATCAGGTCGAACGGCGGCTCGTACGACATGCCCGCGAGCTCGGACGCCGGCATGGTGCGCTCCACCACGGCGCCCTCGCCCATGACGGCGGGCACCAGCGCCTCGGCCATCACGAGGCGCTCATCACCGTCGACCACGACCGCGTAGTCCACATCGGGATTGATGGCGGCCGCCTGATTGGCGGGAAGCGTCCAGGGAGTGGTGGTCCACACGAGCAACGAAACCGTTACATCCGGTGTCTGACCCCGGGCGGTGTCTGACCCCGGGTGCAACGGGAACTTCAC
>CAZEUE010000156.1:0-3381 GCA_964514615.1 uncultured Bifidobacterium sp. | reverse complement strand
CGCTCCGCCACTCGTGCGGCACCCACCTGGTGCAGGCCGGCGTGGACATCCGCTACGTGCAGGCCCACCTGGGCCACGCGAGCCCCGTCACCACCGAGGTCTACACCCACGTGACGGCAGGCCACCTGCGCGAGGACTTCGACCGCGCCCACCCGCGCGCCCGCCGCCGCCCGACCGGTGAGGGGCCGTGAGGGGACAGTCCCAGCCCGGGGACTGTCCCCGGGCTGGGACTGTCCCCTATGGCGTAAGGGAGACGATCTCCGGGGTGATCACTCCCCCTCGGATGTGCAGGCGGCCCACCGAGGGGCGCATGGCGGCCGGACCCAGCTGCTCGCGGTAGCGGCGCACCACGCGGTCGGCGAGCCCGGCCATGCCGGGACGCGGTGGGCGGCCGCCCTGCAGGCTGCCCCATGGGCACACCGCGCCAGGGTTGAACACGAGAACGCCGTCCACGTGGGCGATCACCGCCTCGTGCCAGTGGCCGAACACCACGGCGTCCACGTGCTGGCGGGCGAACGCGCGCGCCACCGAGCGCTCGCGACCGGCGTCCCATGCGATGCGCCGCCGCGCGGCGGTGTGGGCCATGATCACCAGGGGGTCGATGGGCTTCCGCACGCCGTGCACCACGCCGATGCGCGCGCCGCCGGCGTTCACCACCACGCGTCGCGGCAGTCGCGGGGCGCCCGGCATGTGGTGGTCGCCGCGCACGGCCACCACGGGTGCAATGCCCTCGAGCACCGGGATGATGGACCCGTCCGACAGGTCGCCGGCGTGGAGGATGAGGTCACTGCCGGCCAGGGCGTCGAGCGCGGCGGCGGGCACGTGGTCGAGGAACTCGCCGACATGGGTGTCGGCGATGACCCCGACGATCATCCGCGGTAGGCCTTGGCCTGCTGGTGGCGCTCGAGCGCCAGGTCGATGAGCCGCTGCACCAGCTGCGGATACCCCAGGCCGTCCGCTCCCATCAGGCGACCCCATACGCTGGTGCTGGTGAACCCCGGGATGGTGTTGATCTCCGAGATGTAGAGATCCTCGCCCTCGAGGAAGAAGTCCACGCGCGCAAGGCCGCTGCAGCCGATGGCATTCCACGCGCGCACCGCCAGCCGGCGGGCATGATCCTGCACGTGCGCGGGCACGTCGGCCGGCACTTGCAGGCGCATGCCGCCCTCGCGGTACTTGGCGTCGTGGTCGTACCAATCGCTGTCGTGCAGGATCTCCCCGAGCGGCGAGGCCAGGGGGTCGTCGTTTCCCAGCAGCCCCACCTCCACCTCGCGCCCCATCGCCCGGCGCTCCACCAGGGCCTTGGGGTCGTGGGCGAACGCCAGCTCCAGGGCGGGACCGAGTGCGGCCTCATCGGCCACCGGGCTGATGCCGAAGCTCGACCCCAGGCGCGCGGGCTTGGCGAAGGCGGGGTAGCCCACGGCCGATGCCACGCGATGGTGCACCTCGGCGGGGTCGTCCAGCCACTCGTGATGCATGACGATGAGCGTCTCCACGCGGGGGATGCCGGCGGCCGTGGCCATCACGTGGAAGAGCGCCTTGTCCATGCCCACGGCGCTGGCGGCCACGTCGGCGCCCACGTACGGGACGCCCACGGTGTCGCAGAGGCCCTGCACCGTGCCATCCTCGCCCCACGGGCCGTGGAGCACGGGGAACACCAGGTCCACCTGGGCGGGCGGGGCGTCGCCGGCCAGCGCCACCAGCCACGCCTGGTCCCCTGCGGCGGGCACCAGGGCCACCGGCTGGCCATCGAGCATCCACCGCCCGTCGCGACCGATGGTGACCTGCAGAACGTCGTACCGACCCGGATCGATTGCATCGGCAACCGAGGCCGCGGAGGCCAGTGACACGTCGTGCTCACTGCTGCGGCCGCCCCCGAGGACGGCGATGGTCATCAATTGGGCGCGGGCGGCTGCGACCCGCCGCCGGAGCCACCGGAACCGGACGGGCTGCCGCTCGAGCCCCCGCCCGAGGGCGCGGGCGGCTGCGAGCCGCCCCCGGACGATCCGTCGCCGGAGCCGCCGCTTGAGCCCCCGGACGACCCGTCGCCGGACCCCCCGCTTGATGGCGGGTAGGCCACGATGATCGTGACGGTGGAGCCCGCGGGCACGGTGGCGCCCGGCTGCGGGTCCTGGTCGATGACCGTTCCCTCGGGCTGGGTGCTCTCGGCCCCCGACGAATTGACGTTGAAGCCCAGGCTCTCGAGCTTGTTTCGCGCCGTCGACTGGTCGCTGCCGGTGACGTCCGGCACGCTGCTGCCGCTCTGGGCGGCGATGACCAGGTTGACCGACGTGCCCTTCGCCACCGATGCGCCGCTGCTGGGGTCCTGCCCCACCACGGTGCCCGGCGACTGGCCCGACGAGCCGTCGTCCTCGGTGACGCTCCCCACGCTGAGGCCGGCGGACGACAGCTCGGACCGCGCCGAGCTGACGCTGCTGCCCGTGACGTCCGGCACCGTCACCTTGGTGACGCCCTTGCTCACGTACAGGGTGACCGTGTCGCCCGACCCGGCCATGCTTCCGGCACGGGGGGCCTGGCGCACCACGGTGCCGATCTCGCGATCGCTGTCGACCTCCTCGGTGGTCACGTCGAACCCGGCCTTCTCGAGGGTGGCCTGGGCATCCTCGAGGGCCTCGCCCACCACGTTTGGCACCGTGACCTCAGCGGGTCCGGACGACACCAGGATGGTCACCGTCGACTCGACCGCCACCTCGGTGCCGGCCTCGGGCTGGGTGCCGATGACCACGCCCACCTGCACGGTGTCGCTGGCCTGCGTGCGCTGCGTGGGGGTGAGCCCGGCGTCGGTGATGGCCCTGCTCGCGGCCGGGGCATCGAAGCCCGCGACGTCCGGCACGGCCACCATGTCCGACCCGCCGCGCGTGAGCGCCAGGGCCAGGGCCACCACCAGCGCCGCCACGATGACGGCCGCGATGCCCCAGACGGCCGGCCGGTTGCCACCGCCCTTCTTCTTGCCCTTCGAACCTCCGCGGCCGCCGCCGCGCCCCGAGCCCGATGCGTTGCCCAATGCCTGCGTCTCCATGGTCGCCGCCGCTCCCGCGCCGGCTGCGGCACCGGCTGCGGGGGCGGTGAGGATGAGGGTGGACTGCTGTCCGCCGGGCATCTCGGCCCGCACGTCCAGCAGGGCCGCCGTGAAGTCCTCGGCGCTGGCGTAGCGGTCCTCGGGGCGCTTGGACAGCGCCTTCATCACCACGGCGTCGAGCTCCGGCGGGATGCCCTGCGCGAACACCCGCGGCGGCACCGGCGGCTCGTTGATCTGCTTCATGGCCACGGTGACCGGGCGGTCCCCGTCGAACGGCACGCGCCCCGTGAGCATCTCGTACAGCACGATGCCCACGGCGTAGGTGTCGCTGGCGGCCGTGG
>CAZEUE010000155.1:0-3386 GCA_964514615.1 uncultured Bifidobacterium sp. | reverse complement strand
TCGTCGCCGTGGGCCACCGGGGTGGGCGGCACCAACATGACGCTCCGGCCGGACAACAGCATCCGGTCGCAGACCCCGTGGAATGACCGGGTCACGATGGGCGTGCCGCCCATGGTGGAGCAGATCGAGAATGGGACCCCGGTGATCTCCTACGCCGCGGGTGGGGGCACCGGCGGCACCAGCATGCTGTACGGCCTGCCCGCGTGGCAGCGCAACTACGGCATCCAGTCGTCCCGCCGGCTGGTCCCCGACGTCAGCATGTTCGCGGCCTTCGGCGTGGTGATGGCCTGCAGCGCATGGGACGCTGCCGCGGCGAATGGGCCATGCCCGCCGGGATCGCCGTCCTGGCCGTTCATGAGCGTGGCCGGCACCAGCTTCGCCGCCCCGCTGCTTGCCGGGGGCGTGGCCCTGGCCAATCAGCGGGCCGAAGCCGCAGGGCAGGCCAACGTGGGGTTCCTCGCGCCGTTCATGTACGGCCCGGGCCGCGCGTCCGTGCGTGACGTGACCACGGGCAACAACGACGTCTTCGGGACGGGCCGCTGCTGCTTCGCCGGCCGGGGCTTCGACCAGGCCACGGGCCTCGGCACGGTGAACGTGTCGAGGCTGGCACGGGCAGTGGTGGTCGCCGGCCGCTAGGAGGCAGAGGGACAGTCCCACTCAAGGGACAGTCCCAGCCCCGGGACTGTCCCCGGGCTGGGACTGTCCCTAGGGTTCCCCCGATGGACTCGCGCGCCAATAGCCCCATCGGCGTCTTCGACTCCGGCGTGGGCGGGCTGACCGTGCTGGACGAATGCCTGGCCCGGCTTCCGTCCGAGGACTTCGTGTACTTCGGCGACACGGCGTGGTTCCCGTATGGGGAGAAGTCCGCCGACGAGCTGCGGGCCCGTGCCCAGGCGATCTCCGCTTGGCTGCTGGAGCAGGGGGCCAAGCTGATCGTGGTGGCATGCAACACGGCCACCGCCGCCGCGCTGGCCCACCTGCAGACCCGCCTCGACGTACCGGTGATCGGCGTGATGACCGCCGAGAGCCACGCCGCGGTGCAGAGTAGTCGCGCCCGTCGCATCGGCCTGCTGGCCACCGAGGCCACCGTGGCATCCGGCAGCTACCAGCGCATGATCGCCGCGCACGACGCCGGGGCCGACGTGACCGCCGTGGCCTGCCCGGGCCTTGCCGCCGCCATCCAGCGCGACAACCCCTTCGACGAGGAGATCGTGCAGATGGTGCGCGACTTCACGGGGCCCCTTCGCGACGCCCGCGTGGACACGGTGATCCTCGGCTGCACGCACTACCCCATGGTGGAGCGCCTGATCCGCCGGCACGTGCCCGCCGACGCCGTGCTCATCTCCAGCGGCGAGGAGATCGCCCGCGAGATCCAGGGCACCCTTGCCCGGCAGGGCATGCTGCGCGAGGGCGGGGAGGGCCGCTATCGGTTCGCCTGCTCGGGTGATCCCGCGGCGTTCCGCACCATCGGGTCGCGCTTCCTGCAGATGCCGTTCGGCGAGGTGGAGCAGGTGGACCCGGGCATGGCGCCGGCGGAGTAGCCCATGGCCGTCGAGCGCATCCTCGCCACCATCACCGCCGAGGATGGCGAGGTGCACGACGCCCTGCTGCACATCGACGAGCGCCCCACCCGCGTGCGCGAACGCGCCACCGGGCGCCGCACGGCCGTGATCCACGTGCACGGCATCATGGGCAACTTCCTGGTGGGCACCCTGAGGTTCCTGCCCGGCCGCATCGCGCGGCTGGGGTTCCCCACCCTGGTGGTGGAGACGCGCATGGGCAACGTGGGCCAGTTGTTCGGCAAGGCGATCTTCGACGATGCCGTGAAGGACATCTCGGCTGCCTGGGACTGGCTGCAGGTGCAGGGCTACGACAGCGTGGTGGTGTGCGGGTATTCCAGCGGGGCCACCCTGGCGTCCCGTTACGTGGCCACGCATCCGTGGCACGCGGTGCGGGGGCTCATCTCCATCTCCGGTCCATGGGGCCTGCCGGAGTCGCTCGAGCAGCGCAGCCGCCACTGGGGCGCGGAGCCCACGTACGAGGAGATCGTGGCCCGCCTGGGCGAGGTGGTGGGGGAGGGGACGCCCGACAGCCCGGCGGACGACCGCCTGTTCGTGATCGAGCAGAGCCGGGGCCCCACACGGCGTCCCAGGGACAGCGAGGTGTACACCTACCGCACGTGGTGGCACTCCCGCGGCCCGGAGGCGCATGCTGCGCAGGCCTATCGCCAGCTGCCGCACGTGACCGTGCCCACGCTGTTCACCCAGGGCGACGCCGACGACGTGGTGGCCCCCGAGGAGGCCCAGCGGCAGGCCGACCTGTTGCGCCGGTCGGGCAACGAGCGGGTGCACCTGGCGTGGGTGCCGGGCGCCACCCACTTCTACAAGGGCCAGGAGATCCTGCTGGTGGATGCCATCGGGTCGTTCCTGCGGGAGGTCGCGTGAGGACGCAGCCCTACCGGGTGTACCGGCGGCCGGCCTTCGGGAGGGATGACCGCGAGATCGGCACGCGCCTGCTCACCGTGCACACCGAGGACGGGCACGAGTGGGATGGCCTGCTGCTGCGGCCGGCGTTCGGCGACCCGGCGCGCCGCCGGCTGCTGGTGATCGTGGTGCACGGGTCGGTGGGCAACTACCTGACCGGCGTGCCGCGGCGGGTGGCATTCGAGCTTGCCGGCCACGGGTTCTCGGTGATGTCCATCAACACGCGCCTGGCCAACTACGGGCCGTTCTTCGGAGGCGGGCTGTTCCACAGGACGCCGCTCGACCTGATGGCGGCGGTGCGGGCGGGGCGGGCCAACGGGTTCGATCGCATGGCGCTGCTGGGCTACAGCATGGGCAGCACGGTGTGCACCAACTTCATCGCCAACCACGCGTTACCCGAGGTGGTGGGGCTCTGCACCATCGCGCATCCGGAGTCGCTGCCCGATGCCCTCCGGCTGCGGTGGCAGCGGTATGGGTCGGAGCCCACGTACGCCGAGGTGGCCGACTATGCGCGCGCGGTGGTGGCCGCCCACCCGGACGACCCGCCCGGCGACCGCATCTTCACGGTGATGCGCGCCAATGGCCCGCTGCCCACTCCCGAGAACGGCGAGATCTGGACGTACGCGACGTGGTGGTCGTCGCGCGGGCCGGAGTCGCCGCACGCGGAGAGCCGTGAGCAGATCGGCAAGGTGCGGGTGCCCATCGCCATCCTTCAGGCGGGCAACGACCACCTGATCCAGCCGGGGGAGGGGTACGCGCTGGCGAAGATCGCCGGTGACGCCGGCAACCCGCACGTTCTGCTGGACATGGTTCCCCACGCGGACCACGTGTTCACCGGCTGCGTGGACGAGGTATCGGCGATGGCCGCCGCCTGGCTGGGGGCGCTGGCCGTCTAGGCAGCAG
>CAZEUE010000154.1:0-3404 GCA_964514615.1 uncultured Bifidobacterium sp. | reverse complement strand
ACCGGCCAGCGCGTGGTGATCGTGTTCGAGGGCCGCGACGCCGCGGGCAAGGGCGGCACCATCAAGCGCTTCATGGAGCACCTGAACCCGCGCGGGGCGCGCGTGGTGGCGTTGGAGAAGCCCACCGAGATCGAGGCCGGGCAGTGGTACTTCCAGCGCTACATCGAGCACCTGCCCACGCGCGGGGAGATCGTGCTGTTCGACCGCTCCTGGTACAACCGCGCCGGGGTGGAACACGTGATGGGCTTCTGCACCGACGAGGAATACGCCGAGTTCATGCGCCAGGCACCGGAGTTCGAGCGCCAGCTGGTGCACAGCGGAACCCACCTCATCAAGTTCTGGTTCTCGGTGAGCCAGGAGGAGCAGCAGCGCCGGTTCGCCGAGCGCCAGCGCCACCCGCTCAAGCAGTGGAAGCTGTCGCCCATCGACCTGGCATCGCTCGACAAGTGGGACGACTACACGCTGGCCAAGGAGGCCATGTTCCTCCACACCGATACCGAGGACGCGCCGTGGATCTGCATCAAGTCGGACTGCAAGAAGCGCGCGCGGCTGAACGCCCTTCGGTACGTGCTGCACCGCCTGCCCTACACCGGCAAGGACCGCGACCGCATCGGGGCGCTCGACCCGCTCATCGTGGGGCGCCCCACCGTGATGATGCAGGAGGAGCGGTAGCGCCCTAGGGCGACTGGCCCGCCAACTGGGCCACCATGAGGGCGATCACCACCAGCGCCACCACCAGTGTCCAGCGGCGCCGGGCGGGGGTGCCCTCCCCCAGCCACTGCGCCATGGGCCACGCCAGCGGGTAGGCCAGGAGGCCCAGCCGGGCCAGCGAGGTCACCGAGCCGCTCGACAACGGCACCACCAGCACGAGGAAGGCGTAGAGCACCCAGGGCGAGCGCAGGCCGCCCTCGCTGCGCCACAGCCGGGCCAGCAGGAACACGTACAGCACCCCGAAGAGCACGTCGCGCAGCACGGCGGTCCAGTCGCCCACCGACAGGCCCGAGAGCTCGGCGATGGTTTCCTTGCCCAGCAGGTCGCGCGACCCGATGAGGTCGCCGCCGAAGAGCCCACCGAGCGCCTGCCCCACGTCGGCGGGCAGCAGCGAGAGCAGGCCCACGCCCAGCTGCCCGCGACCCCATGCGGCCTGTGCCTGCAACGGCAGGCTCCACGCGCCCTGGCGGACCTGCATGTACCCGAGGAAGGCCACCATCACCACGGCCGCGGGCGCAACGGCCTTGATCAGGCGCGCGCGGCGCCCCTCGTCCCCCGCATAGAACGCCAGCATGAGCACCGGCACCACCGCCAGCACCCCGGTGGGGCGCGTGAGCACGGCGATTGCGGCCACCGACCCGGCCCAGCCGAAATGCCCCTTCCACGCCAGGTATCCCGCCAGCACGGCGAGGCCCAGGGCAAGGCCCTCGGTGTACGCCATGGACGCCGCCACGGCGGGCGGCGCGAGCGCCAGCACCCACGTGGCGCGCACGGCCATGGCAGCGCCGAACCGGCCCTTGGTGAGGTTGTAGAGGGCAACGAGGGCCACGAGGAACATCCCGTTCGATGCGATGACCGCCAGCCAGAACGGGTTGAGGCCCAGCGCAAGGGCGGCAGCCATGATGAGCGGCACCAACGGGAAGAACGCCACGTTGGTGAACACCTGGCCCACCTGGCCCACGTCGAATGCGTAGCCGCGGCGCGCGATGTCGAGGTACCACGTGGTGTCCCACGAGCCGAACAGGTTGAGCGCCCGCGGCACGGCCTGGTCGAGCCCGATCTCGGCGCGGCCGAACGTGAGGCTGGCGATGACGCCGAGCACCATCACGAAGGCGCGCGATGCCAGCCACGCGAGGAGCGGCACGCCCAGCCAGGCCCACCACGGCAGTGCGGTGAGACGGGTCCTCCACCGCGGCACCGCGGGCGCGGGCACTAGCGGTCGGCCCGCCGCACCGACCCCGTGGCCAGCGACAGCAGCCAGCGGGGGGACGACCCGCGCGCGTGGGCGATGGCGTCGTCCACCAGTGCGCCGGCATCGTCCCGGTGCACTGGATGCCCGTGGCCCATCAGCACGTGCCGCGCCGGGAACCCCGCGAGCATGCGCGGCGGCGACAGCCGCATCATGGGATGCGGGCCGATCACCTGGTCGGGGCGGGAGCGGAAGTACGGAGGGGTGCCCAGGGCCTCGGCCACCACCAGCGCGGAGCGCTCGGGCCACCACAGGGCCGACTCGTGCCAGCCGCGCCCGTCACGGACCACGATGACCTCGAACGGGGCGTCGTCCGGGCGGTGGCGCGGGGTGACCAGCAGGGGCACCCGGAGCTGGTCGGCCATGCCGGCGCAGTCACGCCCATGCCGATCGAGCAACTGCAGGACGGCGGCGACGGGCGGCATGCCGGCGAGCCGGGCACGGACATCCGGGTGGTCCACGGGGTCCACCAGCCACGTGCGCGCGCCATCGGTCAGCGCATGCGCGGCCCGCTGCATGAAGCCCGGGTCCGAGGCGATCCAGGTGAGCATGTCCCCCGGGCCCTCTGCGAATTGCACGTCCACGCCCCACATGGTGCCTCATGCGCCGGATCATCTGGGATAGTGGCGGCCGTGAACCATGCCCGGCGCATCGAGGACCACGCGCTCATCGGTGACAAGCGCACATGTGCGCTGGTCTCGCGCGACGGCGCCATCGACTGGTTCTGCACGCCCCGGTTCGACGGCGCGGCGGTGTTCTGCTCGCTGCTCGGCGACCCGGACAACGGCGAGTGGCGCATCGCCCCGGCGTCGGGGGTGCGCGCGTCACGCCGTCGCTACATGGGCGAGACCCTCGTGCTCGAGACCACCCTGCAGGCCGACGAGGGCAGCGTGCGGCTCATCGACTTCATGTCTCCCGAGCCCACCGGACCGTGCATCGTGCGGATCGTTGAGGGCGTGGACGGCGCCGTGCCCATGGAGTCGGTGGTGTCCGCGCGGTTCGAATACGGCCGAACCCGTCCGTGGGTGCGGCACCTGCCCGAGGGCGCCGATCTCATCTCGGGGCCCGAGGCGCTGCGGCTGGTGTCGCCGGTGCACCACGGCCGGGTGGAGGGCGACATGGTGGCGCGCTTCACCATCCGGCCCGGCCAGCGGGTGGGCATGACCCTCAATCACCACGACTCGCACCTGCCCGCGCCCGCGGGCCCCGACCCCGAGCACGCGCTGGCCGAGGCGCTGTCGTGGTGGGAGGGCTGGAGCTCCCGGTGCCCGTTCCAGGGCGAGTGGCGCGAGCCCGTGGTGCGCTCGCTCATCACGCTGAAGGCACTGTCGTACGCACCCACCGGCGCGATCATCGCGGCCGCCACCACGTCGTTGCCCGAGCAGATGGGCGGCGTGCGCAACTGGGACTACCGGTACGGCTGGCTGCGCGATGCGTCGTTCAC
>CAZEUE010000153.1:0-3475 GCA_964514615.1 uncultured Bifidobacterium sp. | reverse complement strand
AGCACCACCGGGCTGAGGGTGGTGGAGGTTGGGGCGGTGGCGGCGGTCGCCGCAGCGGTGCCGCTGGCCGCGGCGGCCGGAGCCGACGGCGTGGTCGGGGTGCTCGGGGTGCTGGGTGCGGGCACGTCACCGCTGGCCGCGGCCGACTCACCGGACGTTCCGACGCTGTTGGTCGCGGTCACCCGGAACGAGTAGCTGCTGCCGGGTGTGAGACCCGTGATCACGCACGTGGTGGCACCGGTGGTGGTGCACGACAGCGCCGATGCCCCAACCGATCGTGCCCCGCTGGTGGCGGTGGCCGTGTAGCCGGTGATGGGCCTGCCGCCGTTGGAGATGGGCGGCGCCCACGTGACGGTTGCCTGGGTGTCCGAGATGGTCGCGGCGACATCGCGGGGGAGCGACGGGGGCACCATGTACACGCGGGAGCGCATGCGCACCGCCGTGGGCGGGATTTGGTCCTGGATCCAGTTCGCCGAGGCCGAGCCCCCCGGCGCAACGGCGAGGGCGTTCAGGTACTGCGCCACCGAGGGCCCCGAAGGCGAGATCACCTGCGAGGCCGTCCATGCACCCGACGTGTACTGCGCAGACTCGATGACGTAGGGGGATCCGAAGGTGTCGTTCGACCACGTGGCGATGATGTCGCCCGACAGGGCGACGCCCGTCCGCACGGCGTAGGTGTCGTTGGAGGGCGCCGACAGGGTGGCGGCGCTCCCCCATGCCCCCTCGGCGTAGCGGGCAACCTCGGCGCGGTAGAACTGGGAGCCATCGTCGCGGCTCCAGCCGACGGCCACGACACCTGCGTCGTTGGCGGAGACGTACGGCCCGTCGTACACATCCGGACCCGAGATGGTGACCGGTGCGCTCCACGCACCGCCTGCACGCCGCACGGCCTGCACCTCATCGGCCGCAGAGTTGACCCATGCCACGGTGACCACGCCGTCGCCGTCGGAGGCAATCGATGGGTAGTCGGAGTCCGAACCGCTGTTCGAGAGGTTCTCAACCGGTCCCCATGATCCGCCCGAGTACACGCGCGCCTGGACGATGTCATCCGTTCCGTCAAACCGCCGCCAGACCGCGACGAACGTGCCGTCTCCCGCAGCCGCGACCTGCATGCGGCTGGCATTCTGGCCCGCGGCCGACAGGTCCACCGGGGCGCTCCAGCTGCCCGCCGTGAAGATCGATGCCTGCGCGCGGTTGCGACTGCCGTCCGAGCGCAGCCACAGGGCCACGGCCGTCCCCTGATCATCCATGGCCACATCGGCCGAAGAGGCCGACTGGCCCGCCGCTGACAGCGTCTGAGGCGTGCCCCACCCCGTGCCGTCGTTCACGGCTGCCACGGCGAAGCGCGTGGCGGCCGTGCGATCGGTCCAGAGTGCGACCGTTGCGTCTCCGGTTCCGCTCGATGCCACGACCGGTTCAATTGCGAAGGTGCCCGCCGCAGACACCGCAACCGGGGGCGACCACGCACCATCCACGTACTGGGCGGCCTTGACGCCCGGATCGGGTGATCCGCCCATCGGATTGTCCGACCAGACCGAGGTGAACACGCCGGCATCGTTCGTCGAGACATCGAAGCGCGTGGCGTCGGCGCGGTCACCTGACCCCGAGAGGTTGAAGGCACCCGGCCCCCACGTGCCTGCAAGGGCCGACGTCGCCGTGATGGTGGTGATGAGGCCTGCCGCGAAGACGATGGGCGCGCGATGCATGGTTCTCCTGCCGGTCGGGTGAGGATGGCGGCGCGTCGCGCCCGGGAGTACCCGATGAGGGGAGCCGGGGGATGGCCGCCGTTTTGTTCTACCCCGCGTTCCTCGTCTCTCCGCGGCCCTCAAGCCCGAATGGCCTCACCCTGATCCCGATCCCAACACGCAGTGGGGCAGGCCCCCGGATCGCCGGTGCAGCACGCCGGACACGCGGGCCGGGTGGCCCCGCGGGGTCAGAGCTCCCGGAACAGGTACTTGGCCGGCACGGACTCGCCGGGGTCGCGATCGACGTAGCCGTGGCGTCGATAGAAGCGCAGCGCGTCGTGGTCTCCGCCGTCCACGTTGATCTCGAGCAACTGCCCCCCGCGTGCACGTACCTGCTCCTCGGCACCCCGCAGCAGGCGCGTGCCCGCGCCGCGGTTCCTGCAATCGGGGATCACGTAGAGCTCGTCCAGCAGTCCCACGGGTCCGGCGTACCAGGCATTCGGTCGAAGGCTGACAAGCGCCACGCCCACCGCCGGGTCGCCCGCACAGAGGGCGAACATCGATGCACCAGAGAGATGCTGCTCAAGCCGCGCGGCAAGTACCTCCACACCGGGGGTGGACACACCGAACTCGCGGTTGAACCTGTCGAGCAGTGATGCCACCACTCGCGAGTCGCCGGGAGCGGCCAAGTGTATGGACGTTGCCTCGCCCATGAGACCGATTGAACACGACGGCCATGCGCGGCACCGGTGGTGTGAGGCCGGGGCTCGTATCCCCGAGAGGACGGGACTGGGTTCCGGAAACGCGGAAGGGGCCCCGAAGGGCCCCTTCCCAAGCGCGTTTCCCATCACGAGAAGCCTCACATCAGCTGCAGCCCGAGGTGCTCCCGCAGTTCATGCACTTGTAGCAACTGCCCGAGCGCACCATGGTCCAGCCGCAGGAGCCGCAGATGGCACCGTCCTGGTCGAGCTGCACCGACAGGCCGGCGCTCTGGGCCAGGCCCACGTCCATGGAGGTCTGGGCCTTGGGCTGCGACGGCTCCGCCGGGGCGGTCTGCACCACGGCCACGCCCTGGGCGCTGCCCTCGATGGCCACCGGCTCCTGGCCCTCGGGCACCTGGCCCTCGAGCTCGGCGCGCATCTGGTCGGTGATGATGCCCACCGACCGCTTCTCCTCCTCGGTGAGGAACTTGGCCGAGAGCCAGCGCACCAGGTAGTCGACGATCGACTTGGCGCTGGGGATCTCGGGGTTGCCCGTGAAGCCCGAGGGGTCGAACCGCATGTGGCTGAGCTTGTTGGCCAGCGTGCTGAGCGGCACCCCGTGCTGCAGGGCCAGGCTCATGCAGATGGCCAGCGAGTCCATGAGGCCGCTCACGGTGGAGCCCTGCTTGGCCATCTTCATGAACACCTCGCCCGGGCTGCCGTCCTCGTACATCCCGACGGTGATGTAGCCGTCGTGGTCGAGGATGCGGAAGTGGTGCGTGATGGCCTGGCGCTCATCCGGCAGGCGACGGCGGTTGACCTTGGCGGGGCTGCCCGCGGCGTCGGTGGCCGCCTTCATGTCGGCGGGGGAGTCCTTGCCGGTGGACAGCGGCTGGGTGCGCTTTGAGCCGTCGCGGTAGATGGCGAGGGCCTTGACCCCCTCCTTCCACGCCAGCACGTAGGCAGCCGCGATGTCCTCGGGCGTGGCCTCGTTGGGCATGTTGACGGTCTTGCTGATGGCGCCCGAGATGAACGGCTGCACGGCGCCCATCATCTTGATGTGGCCGCGGTAGTGGATGCTGCGCTCGC
>CAZEUE010000152.1:0-3496 GCA_964514615.1 uncultured Bifidobacterium sp. | reverse complement strand
GTACTCGCGCTTCAGCCGCAGCTCCAGCTCGGCGTCGTACTCGTCCAGTTCGTCGATCTGCGACATGGGCCGGGAAGCATAGACCCGTACCGGTGCCGTGGGCGCCGTGGGGCGCGGCGGGCGGGGGATGACGGCGGCGCGGCCACTCGGCGAAACGGGATCGGCATTTGCGGGGGCCGCAAATGCAGGATCCCCGGCTGCGATGGCCGCGCCGCCGTCATCCCCCGCCTGCCGCCCGCTCCCGGGGCTACAGCGTTCCGACTCGGGTCACCTGCTGCGCCTGGACGGACGGGTGCTCGAGCAGGGCGGCGATGCGGTCGCCCTCGGGCAGTACCAGGTCGGGGTCGATCTCGACGAGAGGCTGAAGGGCGAAGCGGCGCTCGTGCAGGCGGGGGTGCGGGATCGTCAGGTCGGGCTGCGTGGTGGCCCACGCGCCGCCGTCCCATACGAGGATGTCGATGTCCAGGGGGCGCGGGCCCCAGCGGGGGCCCTCCACGCGGCCGGCCTCGGCCTCGAGGCGCTTGGCGAGGGCCAGCATCCCCGGCGGATCGAGGCCGGTCGCCACGCGGCAGGCGGCATTCAGGAACTCCGGCTGGTCCTCCACCCCCTGGGGTGCCGTGGCGTACGCGCCGCTCACGGCCTGCACCTCGACCTCATGGTGAGGCAGGGCGCCAAGGGCCCACCGCAGGGCGTCGGCCCGATCGCCCAGGTTCGACCCGAGGCCGAGCCACATCACGCTCACGGCTCGTCGCGGTCCGCGTGGAGGGTCACCGACACGTCGTCGAGCACGTGGCGGATGGCCACCTGCGGCTTGGCCACGGTGACGGTGACCGACCGCACCGCGGGCTCGCGCAGGGCGCGGTCCGCGATGAGCCGGCACAGGCGCTCGAGCAGCGCCACCGGCTCGCCGCCCACGATGCCCGCGACGTCCTCCGCGATCAGCGCGTAGTCGACGGTGTCGGCCAGGTCGTCGGTGGTCGCCGGGCGGTCGTGCGCGAGCACCATGTCGATGTCCACCACGAAACGCTGCCCCAGCACCCGCTCGGCGTCGTGCACGCCGTGGCGGCCGTACACCTCGAGCCCCCGGATCCTCACCACGACATCGCTCATTCGCCACTCCCGCGGATGCGCGTGAACGCCCTCATGGCATCCACGGTGTCGGCCACATCATGCACCCTCAGCACCGCCGCGCCCGACTGCACGGCGGCAAGCCCTGCCCCGATGGAGCCGGCACGGCGATCGCCCGTCGCGCGCCCGGTCAAGGCGCCGATGATCCCCTTGCGCGACACCCCCACCAGCACCGGGCGACCCAGCGCCACGATCGCCCCGAGTCCCGCGAGGAGCGCCACGTTGTGCTCGGGAGCCTTGCCGAATCCGATGCCCGGGTCGAGGATGATCGCCTGCTCGGGCACCCCGGCATCCACCGCGGCGCGCATGCGCGCCTCGAGGAAGTCCGTGACCTCCCGCACCACGTCGGCGTAGCGGGGACGGTCCTGCATCGTGGCGGGCTCCCCCTGCATGTGCATCAGGCACACCCCCGCGCCGCGCTCCGCCACCAGCGGCAGCATCTCCGGGTCGGCGCCCGCGGAGACGTCGTTCACCAGCACCGCGCCGGCGTCCAGCGCCATCCGCGCCACCGCGGCGTGGCGCGTGTCGATGGACACCGGCACGCCCGGCAGTCCAGTGCGCAGGGCATCGAGCACCGGCGCCACGCGCCGGATCTCCTCGTCGGGGTGCACGGGCGCGGCGCCCGGTCGCGTGCTCTCGCCGCCCACGTCGACGATGGCCGCGCCCTCCGCGGCCATCGTCCGGGCACGCCCCAGCGCCGCGCGCGCATCGAGGTGCAGCCCGCCATCCGAGAACGAATCGGGGGTGGCGTTCAGGATGCCCATCACGCAGGGCGGATCCAGCCATGTCAGCGGCGATGCGATGCGCGCAGGCTACCCGTGGACGGGTGCGGCGCGGCTGCGGGGCGCTAGGCCCCGGCGGTGCCGGGCTCGGGGCCCGGCGCGGGGGGCGGAAGCGGCGAGCGCCGCTTCTCGGCCTCGGCCTCGTCGGCCTGGCGCTCGGCCTCGGCCGCCTTCTGCCGGGCCCGCTCGTCCTTGGCGCGGAAGACGTCCGCCTCGCTCTCGCCCTCGAGCAGGCGCAGGAACTCATCGCGCTCGATGGTCTCGCGGCGCAGGAGGATCTGCGTGATGTTCTCGAGGTCCATGCGATGCTCGGACAGGATGTCCTTGGCGCGCTGGTAGGCGTCCTCGATGATGCGACGGATCTCGCCGTCGATCTGCCGGGCGATGTCGTCGGAGTAATCGGGCTCGGAGTGCATGTCGCGACCCAGGAACGGCGCGCCCTGGCTGTGGCCCAGCACGCGGGGGCCGAGCTTCTCGCTCATGCCGAACCGCATGGTCATCTGCTTGGCGGTGGCCGTGACCTTCTCGAGGTCGCTGGCCGCGCCCGTGGTGATCTCGCCGAACACGATCTCCTCGGCCGCCCTGCCGCCCAGCGTCATGGCCATGGTGTCCTCGAGCTGGGCGCGCGTGGTGAGGAACTTGTCCTCGGCCGGCATGGAGATGGTGTAGCCGAGGGCCTGCCCGCGGCTGACGATGGAGATCTTGTGCACCGGGTCGGCGTTGGGAAGGAAGTGCCCCACCAGAGCGTGCCCCATCTCGTGGTACGCGGTGACCACGCGCTCCTTGTCGGAGAGCAGGCGGGTCTTCTTCTCGGGCCCGGCGATGACCCGCAGGATGCCCTCCTCGAGCTCCTGGGCGTCGATGACCTTCCTGCCCTTGCGGGCGGCGAGCAGGGCCGACTCGTTGACCAGGTTGGCCAGGTCGGCACCGGTGAACCCCGGGGTCTGGCCGGCCAACGTGTCGAGGTCGATGTCCTTCGCGATGGGCTTGCCGCGGGTGTGCACGCGCAGGATCTCCGCGCGGCCCGCGCGGTCGGGGCGGTCCACCATGATCTGGCGGTCGAAGCGGCCGGGACGAAGAAGCGCGGGGTCGAGGATGTCCGGCCGGTTGGTGGCCGCGATCAGGATGATGTTGTCCTTGGCCTCGAAGCCGTCCATCTCGACCAGGAGCTGGTTCAGCGTCTGCTCGCGCTCGTCGTGGCCACCGCCCAGCCCGGCGCCGCGGTGGCGGCCCACGGCGTCGATCTCATCCATGAAGATGATGCAGGGCGAGTTCTGCTTGGCCTGCTCGAACAGGTCGCGCACGCGACTGGCGCCCACGCCCACGAACATCTCCACGAAGTCGGAGCCCGAGATGGAGAAGAAGGGAACGCCGGCCTCGCCGGCCACGGCGCGGGCGAGCAGCGTCTTGCCGGTGCCGGGGGGCCCGAACAGCAGCACGCCCTTGGGAATGCGCGCGCCCAGGGCCTGGAACCGCTTGGGGTTCTCGAGGAACTCCTTGATCTCCTCGAGCTCCTCCACGGCCTCCTCGGCGCCGGCGACGTCGCGGAAGGTGATCTTCGGCTGGTCCACCGACATGCGCTTGGC
>CAZEUE010000151.1:0-3527 GCA_964514615.1 uncultured Bifidobacterium sp. | reverse complement strand
ATGTTCCTGAGCAACGGCCTGACCGGCCTCACCCCGGTGCTGGCCATCGACGGCATCCCGGTGCGCGACGGCCGCCCCGGCCCGATCACCGAACGGGTGCGGGAGGCCTTCGCACGAGCAGGCGGCTGGTAACCCCGGTGCCAGGCACTTAACCGTTCGGGCCAGGGGCCCGATCGGTTAAGTGCCTGGCACCGGGGTTCCGGGCTAGCCCTTCTTCCCCCGTGCGGCCTTGGTGCCGTGCTGGGGCTTCTCGCGCATTGGCGGGGCCACCTTGCGGCCCAGCAGGCGCATGGCCTTGAGGCCCAGCGAGAGCTTCTCGCGGTCGTCGGTCTTGCCAATGTCAAGGCCCGCGAGCTCGGCGATGCGGTCCAGCCGGTAGCGGATGGTGTGCCGGTGGGTGTACAGCGTCTGCGCCGTGGCGGCCAGGTTGCAGTCGAGATCCAGGTAGGTGGCCACCGTGCCCACCAGCTCGGTCTGGTACTGCTCGTCGTAGCGCACCAGCGGGGCCATGGTCTGCTCGTAGAAGCTCTCGAGCTCCTCGGGCCGGTCAGCGAACACCTGGAACAGCAGCTTGTAGGTGCCGGTCTCCTCGAAGGTGACCACCTCGCCGGCGCGCCCCAGCTTCTCGCCGATCGACAGCGCAAGCTGGGCCTCGTCGATGGCCGACCCCAGCCGCTCGGGATCGTCCTGCTGCCGCGACAGCGCCAGCGTGAGCGTGAGCCCCGGCACGGTGGGCCCCGTTGCCGCCAGCAGGCGCCGGGCCAGGGTGTGCGCGAGCTCCTCGGGCCCCTCGGACTCGGCATCGCCCTCGCCGCGCGCGGGGAGCAGGATAACCAGCAGCCCCTCGTGCCAGTCGACCAGCGCCTTTGGCCAGTGGAGCTCCAGCACCCCGCGCGTCTGCTGCATGAAGCGCCGGATGAGGCGCGGATCGCTGATGACCCGCCCGGACTCATGCGGGTCCTGCAGCGTGCCCACCAGCGCCACGGCCCCCGCCGAGAGGTCGGCCCCCAGGTGCCGCGCGCGCCGCACCAGCGACTCGCGGCTGACCACCTCGCCCGCCAGCAGCTCCTCGATGAGCTCCCCGCGCAGCCGGGCCTCGGTGTCGACCCGGGTGTCCTCGCGCCGGCGCTCCACCATCAGGGCATCGGCCAGCGCGCCAAGCGCCGGGTCGCCCGCGGCGGGGCCGGCGCCCCATGCCACGAGCAGCCCGGCCATGTCGTCCACCCCGGGGCTGACCAGCCGCACCACGTGGGCCCCCTTCACCCCGGCCTCGCTGAACGGCCCCACCAGCGACGCCGGACCATGCGTGCGGGCATCCTCGATGGCATCGCGCAGGGAGTCCTCCCGGGCGTCGGTGAGCCCCGCCGTGCCCAGCACGTCGAGGTACTCGTCGAGGATCGCCACCGGCGCGCCCAGCACCTCGTGCGCGGCCTCGGCGATGCCCGGCGTTCCCAGCCCGGCGATGAGCACCCGGCGAAGCGCCGCCCGGGCCTCGATCTCGCGCGACTGCCCGGTGACGTGCGCATGCACCGCGGCGATCACCTCGCCCCACGGGCGGTCGGGCGGGATGACCACCACCGGAACCTTGGGGCTGCCCGACACCTGCGCGCGGGTGATGATGGCCACCACCCCCGCGGGTACCGGCTTGGGCACGCCGCCGGGCGACACCAGCAGCGCGCCCTCATGCCCCGGCGCCGCCGGGTCGTCCAGCACCACCGCCTGCACCAACGCCGCATCGCCGGCGTCGTGGGGCGCAACCGTGGCGCCGTCGAGCGCGGGCAGCGCCAGGAGTTCGGCCAGGGGGCGCCCGGCGGCGGCCACGGCACGGGTGGATGAGGAGCCGCGCGCGCGGCTCTTGGTGCGGGTGCTCACCCGCCAAGCATGAAGCACCCGCGGGGCTCGGGCAAGGGACCTCGCGCACACGCGAAGCGCCCGTTTGGACCCCGGGCCAACCCCGCGCGGGCAGGTCTTGGCCCCCGAAAGACCCACGGCGACACCCTGCCCGCCGTATTCTGCCCCGTCCGCGTGACCGACTAGGAGGACGTACCCACCCATGCCGACGCGACACAAGAACCTCGGCGCAGCGCAGTGGTTTGCCGACGAGACGGCCATCGAGCCCGTCGACCTCACGCTCCCCGAGAACAACGTCTATGGCGAGAACGTCTTTGGCCCCGCCGCCCAGCGCGCGCGCCTGCCCAAGTCGGTGTACCGCAAGCTGCAGGCCACCATCGAGCGCGGCGCCGAGCTGGACCCCTCGATCGCCGACGCCGTGGCATCGGCCATGAAGGACTGGGCGCTGGCCAAGGGCGCCACGCACTACACCCACTGGTTCCAGCCGCTCACCGGCAGCACGGCCGAGAAGCACGACTCGTTCTTCGGGCCCACCGGCGACGGCGGCAGCATTGCGGAGTTCTCGGGCAAGGAGCTCATCCAGGCCGAGCCCGACGCCTCGTCGTTCCCCACCGGCGGCATCCGCGCCACGTTCGAGGCCCGCGGCTACACCGCGTGGGACCCCACGAGCCCGGCGTTCATCATGGAGAGCCCCAACGGCGCCACGCTGTGCATCCCCACGGCGTTCATGTCGTGGACCGGCGAGGCCCTCGACAACAAGCTGCCGCTGCTGCGCTCGATGGAGGCGCTCAGCAACGCGGCCATCAAGGCTCTCGACCTGTTCGGCGACCACGACGCCCAGCGCGTGTTCACCACCGTGGGCGCCGAGCAGGAGTACTTCCTGATCGACGAGCAGTACTACTACGAGCGCCCCGACCTCATCAACACCGGGCGCACCCTGTACGGGGCCAAGCCGCCCAAGGGGCATGAGCTGGACGACCACTACTTCGGGTCCATCCCGGAGCGCGTGCTGGCCTGCATGATGGAGGTGGAGCGCGAACTGGCCCGCCTGGGCGTGCCGATCAAGACCCGCCACAACGAGGTGGCGCCGGCCCAGTACGAGGTGGCGCCCATCTTCGAGAAGTCCAGCGTGGGCGCGGACCACCAGCACCTGATCATGCAGACGCTGCAGCGGGTGGCGCGCAACTACGGCCTGGTGGCCCTGTTGCACGAGAAGCCGTTCGCCGGCGTCAACGGTTCGGGCAAGCACAACAACTGGTCCATGGGCACCGACACCGGGCACAACCTGCTCGAACCGGGCGACACGCCGTACGAGAACCTGCAGTTCCTGTTCTTCGCCGCGGCCGTCATCCGCGCGGTGGACAAGCACCAGGGCCTGCTGAGGGCCACGGTGGCCAACGCGGGGCAGGACCACCGGCTGGGCGCCAACGAGGCGCCGCCGGCGATCATCTCCATCTACCTGGGCTCGGAGATCGAGCGCGTGTTCCAGGCGATCGCCAAGGGCAAGACCCACAAGAGCACGCCCAAGTCGTTCCTGGGCCTGGGCACGCCGGTGCTGCCGCATATGCCGCTGCACGCGGGCGACCGCAACCGCACCAGCCCGTTCGCCTTCACGGGGAACAAGTTCGAGTTCCGCGCCCTTGGCGCCAACCAGGAACTCGGCATGCCCAACACGG
>CAZEUE010000150.1:0-3579 GCA_964514615.1 uncultured Bifidobacterium sp. | reverse complement strand
TGACGCGCCTGGAGTTCGACCTGCTGGCCGAGCTGGCCGCGCACCCCAACGTGGTCTTCACGCGCGAGCGCCTGCTGGAGCGCGTGTGGGGCTATCAGTCGGGGGTGGGCGGCAAGACCGTGGACGTGCACGTGGCCAACCTGCGCCGCAAGCTCGGCAAGGACCTGCCCATCGTGGCGGTGAGGGGCGTGGGATACCGGCTGGATCCGTCGGCGGCGTGAGCAGGTTCCTGCCGGCCTCGTTCCGTGGCCGCATCGCCCTTGCCATCGTGGCCGCGCTGATCATCGCGGTCGTGGGCGCCCAGCTGCTGGTGGGCCTGGTGGTGGGCACGAAGGTACAGCAGGAGGTCGCCGACCAGCTGCGCCAGCAGGGCGCGCAGATCGCGCAGGTGGCGCGCGCCGACGGCTACGCCGGCGTGGCCGAGGCCAAGCGCTACCTGCCCGGCACGCGGGTGGTGGTGCGGCGCGCAGGCGAGGTGGTGTACTGGAGCGACCCGGTCCAGGTGCTGGAGGCACGCGCGGTGGTGACCGATGGCGACATCGAGGTCACGATGGAGCGCCAAGCCGATGCGGGAGTGTGGGGGGAGTGGGCGATCCCGCTGGTGTCGGCGGCGGTCATCATCCTCATCGGCGGCGTGGCATGGTGGCTGGCCGGGCTGGCAAGCCGGCGCCTGCGGCGCGATGCCTCGGCGCTGGCGGGGCAAGCGGAGCGCGTGGCGGGCGGCGACCTCGCGGCGCGCGTGGAGGTGGAGGATGACGAGCTCGGGCGCGTGGCATCGTCGCTCAACCAGATGACCGAGCAGCTGGCCACCACGGACCGCCGCCAGCGGGAGTTCCTGGCGGACGTGGCGCACGAGTTGCGCACGCCCATCACGGCGATCGACGGCTTCGCCATGGCGCTGGTGGATGGTGCCGCCCGCTCCGACGACGACCGGCGGGAGGCCGCGGAGATCATCAAGGGCGAGTCCGAGCGCCTGTGCGACCTGGTGGCCGACCTGCAGGCGCTCACGCTGGCCGACCTTGACCAGCCGGTGCAGCACGAGTCCGTGGACCTTGCCGAGTGCGCGCGCGAGGTGGTGCAGCGGCTCGAGAAGTCGGCGGGCGAGAAGGGCGTGCTGCTGCGGGGCCCGGCCGACGGGCAGGATCCCGTGACGGCGATGACGAATGCCGCGCATGTGCAGACCATCCTGGCCAACCTGACGACCAACGCCATCCGGGCCACGCCCGCCGGGGGCACCGTGCGCGTGAGCGCGCGCGCGGACGGCGACTGCGCGGTGGCGGAGGTGACGGACACCGGCGTCGGCATCGCGCCGGAGCACCTGCCGCGCATCTTCGACCGCATGTACCGGGTGGACAGCGCGCGCGACCGGCAGGCGGGGGGCACGGGGCTCGGCCTGGCCATCGTGAAGGGCCTGTCCGATGCCCTGGGTGCCGAGGTCCAGGTGCAGAGCCGGCCCGGCGAGGGCAGCACGTTCACGCTGCGGGTGCCCATGCACCCGGGCACGCGCGAGGCCGCCGCCTCGTGATGCGGAGGGCCATGGCCCTGGGCGCCGTGGCGGTGCTCGTGGCCGGCGGCACGGCATCCGCCGCGCCGCAGTTGCGCATCAGCGCATTCCGGGTGCTCAAGGCGGACGGCCGCACGCCGGCCACGCAGCCCCTGAAGCGCGGGGTGCGCTATGTCTACCGGCTCGACTACCGCATCGGCGGTCGCGCCGTGGTGCGCGTGCGCCGCAAGGGCACGTTCTGGTCGCCCTACGGCGATCGCCTCGTCGAGATCGTGCCGCGCCCCCAGCTGTCCGACCCCGGCCGGCACTTCGCATCGGGGCGCATCCGGGTGAAGCGCGCCGACAGCCCGGGCGAGTACCGGCTCACCTACGCGGTCAGCGCCCGGGGCTCCGGCGGGGCCACCACCCGCCGCATGGTGTTGCGCATGCGCTTCCGGTAGCGGCGTAGAGTCTTCCGGGTCGCCGACGTACAAGGAGACTCCCGTGGCACAGCACCGCTACCTCCTCCCCGAGGACCGCATCCCGGACCGCTGGTACAACATCGCGGCCGACCTGCCGTCGATGCCCCCGCCGCCGCTCAACCCGGGCACGGGCGAGCCCATCGGCCCCGAGGCCCTCGCCGCCATCTTCCCGATGGCGCTCATCGAGCAGGAGGTCTCAAGCGAGCGGTACATCCCCATCCCGGACCCCGTGCGCGAGATCTACGCGATGTGGCGGCCCACGCCGCTGTACCGCGCGGTGGGCCTGGAGGCCGCCCTCGGCACCAACTGCAAGATCTTCTACAAGTACGAGGGCGTGTCGCCGGCCGGCAGCCACAAGCCCAACACGTCGGTGCCGCAGGCCTTCTACAACAAGGAGGCCGGGGTCACGAAGCTCAGCACCGAGACCGGCGCCGGCCAGTGGGGGTCGTCGCTGTCGTTCGCCTGCCAGCTGTTCGGCATGGAGTGCGAGGTCTTCATGGTGCGGGTGTCGTACGACTCCAAGCCGTACCGGCGGCTGATGATGGAGACCTGGGGCGGCACCTGCATCGCCAGCCCGTCCGAGCGCACCAATGCGGGGCGGGCAATCCTGGCGGAGAACCCGGACTCGTCGGGCAGCCTCGGCATCGCAATCAGCGAGGCCGTGGAGGTGGCCGCCACCAACGACGACACCAACTACGCGCTGGGGTCGGTGCTCAACCACGTGCTGCTTCACCAGACCGTGGTGGGCGAGGAGGCCAAGGAGCAGCTCGAGATGGCCGGGGCGTACCCCGACGTGGTCATCGGCTGCGTGGGCGGCGGGTCCAACTTCGCGGGCCTGGCGTTCCCGTTCCTGCAGGACAAGATCGCCGGCCGCGACATGCGCATCGTCGCCGTCGAGCCGGCGTCGTGCCCCACGCTCACGCGCGGCACGTACGGCTACGACTTCGGTGACACTGCGCAGATGACCCCGCTGCTGCCCATGCACTCGCTCGGCCATGGGTTCATCCCGCCGTCCATCCATTCGGGCGGCCTGCGCTACCACGGCATGGCGCCGCTGGTGAGCCACGTGGTGCACCAGGGGTTGGTGGAGGCCACCTCGTACTCGCAGGTGGAGTGCTTCACGGAGGCCGTGCGATTCGCGCGGGCCGAGGGCATCATCCCGGCGCCCGAGCCCTCGCACGCCATCCGCCACGTGGTGGCCGAGGTCGAGCGCGCCCGCGAGGAGGGCGTGGAGAAGACCATCCTCTTCAACCTGTGCGGCCACGGCCACTTCGACATGGCGGCCTACGCCGACTTCCTCGCGGGCAACATGAGGGACCTCGACGTGGACGAGGCGGAGCTGGCGCGTGCCACCGAGGCCCTGGCCGCCCTGCCGGGAATCGCCTAGTCCAGGGAGGCCGGGGCCGACCCCGGTGCCAGGCACTTAACCGCTTGCGCCCGCAAGCGGTTAAGTGCCTGGCACCGGGTCGCCGTGACGGCTACTCCACGCTCGGGGTGGAGTCGCCCTCGCTCTCGAGGGCGGCGGCGTCCTCCGCGGCCTTTTTCGCCGCGGTCTTGCCCAGGCGCCAGGCGCCGTAGCAGAGCAACAGGCCGATCACGAGGTAGGGCAGCCCG
>CAZEUE010000149.1:0-3613 GCA_964514615.1 uncultured Bifidobacterium sp. | reverse complement strand
TCCTTACCATGGAAGTGCTCTACCAACTGAGCTAACTCGGCGGGTCGGCGCCGTGACGCGGGCGGGAGTGTAGACCAGCGGCGCGCCGGAGTGGGAGGCGCCTAGCCCGTGCGCGTCCCCCGCTTCACCCGGCTGCCCTCGCGCGGGCTGGCGGCGGCGGGCGCGCTCTCGCGCTTGGCCGTGGGCTTGCCAAACGCGCGGCTGCCACGCGAGGCGTACATCACCTTGGGCAGGGCGTCGCGCAGGCCGGCGGCCTTCCAGGCGTCGTACTGGCCAAGGCGCTTGGCCATGCGACCCACCTCGTCCACCTGGTCGGGCAGCACCATGGTGATGGCACGCCCCGTGCGGCCGGCACGGGCGGTGCGCCCCACCCGGTGCGTGTAGGTGTCGTGCTCGTCGGGCGGGTCGAAGTTGACCACCAGCCCGATGTCGTCGAGGTCGATGCCCCGGCTGGCCACGTCGGTGGCAATCAGCACGCGGGTCCTGCCATCGGCGAAGCTCTTGAGGGTCTTCTCGCGCACTGCCTGGCTCAGGTCGCCGTGGAGCTCCTTGGCCGGCAGGCCCATCTTGTTGATGCGCTCCGTCAGCTTGGCGGCCCCGCGCTTTGTGCGGCAGAACACCAGCACCAGGTCCTCCTCGCCCTTGACGATGTCGAGGAGGGTCTCGGTGCGCTCCGACGGCTCCACCAGCACGAAGGTCTGCTCCAGGCGTTCGGACAGCGCGATGTCGGTGCCGGGGTCGTCCTCGGTCTCGATGAGGCCGGGGCTCTTGGTCATCTTGTTGGCCAGGCGGGCGATCTCGCCGTCGAGCGTGGCCGAGAACAGCATGGTCTGCCGCTCGTCGGGGATGAACTTGAGGATGGCCTCGACCTGGGGGATGAACCCCATGTCGAGCATGCGGTCGGCCTCGTCGAGGATGAGCACCTCGAGCTTGGACATGTCCACCAGCCGCTGGCGCATGAGGTCGAGCAGGCGTCCGGGGGTGGCCACCACGAAGTCCGCGACGGCGGCCTTCTTGGCCTGGCGGTCCAGCGGCACGCCCCCGTAGGCCACGGCGGTCTTCAGGCCCAGCGCTGCGGCGAGGGGGGTGACCTCCTCGGTGATCTGCACAGCGAGCTCACGGGTGGGGGCCAGCACCAGCGCGCCGGGGAACCCATGGGCCTCATGCAGGAACTCCACGGTGGGCAGCGCGAACGCCAGGGTCTTGCCCGAGCCGGTGGGGGCGCGCACGGTGAGGTCGCGTCCCTCCAGGGCCTCGGGGATCACCATCTCCTGCACGGGGAAGGGCGCGGTGAAGCCCTTGCCGTCGAGTACCTCGCACACGGCCTCGCTCACGCCGAGCTCGGCGAACGTGACATCACTCATTCGGTTGTTCTCCTTGCGGCGCGCGCCGCGGTGGACGAGGAACCATCCACCGGGAACAACGGAGTGTCCGTAGGGGGTGCTTCCTCACGGCCAGACGCCGTATTGCGCCTCGCTCGCTACGCACGGTATCAGCAGCAGCAGCCGTGCCCTCCCGGCGGGTCGCCCGCTGCCCAGCTGGGCGCACGTGGCGCGCATCGCCGCTGGTAGCCTCAGGCGCCGTGCCGGAGGCTCCCTCGATACTCGATGGCGTGCGCGAGCGGTTTGCCGCGTCAACGGACTTCACCGTGGGGCTGGAGGAGGAGTACCAGCTGCTCGATCCGGCAACGATGGGCCTGGTGCAGCGCTTCGAGGACGTGTTCGACACCGCGCCCCCCGATCTGAAGTCGCACCTCGCCGGCGAGCTCATCACCAGCGAGATCGAGTACAAGACCGCGCCCCACCTGGAGTTCGCGGGAGCCGCGCGTGAGCTGGCCGAAGGCCGCCTGGCGGTGGTCCGCCACGCGGAGTCGCTGGGCATCGCCACTGCCACCACGGGATGCCACCCGTTCAGCCCATGGCAGGACCAGCGCATTATCGACACGCCCCACTACGAGCGGGTGGAGGGCGAGCTCGGCTACATCGCGTGGATCAACAACACGTGGTCGCAGCACCTGCACGTGGGCCTGCGCGATGCGGACCGCGCCATACGCATCTGCACCGCCATGCGCAGCGTGCTGCCCGAGATCCTGGCGCTCTCGGCGAACAGCGCGGTGTACCTGGGGCGCCTCACGCGCCTGCACTCCACCCGCACGTCGCTGTTCACGCGGTCGTTCCCGCGGTGCGGCATCCCCGACCCGTTGATGGACTTCGGCGAGTACGCGGACTTCGTGCGGCTGCTCGAGCGCACGGGGTCGATCGTCGAGAGCACGCAGATCTGGTGGAGCATCCGTCCGCACCACGACTTCGGCACGATCGAGGTGCGCATCGCCGACGGCCAGACCGACATGGTGGAGGCCCTGGGCATCCTCGCCCTGTCGCTGGCGCTGGTGGCGCGCTTCGCCGACGACTACGACACCGGGCTGCCGCTGCCCGCGCACCCGGGGCGGCTGATCGAGGAGAACCTGTGGCGCGCGCAGCGCCACGGACTGGACGGCAGGATGATCGACTTCGCCAGCGGCGAGGAGCGCACCACGCCCGATGCCCTGCGCGCCCTGCTTGAGTACACGGCCCCGGTGCACGACCACCTGGGCCTGTCGCCATTCCTCGCCGTGGTTCCGCGGATGCTCGAGCACGGCAATGGCGCCCAGCGCCAGTCGCGGTCCGTGGCCGCCGGGCAGGACCTGGTGGAAATGCACGCACAGGCCGCCGAGCGCACGCGTCGCTCGGCGGAGGAAGCACTCGACATGATCGGAACGGTGAGCACCACATGAGCACTGACCAGCCCACCCCACCCGAGGGCGGCGGCGAGGAGCGCGAGCTCACCCAGGAGGAGATGGTCGCGGCCGAGATGCTGCGGCGCCTCATGACAACCCCCGTCCAGGACGTGGTCTTCCAGACCATGGCCACCTTCACGGACATGGCCGCCATCCGCATGGGCCTCGGCCCCCGGGGCGACGAGGACTTCGACCTGCCGCAGGCGGGGCTGGCCATCGAGTCGCTTCGCGCACTCCTCGCCGTGACCAATGCGATCATGGGCGAGGAGGCCGCCAAGCCATTCGCCGAGCCGCTGGCCCAGCTGCAGATGGGCTTCGCCGAGTTGGTGGAGCAGGCCAAGAAGGCCAAGGAGGATGGTGAGGGCGGCGACGGGGACGACGGCGAGCCGCGCCCCGGCCCGTCGGCACCGCGCCCGCCCCAGGGCGGCCAGGGCGGCGACCTGTGGACCCCGGGGGGCGCGGAGGGCGGCGGCAAGCTGTGGACCCCGGGCGACGGCTGACGCGCATGGCCGGGCAGCGCGCCGAGATCGGGGTGTTCGGCGGGTCGGGGTTCTACTCGTTCCTCCAGCACACCGAGCAGGTCACGATGACCACGCCATACGGCGATCCCAGCGGCCCCATCGTGATCGGGGACGTCGGGGGGCGCTCAGTGGCGTTCCTGCCCCGGCACGGGCACGATCACACCCTGCCCCCGCACATGATCCCCTACCGCGCCAACGTCTGGGCCATGAAGGAGCTCGGGGTCACGCACGTGCTGGGCCCCTGTGCGTCGGGCAGCCTGCAGGCCGACATCGGCCTCGGTGAGTTCGTGGTGTGCGACCAGTACGTGGACCGCAC
>CAZEUE010000148.1:0-3632 GCA_964514615.1 uncultured Bifidobacterium sp. | reverse complement strand
AGAAACCCATCTGGAAACGCTTTCGGACGCCGGGGCAGTGCCGGCCGGGTCCACTTGCAAGGGGCATACGCGGTATCCGAGGGGGTCGGCGACGACCCCCTCGGTGCTTCTGGGGCCTGCCGGCGGGACATCACCACTCGGCGCGTGCAGTCGGGGCGGAACGGTGCTCACAGGAGCGCCCCCGACCGTTCCCGGGGTCCGACATTGGCCCGTGTCATAGCGTCTCCGTCCATGTCGATCCGACTCCGCATGGCAGGCGCCGGCCTCCTCATGCTTCTGGCCGCCGCGTCGTACCTCGTCTTCATCCACACGCACGAGGGGCGCGAGTGGGATGCGTGGGGGCTCGCGGCGCGACTGCGCCAGCAGGAGATCGGCCAGCTGCTCGCCGATCGTTTCGTCGCGTACCTCGGCATGCTCGCGGTATTGCTCGCCCTGCTCGTCGCGGTCGCGTGCGCCCGGCGCATCCGCGATGCCCTGGCGATGGTCGCGCTGGTCGTCGCGCCCGTCGGCATCGCCCAGGTGGCCAAGGATGTGCTGGGCAGGCCCGACCCTGTCCCGGCCGAGCTCGCGGCGTCATGGCCCAGCGGCCACGTGGCCGTGGCATCCGTGGCTGCGGTCGTCGCCCTGGCCTATGCGGGCAACAGCACGTGGGCGCGTCGCAACGCCGTGTTCCTGGTCGGGGGCATGACCACGCTCACCCTGATCCTCGGCTGGCACCGCATCAGTGATGCCATCGGTGCGCTGTGCATCGTCGGAGCAGTCGCCCTGCTCACGGTCGTGCCGCGCGACGGGCGCCGCGTGCGCCTGGCCGGCACCTCACTCGCAGTCCTGGCGGCGGGCACCGCGGCCACGATGGCCGTGCTGCTTGGCGCTGCTGCGGTGCTGTTCACCAATGACGGGGCATGGCACCTGCCGCATGCGGCCCAGGTGGTGGCCCTCGTTCCGCTGTCGTTCCTCATGGCGTTCGTGCTTGTCCGGCTTACGCTGGTCCTCTCGGGCCGGGGCGCGTGGGTGCCGACGCGGGGCGTGCGGCCGGTGGGATCCCGCGGCTGAGCATCCCCATCCGCCGCCCCCCGCGCGGCGCGCTTCTGCCTGTATCGTCCGCATATGTGTACGAACTTCGTGAATAAGAGGGCGGGCGATGGTTCCGTCGTCGTGGGACGGACGATGGAGTTCCCCGAGGTGATCCCGTGGTCGCTGGCCGTTCTGCCCTCCGATTTCGGGGGCACGGCGCAGGTGCCCGCCGGCAGCAGCGTTGCCCCGCGCACGTGGACGGCATCTCACGGCGTCGTGGGAATGGCGGCGTTCGGCAGGGCGGAGTGGCTTGCCGATGGCATGAACACCGCGGGCCTGTCAGCCCACCTTCTCTACATGGCCGGGTTCTGCAGTTATCAGGATTTCACGGGGGATGGCTCCGACCTCTCGGAGATGGAGCTCATGGCATTCCTGCTCGGCACCTGTGCGTCGCTCGACGAGGTGAGGGCCGCGATGGAGGACGTGAACGTCTGGGGGATCGACCCCGGAATGGGGTTCCCGCCGCCCGCGCACTTCCTCCTCCACGACGAGACCGGCTCGCTGGCCATCGAGTTCCATCCGGAGGGGCATCGCGTGGTCGAGAACCCGCTCGGCGTGGGCACCAACTCGCCATACCTCGACTGGCATCTGACGAACGTGCAGAACTACGTCGGGCTGCGGCCGGCAAATCCGGCGTCGCTCACCCTCGGCAATGAGTCGTTCAATCCCATCGGGCAGGGGCAGGGCCTCAAGGGGATGCCCGGCGACTTCACCCCCCCGTCAAGGTTCATCCGCGCCCTCACGATGGTGTCGGTCTCCGACCAGCCCGCCGATGGAGCGGCATCGGAGCGCCTGGCGCTTCACATCGCCAACCACTTCGACATCGTGCCCGGGCTTGTGCGCGAGCCCGGGCCGGACGGCACGTTGATCGATGAGGTCACGGTCTGGACGTCCATCTGCAACATCACCGGAAAGCGGTACGCCTACCGGACTCTCGATGACCCCACCACCTACGTCGTGGACCTCGCGGAGACGGACTTCAGCGGCGCGCCGCGCACCACCGCCCTTCCAGGCGTCGGCGGCTTCACCACCGTCTCCGTGTAGCCACCGGCACCCCCCGGCGTCGTGCTCCCGCCTGATGTGACCCTGGAGGTCCCCCTGTGGCTGGCACTCGCCACCACCGGTGTGGCCGCCATCCAGGGCGCCGTCATCGGCCGGCAGTCGCGCGAGCCGCGGTACGACATCGTCGGGGCATTCGTGCTGGCGTTCGTCCTGGGGCTTGCCGGTGGCATCACCCGGGATGTCCTCATCGGCAACCTGCCTGTCGAGGCAATACGGATTCCCTGGTACATCGCCGTCGTGATCGCCGTGACGGTGCTGGTGATCGTTGCGGGTCGCTTTCTCCCGACGCAGGGCGGAATGTGGTTCACGCTCCTCGATGCGCTGACCATGGGCCTCTACACGGCGATTGCCACCAACTACGCGATGGCGGCAGGGGTATCGGTGGTGGGCGCCGTGTTCGTGGGCGTGGCCGCGGGCATCGCGGGCGGGCTCATCGTCGCGCTGCTTCGCGGGCGCACCCCCGCCGTGCTGGTGCCCGGGATCGCGTACGCACTCACGGGCCTGGCGGGCAGCATTGCGTACGTCGCCCTGGAGCCGGCCTCGCCCGGTCTTGCCGCCGCCGCCTGCGTTGGGCTGGTGATCTTCCTCCGGTACCTCGCCGTGCGCTTCAACATGGGAACCCGGGCGCTGCCGTTGCTCGGCGATCCGAGCGACCAATCGCTCTGAGCGCAACCGGAGAGTCATCCATCGCCGTGCAGGTGGGGGCTGCCGCTGGACGCTGTCGGCTGAGCCGGGGCGCGTCGGCCCTCCCCGAAACGCCGGTTCCTGCGCGACGTGACCACCGATACCGCCGGTGCCTTCGATACCACTATCGTTACTGAGATGGAAGAAAAAAACCGATTGCTGGTGGTGGCCAACGAGACCATCGCGGCGCACCAGTTGATGGAGATGATCCGCCGGCGGGCCGCGGAGGCCCCCACCGAGGTCCTGCTGGTGGCCCCGGCGCTGACCGGGCGCCTTCAGTACTGGCTGTCCGACGAGGATGCCGGCGATGCCGCGGCGCGTGCACGCCTCGGGGAGTCGCTGCGCAACCTCGATGCCGCGGGCATCGAAGCCCGCGGCGCGGTGGGTGACGCCGACCCCCTGCTGGCGATGGACGATGCCGTGCGCACGTTCGGGCCCGACGAGATGATCGTGGCCACCCACGCGGCAGGGCGGTCGAACTGGCTCGAGAGGGGGCTGGTGGCGCAGGCGCGCGAGCGGTTTGACATGCCCATCGTGCACGTGGAGGTGTTGGAGCCCGAGATCGCGCTCACGCGCATGCGCGAGGCGCCGGATGCCCAGGCGCCGCCGCGCGAGCGGCACGAGCTGCGCGACTGGCTGCTGTTCATCCTGGCCGGCGTGCTGGCGATCGGCGGAACGGTGCTGACCGCATCGTTCGTGCTGGCGGGCATGAGCGACACCGCGCTGGTGTGGTGGGTGATCTTCGGCGACCTGGGCCTGAAGATCGTGGCCTTCGTCATCATCTGGATCGTGTTCCAGCGCCGCGCCCGGGC
>CAZEUE010000147.1:0-3684 GCA_964514615.1 uncultured Bifidobacterium sp. | reverse complement strand
CACCGGCGAGCTGGGGCGCCAGGCCCCGCGGACTCGACGTGCTGCTCACGGCCGCGCGCGTGTGGCGGCCCGACAACCTCAACGGGGTCACGCTCAGCGCAGGATGATCCCCCCGCCCTCTCAGGTCAGCGAGGGCAGTGCCTGGGTGATCGATTGCGCCTCGGCGTCACGGTCATCGGCGTGCCCGCGGCGGGATTCCCAGTGCGAGTACGCCGCCGCCGCCGCGGCGGCGATCAGCACGAGCAGGCCACCCACCACGTTGTCGATGAGGCGCTGCTCGCCGAGTTGCCCCACCTGCGACAGCGCCGTGGCGTTCAGGCTGGCGGTCGCGGGCATCATGAACACGTAGTAGAGCCAGCCATGCACGCCAAAGCGCGCCATGACGGCGATGGTGATGAAGACCAGCCCGCAGAGGTAGATGAGGGCGAGGGAGTCGATCTGCGACACCAGCGCAAGCACGAAGACCGATCCGATCAGTGTGCCGCCGATCCTCAGGAGCGTGGGGCGCAGGGTCTGGGCGTCGCCGATGGGTGCCAGCACGAAGATGGCCGCGATGAGGAACGCGCCGCCGTAGAGCCGCGGATTGTCGAGCACGTAGTAGGTGGCCACGGTGGCGAGCACGGTGATGATGACCGTGTAGGGCACTGCCTCGGCGCGCGAATGTGGAACGAGGGCCGACCTGGGCCGATTGCGCAGCAGGCGCGGCAGGACGAGCGCGGGGATGGTCGCCCCGACGAAGAAGATGATCGCCATCCACAGCAGGTAGGCGTTGTCGGTCCGATCGACCATCGACTGGCCATCCCATGTGGGGGGCGAGATGAGGGTCCAGGCGAGCATCACCGGGGCGAGCAGCGCCGACTTCTGCAACCCGAACCGCGACATGCGCCCGACCGTGATCGCCATGAGCGCCATCAGCGCGGCACCCGCGGCCGCCGATGCGCCGGCAGCGATGGTGAGGGGTGCCAGGAGGCCCATGACGATCGCCGTGATCACGCCGAACCGCCGGCCTCCGGTCGCCGTCGCCGCCATGCCGACGATCGCCGGCATGGATGCCCAGAACGACGCGGGCTCGGCGGTGCCGGTGACCACGTAGGTGACCCCCAGCATCAGCCAGGCCGGGGCGGCCGTGATGACCAGCACGACCAGTGCGATGACCGCACGCTTCTTCATGGGCATCGCCGCGCGCGTCACCAGATCTCCGAGAGCGCGGCGGCGTCGGCCGCGCCGCGGGCGGCGCCCTGCGCCATGGCGGGGCCGATCGTCGAGGGGTCCATGAAGTCCGTCCGGGGGTCGGGGTTGGCGATGACCACGTGGACCGTGCTGCCCGTGGCGCTGAGGGCCGCGGCCTCGCGACGCGCCGTGCCGGGGTGCAGTCGCTCCGCAATGCCGAAGGCGGGGTTCACGTGGTCGGGCCGCGAGGTGGAGAAGTCGAACATGCCGATGATCACCACGGCTCGCGCGCCATCCAGCGCCTCCGCATGCGTGCTGGATGGGCTCACGCCCCCGTCCATGCAGAGGCGGTCCCCGAGCCACGTCGGTCCATTCACCCCGGGCAGCGATGAACTGGCCGCCGCCGCCTGGGCGATCGTGACGCCCGACTGCGCGCCGATGATGAGCGATTCGCCCGTGTAGCAGTCGGTGGCGGTGACGTGATGCCCCCGGGGCCAGGCGTCCAGGCCCAGCAGGCCGTCCACGGCCGCCACGTAGGCGGTGGCCGGGGCGTTTCGCGCAGCCATGGCCGCGCGGCCGATCTCCTGCAGGCTCGCCGGCGTGACGTCGGTCGCGCTTCCCATGACGGCCCGTGCCCGCGCCTGCGATGCGGCCCCGAGGGTGATGTGAAGCCGATCGTTGGCCGCGGCGGGGTCCGCGGCCAGTTGGTGCAGCGCCTCCGTGAACTCGGCGATCCGTCCACCCTTCACGGCCGCGCCCACCAGCGCACCTGCGCTCGTGCCCACCGTCACGTCGGCCGCGGCCAGGTCGATTCCCTCGCCGTGGAGGCCGCTGGCGTACCCCACCATCCACGCGATGAACCACTCGCCGCCCCCGCCGAAGGCGACCGCCCGTGTGCTGCCGCCCCCGATCGGTCCGTTCGCGGCGAGCGTCTGGATGTCCGATGGCGTCGGCATCGCGTGGGGGGGTCGGCTGCACCTCGCCCAATGGGCTCAGCGCAGCACGATCTCGCCATTGGCCGTGGCGATGCCGCACGCGTGGATGCCGGGCCCGGTGCCCGGCTCGTAGCGCACCGGCAGCCCGTGGTCGGGGCCCAGCCAGCCATCCAGCACCGGGGCGAAGTCGCCCACCTCCACGAACGTGTAGCCCGTGGGGGCGCAGGTGTGGCCGGCCGCCTCGTATCGCTGGGCGTTCACGCGCTCGCGCACCGCCGGGTCGCCGTTGAGGGTGAGGAAGAACGGGAGGGGGTACTGCGGCATGCCGGCGCTGCGGAACACCAGCTCATTGGCGTCATCGGTGCGGGCCATGCCCGACCGGATCGGCAGGCCGCGCCGCTCGGCGGTGTCGTCGAGGTCGCTCACGCCCAGGCACCACCACAGCACGCGGTCCTGTCCCTGCAGGGTGGCGGCCAGCCATGCGCCATCGTCCTTCGATATGTCCCCGATGCCCAGGATCTCGAGGAAGCACCGCGGCCCCAGCGGCACGATGCGGTTGGTGGTGCCGCCCAGGTGCTCGGATCCCGGCACCGACCCCAGGCCGAACTCCTCGCGCAGGCGGTCGCACGCCGCGTCGGCGTCCACCACGCCGTAGATGACGTGGTCGATCCAGAAGCCCTCGGGGTTCATGCCCGCACGCTACCCCGCGCGCAGGGCCACCTGCACGAAGTCCTGCTGCCAGAGCGACGCGAAGAGCTCGCGCGCGTAGCGGCGCAGGTGATCATCGGCGGCGCCGGCCAGGGCCGGATCGCCGGCTGCCGCACGCACGATGTCGTCGAGCGTCCGCATTCCGTCGGCGCGCGATGCCAGCGCACGCTGGGCCGGCTGCAGCGTGGTGCTCCACCCCGGGCGCGAGATCACATCGCCCTCCAGGGCGCAGCGGTACCGCAGCGATGGCACCAGCGCCGTGATGTCACCGGCCAGCAGGTCGACGCGGTAGCGCGCGGTCGGCCGGTCGTGGCGGCACGCCAGGAAGAAGTGGCACCCATTGCGCGGCGTGAGGCCCTCCATCACCTGCCACTGGCGCCGGACGGGCAGGGACGCAAGGGCGGCATCGGCCTGCGCGCCCCAGCCGGGCATGGGGTGGTAGGGGGCCCTGAGGAACCAGTCCTGGAACACCAGTCCCGCTGCATCCACCAGGTCCAGGCAGTCGGCCACGGTGAAGCTGCGGTCGCGTCCGTGCAGGAACGTATCCACCACCCCGGCGTCCGATCCCAGGTCGGGCGCGATCCCCAGGTATGCCCGCACCGGGTGGTCCGGGGGCAGGCCGTCGATCACCTGCCTCACCACCTGCACCGACGCGTCGTCCTGGGCCAGCCCCATGTCGCGAAAGGCGGCCTGCAGCATTTCCACGCCCACCCGCCCGGTGCGGGCGTACAGCATGAGCGCCAGCACTCCCTCGGGCCGCAGGCAGCGGCCCAGCGCCGACATTCCCCCTGCGGGATCGGCCATGTGGTGCAGCACGCCGGTCGAGATGATCAGGTCGATGAACCCGCGCTCGATCAACGAGTTGATCACC
>CAZEUE010000146.1:0-3722 GCA_964514615.1 uncultured Bifidobacterium sp. | reverse complement strand
TGGCCGAGCACATGCGCGACAAGGTGTGGGGCGTCAGCGTGCCCGACCACCTCATTACCCGCATGAAGGAGTCATCCGACGAGGGCGAGACCGGAATGGAGATCTGCGTGGAGGTCATCCAGGCGCTCCGCGAGATCCCCGGCGTGGCCGGCGTGCACGTGATGGCCGTGGCCTGGGAGTCGTCGGTGCCCGAGATCCTCTCGCGCGCCGGCCTGGTGCCCGCCGCCCGCTAGGCGCGCGCTCCCGTACCATTCCGGGAGCCCCCTCCGGAAGAGGTACCCCATGACCAGCCGCATCCCCCTTGCCATCGCCGCGGCGCTGGCCGTTGCGGGCACGTCGACCGCGCTCGCCGCCACCATCCCCCGCGACGGCACATGGGCCGGCGGGGAGGCCACCGTCTTCTGCACGGAGGGCGGCGACTGCGACGCCTTCGACAACCAGGCGTACACGGTCATCCGCAACCGCACCCCCCGGGCCACCACCTACCAGGTGATGCTCCGGTGCCAGTCACGGGAGTTCGGCACCCGCTACGACGTGGCGTTCATGGGGAAGAACCCCACGCGGGGCCGGGCGATTGCCGCACGCGGGGTGCTGCGCGTGACGTCCAACCAGGCAGACACGGGGCTGAGTGGACGCACCGCGTCGGTGACCGCCACCTTCAACTTCGCGCGGCGGGGCGCGCCCCAGCTCCAGTTGAGGGCAGCGGTCAACTCGGCCACCGAGGCCTGCACCGGTCGCGCGGACATACCGCTTCGCCGGGGCCCCCTCCCCCGCCGCTAGTCGTCGTCCAGCAGGTCGCCGAGGTCGGCGAGCCCGTCGGGGGCATCGCCGTCGGCCACCCCCGCCTGCTCCGCCTGTTCCGCGGTGGCCATGTCAATGGCGTCCTCGGCCAGCACCACCATGGCGGCGGTCCACAGCACGTCATCAGCGGGGTCCTCGGGCACCGGGCCCTGGGCCATGGCCTTCACCGAGGCCAGGGCGGCCGGCGGGGCGGGCACGTCGAGCGCCGTCACGGCCTCGCGCGCCCATGAGCGGATCTCATCATCGCCCGTGGCCCGCACCAGCCGGGGCGTGGCGGCCTCGGCGGAGGTGCCGGCATCCGCGTAGTCGCTGATCTCCGGCGCGAAGTCCTCGGGATCGAGGTCGAGCAGGTCCACCACGATGCGCCCGGCCGTGGTGGCCAGAGCCACGAGGGCCTCGGGGCGCCCGGGGTCGGTGCCCTGCGTGCCCGCCAGGGCCTCCAGGCGATCCTGCGCCCGGGCACGGACGGCCGCGAGGTCGAGCCCCGCGCGCTCGGCCAGCGCCAGGGCCAGCGGGTTGTACGGGTCCGCATCTGCCGCGAACTCCTCGGCCACCGCCAGCGATCGATCGTCCGCGGCGTCATCCGGCCGGTCGGCCCGTGCGAGCGCGGCCGCCATGGGCCCCTGCAGGACCGGCCACTGGGCGGTGGCCACCTGGCGGATGAGGGCGTCGACCTCGGCGCGATCGGGGGCACGCGCGCCGATTGCCGCGGCCAGCTGCATGGCCTCGGGCCCCAGGAGCCCCCGCGGGAACGCCAGGCCGGTCATGGCGATCACCCGCCGCATGGCCGCCATGTCGCGCTCAGTGCTCACGGGGCCACCCTCACGGCAGCACCACCTGGTGCTCGATGGCCCCCAGGCGCTCGATCTCGATGCGCACGATGTCCCCCGGCTGCAGGAACCGCATGGGGTCCATCCCCACGCCCACGCCCTGCGGCGTGCCCGTGGTGATGACGTCCCCCGGCTCGAGCGGGAACACCTGCGAGGCGAACGCCACCAGCTCGGCCACCGGGAAGATCATGTCGGCGGTGCTGGTGTCCTGGCGCAGCTCGCCGTTCACCCACGTGCGGATGCGCATGTCCTGGGGGTCGCCGGCCTCGTCGGACGCGGTGATCCACGGACCCATGGGCATGAACCCCCAGCCGCTCTTGGCGCGTATCCACTGGGGCTCGCTCTTCTGCATGTCGCGGGCGCTGACGTCGTCCACCACCATGTACCCCCATACGTGGTCCAGCGCGTCGGCCACCGCCACCCGGTGCGCCGTGCGGCCGATCACCACCCCGAGCTCGCCCTCGTAGTCGAGCCGGCGGGTCCACTCCGGATGCACCACAGGGCCCTGTGGCCGGTTCACCGTTCCGCGCATCTTGGCGAACAGCACCGGCTCGGCGGGCGGCTCCTTGCCGGTCTCGGCCGCGTGCGCCCGGTAGTTCAGCCCGATCCCCAGCGCGGTGCCCGGCACCACCGGTGCCTCGAGCACCACCGACGACAGCGGAAGGGGGTCGCCGGACGGCGTGACGGGCGCCCCGGCGATGATGTCGGTGGACGACGCGGCGGCGAGGGGCACGACGGAATCACCCTGCACCAGGCCGGGCCGGGGACCGTCGGGCCCGCGGAACGAGCACAGGCGCATGGGTCGCTATCCTAGGCGCCCACCTGAACCGAGGAAGGCACTCAATCCCCACCAGGACCGACGACGCGCCGGGCGACGGAACCCCGGAAGCCCGCAAGAAGTTCTCAGACGCCGCCAGGTCCTTCGCCGATCCCCTCGTGAGGGCGCTGGTGCGCGCGGGCGTTACGCCCAACGCCATCACGGTGTTCGGGTTCGTGCTTGCCGTGGCCACCGCGGTGCTCGCGGGGTTCGAGTGGTGGATCGCCGCGGGCGCCGTGTTCGTCGTCGGCTCGCTCAGCGACATGTTCGATGGCTCGGTGGCCCGCATGAGCGGCAAGGCCACGCGCTTCGGGGCATTCCTCGACAGCAACCTCGACCGGCTGGGCGAGGGCCTGGTGCTGGGCGGGATCGGCGTGGCAATGGCCACCGAGGCGCGCACGTGGGCGGTGGCCATGACGTTCCTGGCGCTGGCCGGGTCGTTCCTGGTGTCGTACACCCGCGCGCGCGCCGAGGGGCTCGGAATCGACAGCAACAAGGGCGGCCTCTTCAGCCGCACCGAGAGGCTGGTGCTGGTGGGCGTGGCCCTGTTCTTCGGGGGCTGGGGCATCACCATCGAGGTGGTCATGACCATCCTCGCCGTGGGCACCCTCGTCACCTTCGCGCAACGCCTTTTCTACGTACACTCCGTGCTTCGGGATGCCGACGGGCCCCCGGACGCCAGGTAATCAACGGGGGAGACCCGATCTCGTGAGCAAGACGGTCAACGTGGCCATCATCGGCGTGGGCAACTGCGCCTCGTCGTTCGTGCAGGGCGTGCAGTACTACAAGGACGCCGGCAAGGACGACTTCGTGCCGGGCCTCATGCACTCGGTGCTGGGCGGGTACCACGTGAAGGACATCAACTTCACCGCCGCCATCGACATCGACTCCCGCAAGGTGGGCCTCGACCTGGCCGACGCCATCTTCACGGAGCCCAACAACACCATCAAGTTCTCGGACGTCCCCGAGACCGGCGTGCACGTGGCGCGCGGCATGACCCACGACGGCCTGGGCAAGTACCTGTCGGAGGTCATCGAGAAGGCCCCGGGCGAGACCGCCGACATCACCGGCCTGCTCAAGAGCACCAAGACCGACGTGGTGGTGTCGTACCTGCCGGTGGGCTCGGAGCAGGCCACCAAGTGGTACGTGGAGCACATCCTGGCCGCGGGCTGCGGGTTCGTGAACTGCGTTCCGGTGTTCATCGGCCGCGAGCACTACTGGCAGGAGCGCTTCCGCGAGGCCGGCGCGCCCATCGTGGGCGACGACATCAAGAG
>CAZEUE010000145.1:0-3761 GCA_964514615.1 uncultured Bifidobacterium sp. | reverse complement strand
AGGTGGCCCCGCCCGGGGAGGCGGTGGCGGTGTAGGAGGTGATGGCAGACCCGCCGTCGTTGGCCGGTGCACTCCAGGAGGCGGTCACCTGCTGGGTACCCGCCGTCGCGGTGGGGCTGGCTGGGGGGCCAGGCTCCTGCGCCACGTCGTATACGTCAACGGCGCCTGGACCGACTCCGTTCGGCTGCGATGCCCCGATCCAGATCGACGACGTCCCGATGGCGACCGACGAGCCCGCGCGGCCACCGGCCTGGGCTGCGCTACTCACCATCTCCTGGCCCGTGAGCCCGTCGGTCCATCCGCCTGTGGGCTTGGTGAAGAAGAACGCGGCACCGGCGTCGAGGACGTTCCCGGGGTCGGCCCGCGGGGCACCTACGACCGCATGGTCTCCCGAGACGGCCACCGACTGGCCGAGTTGGTCGTTGGCATTGGGTGCTGTCGATGCCGTTAGCGTCGCGACCCGACTGAAGGTGCTGCTTGTCCGCGTGAATATGTACGCCCGCCCCGCATCGCGGACTCCGCCGACAGTCGCACCGGGTGCTCCGCCGATGATCGTGTCGCCGTCGATGGCCACCGAGGACCCAAGTTCCTCGCTCGACTCCGGGCCGGTCGGGTCGAGCCTTTGCCCGTACGACCAGGCAGAGCCGATGCTCGCCCGGGTGTATACGTAGAGGGAGCCCGAGTCGGTGGTCGGGTTCTGGTCATACGGCGCGCCCACCACGAAGGTGTTGCCGCTGATGGCCAGCGAGCTGCCAAAGCGCGTTGCGTCGGCGACGCCATTGGTGAAGTTCTGGGTGGAGGTGGATGTGCTGACCCAGCCGCCCGGAGGCTTGTCGAACGTGTAGGCGGCTCCCGCCAGCGACTGGCCCCCCGGGTTGTGTCGGGGCGCGCCGGCGGCCACTGTGTCGCCCGACACCGCGACTGCCGTTCCGAGTCGGTCGTAGGCGTCTGAGTTGGACGAGGTGAGCCGAGCGGTCTCGGTGGCGCTGGCCCATCCTCCCGACGGCTTGGTGAACACATACGCCGCTCCTCGGTCGCTCTCACCAGGGTCTTCCACTCCCGGCGCGCCCACCACGATCGTGTCCCCGGAGATCGCGACGCTCCAACCGAACTCGTCCCAGCCTGCGCCGTCGCTCGCGGTGAGGGTGGCGAGCTGCGTGACGGAGTCATCCTCACCGAGCTGGAAGACATACGCGGCGCCGACGTTTGCCGCGCCGCCGATGTCCGTGCCGGATGCGCCGACGACGGCGATGTCCCCATCGGCGGCCGATGCGTACCCGAGGTAGTCGTTGGTGGCTCCCCCGGACGCGGTCACCCGGGCGATCTCGATGGCCCGCTCGGTGAGGGTCGTGATCCCGCCGGCCGATGCGGCGGAGGGAATGAGCGCACCCGCGATGAGGGTGCCCAGCAGGGAAATCGCGCCGCGTACCAGGGGCCTTCGGGCCGACTGCCGCACTCCGGTGGCGCGGTAACGGGAATCACTCTTGCGGAACGGCACGGGGACGAAAATAGCCGACCGCCACGTAGCCGCCGCGCGAACCGGGTCCCGGTTACCGGGCGGCGCCGACGCGAGCGCACTTGCGTGCGTTGAATGCCTCACGCCATCTGGTGATCCAGCGATGTGCGGTGGCAGGTGCCGCCCCGCAGACCCGCGTGGCCTCCCTGATCGAGAGGCCTGCCGGCATCAATTCGGCCAGCCTGCGCCGTCAGGTATTCGCAAGGTGCCTGGGTTCTGCAGCTACCTCACCCGCACCCGCCGGGTGCCCTGGGCCACCACTGCCGCCTTTCGTCGCGCCGTGGTGGTGATCGTCCATGTGCCCGTGGAGAGCGTGATGGTGCAGCGGTAATTGCGCCGGATGATCTTCGTGGTCTTCTTGCTGCGCACCGGGGTGACCCGGCACCGGCCCTTGGCCCTCTTCACCCGTGCCATCTCGAGGAAGCCCTGGGTTGCCGTGGCGCTGCCGGTGCGCGCGGTCTGGATAATGCGCGTGGTGCCCGTGGGCACCCTGCCGGTGGTGGTGCCCACCCGCGTCCTGCGGTTGAGCCGGAATGTGCCGGCGAGTTTCTTGCGCGCCGCCGCCGGCTTGCCGGGCGCGGCGCCTGAGGCCGGCGCGGTGCCTGAGGCAGGCGCGGCGCCTGACGCGGGAGCGGTAGGCGTGACCGCCACCGTGGCGCTCGACTCGGGCCCGTTCCCGAATGCATTGGTCGCGACCACCCGGAACGTGTACGCCACCCCGTTGGTGAGGCCGGTCACCGTGCACGAGGCGGCGGCCGAGGTCGTGCACGCCCGTCCGCCGGGCGTTGCCGTGGCGGTGTACGACTGGATCTCGCCGGGCACGGCACTCCATGAGACCGTGGCGAGTGCGTCTCCCGCGCGCGCGGAGGGCCCGCCGGGCGCGGCCGTGGGAGTTGTCGCGTGCACGCGGGCAATGCGGTTGCGTGGGGTGGCCCCCGCCGAGGTGAAGTCTCCGCCGAGGACGGCCTTGCCGTCGGGTTGCAGCGACATGCTCTCCACGGGGAGGTTGAACCCCTGGTGCGCGAAGGTGGAGTCCACATGTCCATCAGCATCCAGGCGCGTGAAGTGTTCGCGCACCAGCCCATCGATCTGCTGGAAGTCCCCGCCCACGAGCACCTTGCCATCGCGCTGGGTGATGACGGTACGCACGACCCGGTCGGCCGCGGGGTTGAAGCCCATGTCGAGCGAGCCGTCTGGCTTGAGCCGGGCGATCCGCTCGCGCGATACGCCCGCGACCTGCCGGAACGGACCCCCGATCACCACCGTGCCGTCCGGGTGTCCGTCGATGGCATACACGTAGTCATCCTGGCCGGCAGCGGGCGCGAACGTGGTGTCCAGCGCTCCGTTGGCCCGCAGCTTGGCGACATGCTCGCGCGGCACCCCGCCCACGGTATTGAAGGTCCCCCCGATGAGGATGGCGTCGTCGGGCAGCACGCGAAGCCCGTACACGTCTTGATTCGCGTCGAGATCGGCGGTGAAGCCGGTGTCGAGCGATCCGTCGGGGTTCAGCCTGGCGAGCCCGACTCGACCGCTGCCCGCGACGCCGGTGAAGGAGCCGCCGATGACGATCCTGCCGTCGGACTGCAGTGCGATGTCCTCGACGGCCGAGAATGCCGGACCCGTCACCCCGGGGTCGAATCCTCCATCGAGCGAGCCATCGGAATTCAAGCGCGCCATGAGGTTTCGCGGAACCCCGTCGACCTGGGAGAAGGTGCCACCAATCAGCACCTTGCCGTCGGGTTGGGTGGCAACGGCCAGCACGGGCGCATTGGCCCCGGCGCCGGGGGCGAATCCGGGGAAGGGGGCGCCGGCATCGGACGCCTTGGCGATGCGGCCGCGTGCAACGCCGCCCACTTGGGTGAAGATGCCGCCAAAGGCGGTCGTGCCGTCCGCAGCGCTATCGACCGCCCACACGACGTTGTCGGCGTCGGGGTTGAAGCCGGAATCGAGTTGCCCGGGTGACGTCGCCATGGCGCCCGACGCGCTCATTGCCAGCGCGGCAGCCGCTGCGATCGCACGATTGCGAAAACGCGGCGGACTGGCGGGCGGGCGCCTCACGGCACGCTCCATCCATCACCCGAACCCACTGGATGACACGCGCGCACCCCGATGGCGACCGCTCCACACGGGGCTGCCAGCAATCTTCGGGGGAGGGCGCGCACTCGGACTCCGGATTCCCAACGGTTCGCTACTTCGGGAAGGTAGCAACGGATTTCCTGATTGCGCAGCACGGGGTCACCCCGCG
>CAZEUE010000144.1:0-3893 GCA_964514615.1 uncultured Bifidobacterium sp. | reverse complement strand
CCCTTGGGGTTGGTGCGCACCCACTCCAGCTCGCGCGCGATGGCCTTCTGGCGCTTGCTGGCCTGCTTCTCCTCCTGGGCCAGGCGCTTCTCCTTCTGCTCGAGCCATGAGGAGTAGTTGCCCTGCCACGGGATGCCCCGGCCGTTGTCGAGCTCCAGGATCCACCCCGCCACGTTGTCGAGGAAGTACCGATCGTGGGTGACGGCCACCACGGTGCCCGGGTACTCGTCGAGGAACCGCTCGAGCCACGCCACCGACTCGGCATCGAGGTGGTTGGTGGGCTCGTCCAGCAGCAGCATGTCGGGAGCCGAGAGCAGCAGGCGGCACAGCGCCACGCGGCGCTTCTCGCCCCCGGAGAGGTTGGTGACGTCGGCGTCGCCCGGGGGAAGGCGCAGGGCATCCATTGCCACCTCCACCTGGCGGTCGAGGTCCCACGAGCCGGTGCGCTCGATGGCGTCCTGCACGCGCTGGTACTCCTCGAGCAGCGCCTCCATCTCGTCGGGCTCCATGGGCTCGCCCAGCTTGGCGCTCATCTCGTTGAAGCGGTTCAGCAGGTCGCGGCGGTCGGCCACGCCCTCCTCCACGTTGCCCCGGACGTCCTTCGATTCGTCAAGCCGTGGCTCCTGGGGCAGGTAGCCCACCTTCACGCCCTTGCCGGGCATGGCGTCGCCATTGCTGGGGGTGACCTCCCCGGCCATGATCTTGAGCAGCGTGCTCTTGCCCGCGCCGTTCAGCCCCAGCACGCCGATCTTGGCGCCGGGCAGGAATGCCAGCGTGATGTCATCGAGCACCACCTTGTCGGGTGGGTACGACATCCGCACCTTGTGCATCTGGTACACGAACTCGTTCTCGGCCATGAGAGGCATCCTAGAGCGCGCTGGCGGGCGTGCCGTGGGCGCCCGGCAGGCATTGCGGTGGCGGGCACGTCGCGAAACGGCATGGGCATTTGCGGGGGCCGCAAATGCTGATGCCCGGCTCCGGTTGCCCGCCACCGCAATGCCTGCCGGGCCACGTCGGCCGACCGGGCGCACCCCGGGGGCCGGCGGCCGGTGTTCTGGCGCCCGGGCAACCGGAGTCGGCAATCGCCAGGTGCGGCCCCCGCACATGGCCATTGCGGTTCACGACGTGCCCGGGCGCCAGAACACCGGCCGCCGTGCGCGCGCGCAGCGTTAAGGTGTGCGCATGGACGTGACCGAGGGTTCTTTCCAGGCCGACGTGATCGAGCGGTCGCACGAGGTGCCGGTGGTGGTGGACTTCTGGGCGGCATGGTGCGGGCCGTGCCGTCAGCTGGGGCCGCTCATCGAGGACGCCGTGGGCAAGCGCGAGCCGGACGTGGTGCTGGCGAAGGTGGACATCGACGCCAACCCGGGCCTGGCGCAGCAGTTCCAGGTGATGAGCATCCCCGCCGTCAAGGCCTTCAAGGACGGCCGGGTGGTGGAGGAGTTCGTGGGCCTGGTCGCCCCGGCACAGATGGAGGCCTTCCTCGACAAGCTCGTGCCCAGCACGGTGGACCTGCTGGTGGCCGAGGGCGATGAGGACAGCCTGCGCGAGGCCATCGTCCGCGATGCCGGGCGCACCGACGCACGCATCGCGCTGGGTCGCATGCTGATTGCCCGCGGCGACCTGGACGAGGCCGTCGAGGTGCTGCGGCCGGCCGAGCACGACGCCGTGGCGGCCGGACTGCTGGCCCGCGTGCGGCTGATGGGCAACGACTCGCCCGACATCCAGGCGGGCATGGCGGCGCTCGACCGCGAGGACTGGCAGCAGGCATTCGCGAGCCTGGTGGACGCCGCCAGCACCACCACCGACCAGGCGCTCAAGGACGACCTGCGCAAGATGCTCATCGGGCAGTTCCGGGAGCTCGGCGACACCCACCCACTGGTGCCCGAGTACCGCAAGCGCCTGTCGAGGGCATTCCACTGATGGAGGTGCGCAGGTACTCCGAGGCCGAGCCGTTCACCACAACGGACGGCAGCACCATCCGCTCGCTGCTCGACCTGTCGGTGGCACCCGTGGCCAACCACAGCCTGGCCGAGGCCGCGCTGCCGCCGGGCGGCCAGACCGACCGTCATCACCACAAGGTCTCGGAGGAGATGTACTACCTGGTGGAGGGCGAGGCGCTCATGGAGATCGACGGCGAGGAGCGCGCAGTGCGTGCGGGCGACGCCATCCTCATCCCCGTGGGCTCCTGGCACCAGATCACCAACACCGGCAGCGGCGAGATGCGCATGATCGTCACGTGCGCTCCGCCGTGGACGGCGGAGGACACCTACTTCAACTGATGCCCACGGCGCGCGCACACGCGCATCAGGGTGTCGTCGGCTCCGGACTTCGGCTTGCCGCCGGGGGATCCACCCCTGTGGATGAGGTGCCTGGCACCGGGGCGTCCCACGAGCGCAGCGCGGGGCGCACCACCAGGAACCACGTGAGGACCGCCGAGATCGCCACCAGGACCAGGGCGAATACGGCCGCCTCCTCGTAGGCCGCCAGTTCCGCGAACTGCCATACCTCGATCGCCAGGGTCTCGAAGCCCGGCGGGGCCAGCAGCAGGGTGGCGGGGAGCTCCTTCGCGGTGGACAGCAGCACGAGTCCGGCCCCGGCGGCGAGGCCCGGCAGCATGAGGGGCAGCTCCACGCCGAGGAAGCGGCGCCACCTGCTGCGCCCCATGATGCGGGCGGCGTCATCCAGCCGCTGCGGCACGCCGGCCACGGCCGACTGGGCGGCGCCCAGGGCGAGCGCGCCGTGGTGCACCACGTATGCCAGCACCAGCAGGGGGAGGGTCTGGTAGAGCGCGCCCAGGGGCCCGGGGGTGGACAACGTGAAGAACACGAATGCCAGCGCGGTCACCAGCCCGGGCAGGGCGAAGCCCCCCACCACGGTTCCGGCCAGTACCTCGCCCAGCCGTCCAGGTCGCCGGACGCTCCGGTAGGCGATGGGCAACACGATGGCGATGGCCGCGAGCGCGCTGGCCACGCTCACCCCGACGGTGCTCAGCAGGGGCTGCACGATGAGCCCCGGATCGGCCACCACCGAGCCGCTGTCGGCCGAGCCCTCGGCCAGGCCCCGGATGGCCCAGAAGGCCAGCACGGCGATGGGGGCCACCAGCGATAACCCGATGACCAGGCCAAGGAAGCCGTAGGCACCGGCGCGCCACCGGCCGAGTGGCACGGTGAGCGACCGCCCCGCGCGGGACTGGTCGCGCAGCCCCACGCGCGATGAGCGGCGTTCCAGTGCCACCACCGCCACGGCCAGCAGGCCGAGCACCAGGCTGAGGGCGATCGAGGTGATCGGGTCGAGCAGGCGGTCGGCGTAGATGGCGCGCGTCAGCGTGTCGTAGCGCAGCAGCTGGACCGCGCCGAAATCGCTGATGACGTACAGGAATACCAACAGCGCGCCCGCCGCCACCGCGGCCCGGGACTGCGGCAGCACCACCGTGCGGAACACCTCGAGCGGACGGCGCCCCAGCAGGCGCGCGCTCTCCTCGAGCGACGGCGGAAGGCTGCGAAGGCGCGCCACCACCGGGAGGAACACGTAGGGGTACGTGAGCAGCGTCAGCACGATGAACGCCCCGCCGAAGCCGCTCACCTCGGGCAGGCCGCCGATGCCGAGTACCTGCTCCACCAGCCCGCCGGGGCCGAATGCGGCGATCAGGGCGAACGCCCCCACGAACGAGGGGATGACCAGGGGCAGGCACAGCAGCAGCGCCCAGGCGCGCCGGGCGCGGAGGTCGGTGCGCGCCACCACCCACGCCGCGGCCGTGCCGATGATCCCCGCGGCAAGCGCCACCGAGATGCCCAGCGCCAGGCTGCGCAGCAGCGGCCCCACCAGGCGGTCGTCCGAGATGGCCGACCACAGGCCGGGAAGGTCCTGCGCGTTCTTGACCAGCAGGTATG
>CAZEUE010000143.1:0-3910 GCA_964514615.1 uncultured Bifidobacterium sp. | reverse complement strand
CGCCGAGCTCCGCCGCGCGCTCAGCGGTGCGGTTGGCCACCTTCAGGCGGGCACCACGTCCCCGCAGGGCAAATGCGATGGCCCGCGCCGCGCCGCCGGCGCCCACCATCAGCACGTCGGCGCCGTCCAGGTGGAGCGGCGCCGCCTCGTCGAGCGCCCGGAGGAAGCCCTCGGCATCGGTGTTGTCCCCGCGGATGCCACCCCCCGCGATCGGCACGAGGGTGTTGGCCGCCCCGATCGCCTGCACGGCCGGGGTGACCTCATCGCAGCAGGCCAGCACGGACTGCTTGTGGGGGATGGTGACATTGAGTCCCGCGCATCCAGCCCGGAAGAGGCCGCGCACGGCCTGATCGACGTCATCGGGATGAATGGGGAACGCCAGGTAGGCCCAGTCGAGTTCCAGCGCCCGGAAGGCCGCGTTGTGCATGGACGGCGACAGGGAGTGGTCCACCGGCCAGCCGATGACCCCGGCGAAGCGCGTGCGCGCGGTGGGCCACGGGCCGGACATCATTCCCCGCCGTTCGCAGCCGCGCGGCGGATGTTGGCGATGTGCTCGGCCTCGGTGCGCGCGAACCAGTGCAGCCCGGTTCCGTCGTTCTTCGACACGTAGAACAGGTACTTCGAGGGCAAGGGGTTGGCGGCAGCCCGGATGGACTCCTCGCTGGGGTTGCTGATGGGCCCGGGCGGCAGGCCCGGGAACTTCCGCGTGTTGTAGGGCGAGTCTGTATCGAGGTCGGCCCTGGTGAGCTCGGGCTTCCACGCGCCGACGGCGTACTGCACGGTGGCGTCGATGTCGAGGCGCATGCCGGCCCGCAGGCGGTTCTCGATGACCCCGGCCACCAGGCGACGCTCGCGCGGATCGCTGGTCTCGCGCTCCACGAGCGAGGCGATGATGAGCACGTCGTACTTGGTGAGGTTCTTGCGCCGGGCGGCGGCGTAGTTGATGCCTGCGGTGCGCTGTTCGTACGTGGACACCTGGTAGTCCACGAGGTCCTGCACGGGCTTCGTCGGGTCCACCGGGTAGGTGGCCGGGAAGAGGAAGCCCTCGAGCGACGTGGGCTTCTTGGTGCCCGCCAGGCGCTGGCCCAGGCGCGACGGATCGGTGGCCTGCATGTAGTCCGATGCCGGGATGCCGGTCTTCTCCTGGAGGATCTCGGCCATCTCGCTGCGCCGCAGCCCCTCGATGAACAGCACGTCCACGGTCGCCGACGTCGACGTGGGCCCCGTGGCGCCATCGCCGCCGCTGCCTCCCGCGAGCCAGATGAACGCGCCCACGCCCAGGGCCACCAGGACCGCGACGGGGATGAGCACCGCGAGCACGGTGCGGCCCGCGGGGGTGGCACGCTGGGGACGGGGACGCCGGGTGCTCATGCGGCCGCCGCCTGCCCGCGCAGCCAGGCCTCGAGGATGACGCATGCGGCGAGGCTGTCGATGTCCGCCCCCGACCCGGTCTCGCGCGCGCGGCGCTCGGCCTCGGCCGTGGACAGGCGCTCGTCCGACAGGACCACCCGGGCCGTGGTGCGGCGTCGCAGCCGCCCGGCGAAGGACGACGCCTGATGCGCCTGCTCGCCCGCCGTGCCGGACATCAGGAGCGGCTTGCCCACCACGACCACCTGCGGTTCGTGCTCGGCCAGCAGGGCGTCGAGGGCCGCGGTGCCGTCGGGGCGGTCGATGTGGTGGATGACCGGCAGCGGGCGCACGATCGTGCCGGATGGATCGGTGACCGCAACCCCCGTTCGCGCGCGCCCGAGGTCGAGCGCGAGGGCCTTCATCCGGCCGCCGACCTCAGCACGCCCATGGCGTGCTCGATGGCCTCGGGCATGCGCGAGGGGTCCTTGCCGCCCGCCCGGGCCATGCCGGGCTTGCCGCCTCCCCCGCCGCCCACCACGGGAGCGACCTCGCGCATGAGGTCGGCCGCCGACATGCCGGCCTGCACGGCTGCATCGTCGAAGTTGGCCACCAGCATGGCCTTGCCATCGGCCACCGCGCCCAGCACCACGGCGGCACCGGGTCCCACGGCCTGCTTGACCCGATCGGTGAGCTGCAGCAGGTCGTCCATGTCAGCGGCCTCCACCTGCGCCGCAAGCAGGCGGGCCGTGCCCGCGTCCTCGGCGCCCGCCGCCACCTGGCCCACGTCCACGCGGCCCGCGCGAGCCCGCTTGAGGTCCGACTCGAGCGCGCGGATGCGCTCATCGCGCTGCTGCACCTCGGCCTCGAGAGCCTGCTCCCGGGCGCGCAGGTGCTGCACCGCCGCCAGGCCCGTGACGGCCTCGATGCGGCGCGTGGCGGCACCGGTGCTGCCCTCCGACACGATCACCAGCGGGCCGATCTCGCCGGTGCGCGACACGTGGCAGCCGCCGCACAGCTCGGCCGAGAAGTCCCCCGCCTGCACCACGCGCACGACGTCGCCGTACTTCTCCTCGAACAGCCCGATGGCGCCCATGGCGTCGGCGTCGGCACGCGGCATAACATCGGCGTGCACGGGGGAGTCCTCGGCCACCCGCGCGTTGACGTCGGCCTCGATCGCCGCCAGCACCTCGGGCTCGATCCGGCCGCGGTGGGTGAAGTCAAACCGCAGCTTGTCGGGCCCCACGTACGAGCCCGCCTGCCGCACGCCGTCGCCCAGGCTCTGGCGCAGGGCCCAGTTGAGGACGTGCGTGGCGGTGTGGTTGGCCTGGGTGGCGTGGCGCAGCGCCCCGTCCACGCGGGCCGTCACCTGGGCGCCCGCCGGCAGATCCCCCTGCACGACGATGCGGAGCACCTGGTCATCGCCGACGCGCAGCACGTGGGTCACCTCGGCCCGCCCGTCATTGCCCGTGATCCACCCGTGGTCCGACACCTGGCCGCCGCCCTCGGCGTAGAACGGCGAGGTCGCGAGCTTGGCCAGGGCCTCGCCGTCGCCGAGCGGCTGGATGGCCGCGATGGTGGTGACCACCTCGAGCTGGTCGTAGCCCACGAACCGGGCGGGCGGGCACGACGCCGCGAGCGCCTCGGCGGCCTGGCGATCGACCCCGCCCGACTTGCGGCCGGCGGCGCGGGCGCGCTCGCGCTGCTCGCCCATGAGCCGCTCGAAGCCCTCCTCGTCGACCTGCAGGCCATGCTCCTCGGCCGCGTCGCGGGTGAGGTCGAGCGGGAATCCGTAGGTGTCGTGCAGCCGGAAGGCATCGTCACCGCTGATGACGCCCGCTCCACGGGATCGGTCGAGCACCTCCCCCAGCAACCGGGTGCCCTGCTCGAGCGTGCGGGCGAACTGCTCGGCCTCGGCACCGACGGTGTCGATCACCTCGGTTCGCTCCTGCGTGAGCTCGGGGTAGGCGTCGCCGTAGCCGTCGGTCACCACGTCAACCAGGCCCACCAGGCGGGCGGGCTCGAGGCCCAGGTACGCGCCCTCGCTCACGGCGCGTCGGATGATGCGGCGCAGGATGTAGTCGCGGCCCTCGTTGCCGGGACGCACGCCGTCGGCGGCCAGGAAGGTCATGGCGCGTCCATGGTCGGCCAGCACGCGCATGGCGCGGTCCACCCGGGCGTCGGTTCCATAGGCGCGTCCGGAGGCCTGCTCCGCCCACGCCACCAGCGGGCGGAAGCCATCGGTCTCGAACACCGTCTCCTTGCCCTGCAGGATGGCCGCGAGGCGCTCCAGCCCCGCGCCGGTGTCGATGTTCTTCGCCGGGAGGTCGGTGAGCGTGCCGTCGGCGGCGCGGTCGTACTGCATGAACACCAGGTTCCAGAACTCGAGGAACCGGTCCGTGCCCGTGACGGGCCCGCCCTCGGGCCCGAACGAGGGACCGCGGTCGAGGTACAGCTCGGTGTTGGGGCCGCAGGGGCCCGTGGGGCCGGCCTTCCAGAAGTTGTCCGCCTCGCCCAGGCGCTGGATGCGCTCGCGCGGGATGCCCATCTCCACCCACTTCTC
>CAZEUE010000142.1:0-3968 GCA_964514615.1 uncultured Bifidobacterium sp. | reverse complement strand
CCTGGATCCACGGGTGCGGCCACTGCGGGATGTCGGTGGAGATCCAGAAGCGGTACGAGATCTTGGGGTGGTCCTGCATGCCGCGACCCACGCCGGGGAGCTCGTGCACCACCGGTATCCCGAACGGGGCAATGGCATCGGCCGGTCCCACGCCCGATCGCAGCAGCACCGGAGGGCTCTGGTAGGTGCCCAGGCACAGGATGACGTGATCGGCATCGTGCGTCGTGCGCTCGCCCGTGGCCTCGTCCACCACCACCAGGCCGGTGGCCCGCGTGCCGTCGAGGACCAGGCGGTCCACCCGGACGCCGGTGACGAGCGACAGGTTGGGGCGGCCGAGCGCAGGGTCGAGGTACAGGTCGGCAGGCGTCTGGCGCACGCCGGCCCGCATGTTGAACGGCGTGGGGCCCACGCCCACCGCTCCCGGCGCGTTGTGGTCATCCACCCAGGCATGGCCGCGGGCCAGCGCGGCCTCGGCGAAGCGCTCCAGCAGCGGGTACCAGTCGTCGCGCGGGTACCTGTTGATGGGAATGGGACCGCGATCGCCGTGGTACGGCTTGTCGCCGAACTGCTCGTCGGTCTCGATGAACCGGAACCACGGAAGCATCGCCTGCCAGTCGAGTCCGGGCACGAACCGCGCCCACTCGTCGTAGTGCTCGGGCAGCCCCCGCAGGGCGATGGTGGCGTTGGTCACCGACGACCCCCCCACCACCCGACCGCGTGGCACGTGCACGCCCCGCGGCGAGGCCCCGGCCTGCGCCGTGAACCCCCAGTCGTGGGTCTCCTTGATGATGCGGAAGGCGTGCGACAGCTCAGGTGGCCAATCGCCGGGCCGGTAGTGGGGCCCGCTCTCGAGCAGCAGAACCTCCACGGCGGGATCTGCCGACAGCCGCGCCGCCAGCACGCATCCCGCGGTTCCGGCCCCGGCGATGATCACCTTCACCGCTGCACCGCGCGCATCAGGCCGCCGCCAGGCGCCCGCCATCCACCACCAGCACCTGGCCGGTCATGAATGACGACGCATCCGACAGCAGGAACACGATGGGCCATGCCGCCTCGGGCACCGAGCCCACGCGCCCCATGGCGGTCTTCGACACGAACTTGTCGCGCAATGCCGGGTTCTGGTTCATCAGGTCCTCCACGATCTCCGTGACGATCGTGCCGGGCGCGATGGAGTTGCACAGGATCCCCTCGGGGCCCAGCTCGACCGCCATGGTGCGCGTCATGGCGTCGAGCGCTGCCTTGGTGGCGTTGTAGCCCACCAGCGCGGGCAGCCCCGCCAGCGCCGCGATGGACGACAGGTTCACGATGCGCCCGCCGCCGCCGCGCGCCTGCATGGCCCGGGCCGACGCGCGCGCGAACGCCGCGGCCGCCCGCAGGTTCACTTGCAGCAGGTGCTCCCATTGCTCGTCGGTGGTGTCGGTTGCGGGTGCGTAGTACGGCGAGATGCCGGCGTTGTTCACCAGGCCCCACACGCCGCCGGCCTCCTCCGCGGCGGCCACGGCGCGCGCCGGAAGGGCCGGGTCGGCCACGTCCCCCACCACCACCGTGGAGGGCCCCGGCAACGACGCCTCGATGTCGCGCAGGTCCTGCTCGGTGCGGGCCACCATTACCGGGTGCCCGCCGGACTCCGACACCGCGATGGCGGTGCCCTTGCCGATTCCCCGGGACGCACCGGTGACGATCACCACGCGGCCGTCGAGGCTGAACGGATTGGCCATGCTCCAAGGCTACGCCCGGCCCGGGGCGACCGTCCATGCGGCGTCCGGGGCACCTGTCCCTTCCTCCCGACGACCGCCGTTCTCCTTGTGCGATCCGTTACAGGTCGGTCTACCATTCCGGAACCCGCGCCAGACGACCCCGAAGGCAGGAGCCCAATGCTGAGTTACGCGTTCACGGAGGAGCAGGAGGACATCCGCGCGATGGTGCGGGAGTTCGCCGAGGCGGAGATCGCCCCGCTCGTGGAGGAGGCCGAGAAGGAAGAGAAGTTCCCCGTCGAGCTGATGCCCAAGCTCGGCGAGCTGGGGCTGCTCGGCATCGTCTTCCCCGAGGAGTACGGCGGCATCGACGCCGGCAAGATCACCGAGTGCATCTTCGTCGAGGAGATGACCAAGGTGTGCGCCGGCATCACCGCGTCGGTCAACGCGCACGCCGACCTGGCGTCGTTCCCCATCTACAAGTTCGGCACCGACGAGCAGCGGGCCAAGTACCTGCCCGACGCCATCGCCGGCCAGACCATCGGCTCGTACGCCATCACCGAGCCCAACACGGGCTCCGACGCCGCCGGGCTTGCCACCAGCGCCAAGAAGACGTCCAACGGCTACGTCATCAACGGCCGCAAGAACTTCATCACCAACGGCACCATCTGCGACTTCTGCCTGGTGGCGGCCTACACCGACAAGGACAAGCGCGGCGAGGGCATTTCGGTGTTCATCGTCGACCGCGACACCCCGGGCTTCGAGGTCACCCGCAAGCTCGAGAAGATGGGCCACCGCTCCTCCGACACCGCCGAGCTGGTGTTCGAGGACTGCGAGGTGGGCGAGGAGACCCTGCTGGGCGGCAAGGAGGGTGCCTTCGGCGCCCTGATGGAGGCCCTCATTACGGGCCGCGTGTCGCACGGCGTGAAGAGCGCCGCCATCGCCGAGGCCGCCCTGGAGCAGGCGATCAAGTACGCCAACGAGCGCGAGGCCTTTGGCCGCTCGCTCAGCAAGTTCCAGGCCCTGCGCTTCAAGCTCGCCACCATGGCCACCAAGGTGGAGGCCGCCAAGGCCCTCGCGTACAAGGCCGCCTGGCTCTACGAGACCGGCCAGCCCTGCGTGAAGGAGGCCTCGATGGCCAAGTACTTCTCGGCCGAGGTCGCCGACGAGGTCACCCGCGAGGCCGTGCAGGTGCACGGTGGCTACGGCTACATCACCGAGTACCCGGTGGAGCGGATGTACCGCGACGCCAAGCTGGCCAGCATCACCGAGGGCACCTCGGAGATCCAGCAGCTGATCATCAGCAAGGAGCTGGGCCTCTAGGGGACTGTCCCAAGACCGGGGACCATCCCCGTCACGGAAGTGTCACGAAGCCCCCGGCGCCTTCGCGCCGGGGGCTTCGTCGCTTCCGGGGCTGCGCGCGACTAGCGGGTGGCGTGCCGCGGACCGCGCCGGGCGGCCAGGTGCGACAGGCCCGCCAGCACCATGTCGCCCGCGCGTGCGCTGACGGGCTTGCGAAGGCGGGCGATCTCGGCCCGGGACGCCGCCAGCGCCGTGCGCAGCTGGTCGCGCTCGGCGCGCAGCAGCGCCAGCTCGTCCGACATCCTGTCGACCTCCTGCCGGAGGGCCGCGGCCTGCTCGCCTCCACGTCCGGCGCGGACGGCGTCGATGCCATCGGGGTCGATGAGCGTGCGTTGCTGGCCCAGGGGTCCCACGGTCTCGCCGTTCAGGCGGCCCGAGCGCAGGTAGCGCCACACGGTGCGCTCGCTCACGCCGAGGGCTTCCGCGGCCTCGGCGACGGTCATTCCATGATCAGTGGTAGCCATGCCAGATGTTTCGACATCCGGCATGTCACCCCTGCCAGAACGTCAGGGGGCGCCCGATGGGCGCCCCCTGGATGCGTCACGACCGGGGCACACGCCCTGGCCAGGTTTTCCCACGGGCACCCCCGCTCCCGCTCCGTTCACGCTCTCGTCACGTTGCGGGTTCGCGAGGGCTCCTCCCCTGTCGGCGTGCCTAGCCCTTGCGCTGGATGAGCATGTTCCAGACCCCGCGCTGCACGACCTTGTCCTCCTGGTTGAGGACCTCGATCTCGTACTTGCACCAGCCGGCCTTGGGGTTCTTCTCGTTCTCGGCCTTCTCGCCGATGGTGCGCTTGACGCGGATGGTGTCGCCGATGAACACCGGGGCACGGAACTGCCACGAGTCCAGACCCACGAAGGCGGCGGTGGCGATCTTCGGCTCCATCTTCTCCACCTGCAGGCCGGTGGCGAT
>CAZEUE010000141.1:0-4028 GCA_964514615.1 uncultured Bifidobacterium sp. | reverse complement strand
CTCCGGTGATCCCCGTCACCATCCCGTGGAGCCCGCGGCTTCAGGCGTACAACCCGTCGGACGATGACGAGCGGCCGCTGCGCCGCGGCCTGGCGTGGGACCTGCTGGGGCAGATGGGGCTGCTCGATGCTCCCGGGGTGAAGGTGGTGGACCCTGCGGAGATGAGTGACGAGGAGTTGGCGCGGGTGCATGCGCCGGCATACATCCAGGCGGTCAGGCGGTACTCGGCGCAGCCGGCGCTGGCGCTGGCGTTCGAGGCGTCGCAGTGGGGGTTCGTGCCCGGCCAGGACACCGTGGCGCGGAAGGGCATGCACGAGGCGGCGGCCGATGTGTGCGGCGCGTCGGTAGCGGGCGCGCGGGCGGTGTGGGAGGGGCCTGCGGGGTCGCGGGCGTTCTGCCCGGCGCCGAGCGGGCTGCATCACGCGTTCGCCAACAAGGCGTCGGGGTTCTGCATCTACAACGACTGCGCGCTGGCCATCGCGTGGCTTCTGGATGCCGGGGCCACGCGCGTGGCCTACGTGGACCTGGACGCCCACCACGGCAACGGGGTGCAGTGGATCTTCCACGACGACCCGCGGGTGCTCACGGTGAGCGTGCACGAGTTCGCGTATGGGTTCTACCCGGGCACGGGGGACGTGACCGAGCGGGGGCCGGTGGGAACGCCGGACACGACGGTGAACGTGCCGCTGCCGCCGTTCGCGGGTGACGTGGCCATGATGGCGGCCATGGAGCGGGTGGTGGAGCCTGCGGTGCGGGGGTTCGACCCGGATGTGCTGGTGGTGCACCTGGGCGCCGATGTTCACCACGCCGATCCGCTGACCCACCTGCAGATGACCTTCGCGGGGATGGAGGAGATGTACGGGCGTGTGGTGGCCCTTGCGAATGAGGTGTGCGACGGCAGGCTGCTGAACACCGCGGGCGGCGGGTACAACCCCGCCACGCTCGGAAGGCTGTGGGCGCTGCAGCTGGGAGCGATGATGGGCTCGGGGAGGGGGACAGTCCCAGGGGAGGGACAGTCCCAGCCCGGGGACAGTCCCAGCGCTGGGACTGTCCCCGATGAGCTGCCGGGGGCGTGGTGCGGGGCGGTGCGCACCGCGCTGGGGCAGGAGCCCCCGGCAACGCTGCGGGAGGACCCGGGGCCCACATGGGATGCCTCCGAGCGGGCGGCGGCGGATGAGGCGGGGGTCACCATCGTCGCCCGGGCCGAGGCGCTCCTCGGCTAGGCGCGCCGGGCTCGTGCGGCGCCGCCACATCCAGGCCACCCGCAGCGCGGGGGCGAACACCGCGAGGGCGAGCGGCGACATGTCGCCGGAGAAGCGGGGTTGGTGACGCCGGGGGATCACGCCGGCGGGCGGTGCAGCCCAGATGGCACCAGCCGTCCTTGGCCGGGTAGCTCAGCGCCGCATTGATCTCCTCATCCTCGTGCTGGGTGGTGACTCACGCAGTGGGCAGCGCTACCAGCAGGCCGAGGGAGAGCAGGATGACCAGAAGGCGGCCCCACCCGCCGATGGGCGGCCAGCCCGCCACGGGCGGCGGCGCGGGATCGACCTCGGCGGCACGGGATCGGCGCCGTGGCTGTGCGGAGGAAGGCGATCGATCACGACGCTGGGCTGCGCCGGGATCGCCCCTTCAGGGTCGCGCCGAGCGGGCGATGGCAGTCGCCCCCGTGTGGCGGCTGCCTACGAGGGGGCGGGCAGCGTGGTGGCGCTGCCCTCGATGCGACGCAGCTCGATGGTGGGCCTCAACCACAGCACCGGCTGGAAGTCACGATAGAAGGTGGCGGTATCGGGCAGCGGTCCGGTGCCGATGACCTCGATGACCAGATCGGTGTGCACGCTGCGCACTGCGACGAGACGGTAGGACGACCCGTCCAGCCACGAACGGGCGGCGGCCTCCGCGCGGCCCTGCTGCACCGAGAGGCCCACGGTCTGCATGCTCACCAACGTCAGGGCCACCACGATGATCGCGGCGAGGACGCTGATGACGGCGACGGGACGTCGCACGGCGCGGCGATCGGCCGCACGGCTGCCGTACCCCGCCACGGTGAACACCAGTGCTCCCGCGCCGATCATCGCGACCCCGTTCGACAGGAACAGCAGCATGGCGCCAAGCGCCTCCGGCCAGTGCCCGCCCGCGAGCAGCACCCCCACCACGGCGAGCGGGGGAACCAGGCTGATGGCGATGGCCACCCCGGGCAGCACGCCCGCAAGGTCGCTGCGCGATATGGCGAAGGCGCCCACCAGGCCCGTGGCGATGGCAACCACCAGGTCGATGAGGCCCGGCGAGATACGCCCGGTGATCTGCGTATTGGTCTCGATGTCCACGGCCATCGGCAGGGCGAGGGCCATGAGCAGCCCCACGAGGATCACGAACCCCATTGAAAGGCCCACGACACCCGCGGAGCGCCCGATCTGCCGCGGATCGACGATGGTGATGCCGAGGCCCATCGCCAGGATGGGCGTTGCCAGCGGGGCGACGATCATGGCCCCGATGACCGTTGCCGTGGAGTCCACCATCACGCCCCCGGCGGCGATCACCGCCGAGAGCACGAGCATGGCCGAGTAGCGCACCAGGCGATCCAGCCCGGCGCCGCGCGCGATGATGAACAGCTGGTCCTCGGCCGACTCGAGCCCTGTGAGCTTGCGCCCATCGTCGAACAGCCGGCCAGCAACGCCCGCTGAGATCGTCACTGCCACATGACCATTGTGGACGCAGGTCCGGGGGAGGCCCGTGGGTCGCTAGCCTCCCGTCCTTCGTGGCATCACCCGCTCGCACCATTCGCCTGCGCTCATGGCAGAAGAACGCCCTCGATGCGTTCCAGGCCAGCGGTGACCCCGACTTCCTGGCGGTCGCCACCCCGGGTGCGGGCAAGACCACCTTTGCCCTCACCGCCGCCCGGCAGGTGCTGGCAGCGCACCCGGGGCGCCGCCTCGTGGTGGTGGCGCCCACACAGCACCTGAAGGGCCGGTGGGCGGGTGCCGCTGAGCGGTTCGGATTGCATCTGGACCCCGCCTGGATCACCGGCGAACCGCTGCCGCCCCAGGTGCACGGCATCGTGGTCACCTACCAGCAGGTCGCGCAGGGCGCGAAGGCCGTGCGGCAGGTGGCCCGTGACGGGTTCGCGGTGCTGGATGAGGTGCACCATGCCGGCGACGATCGCGCGTGGGGTGACGGCGTGCGCACCGCCCTGGAGGTGGCCGCCGTGCGGCTGAGCCTGTCGGGCACCCCGTTCCGCAGCGACTCGCTGGCCATCCCGTTCGTGAAGTACGACGCCGCCGGTGAGGCCGAGCCGGACATCGAGTACGGGTACGGGCCGGCGCTGGCGGACCGCACCGTGGTGCGACCCGTGCACTTCCCGCGACTCGGCGGCGACATGGAATGGATCGGGCCCGATGGCTCGGCGCAGAGCGCATCGTTCGATGACGCCCTCGACGGCCGACTGGCTGCGCAGCGCCTGCGAACGGCCCTGGACCTGGGCGGCGCATGGCTGCCCGACACGCTGGCGCGGGCCCATGCGCGACTGACGGAGATCCGGGCCTCGCACACCGATGCAGGCGGACTGGTGATCGCCATGGACCGCGAGCACGCGCGGGGGATCGCCGGGATCATGCGACGGGTGCTGGGCGTGGACGCCGTGGTGGCCACCAGCGACGACCCCGCAGCCGGCGCGCGCATCGATGAGTTCGCCGGCGGACGCCGGCCGTGGCTGGTGGCGGTGCGCATGGTGAGCGAGGGCGTGGACATCCCGCGGCTGCGGGTGGGGGTGTACGCCACCACCACCACCACGGAACTGTTCTTCCGCCAGGCCGTCGGACGGATCGTGCGGTACGTACCGGGCCGGACCGGGCGGCAGCCCAGTTACATGTTCATGCCCGACGACCCGCGGCTGCGGGCACATGCCATGGGCATCGCCGAGGAGCGGCGGCACTTCCTGAAGAAGGCGGGGGATGAGGATGACCCGCGTGACGACGCGGCGCTGGACGGGATACCCGCGGGGCAGGAGGATGAGCAGCTGTCCCTCTTCTCCG
>CAZEUE010000140.1:0-4038 GCA_964514615.1 uncultured Bifidobacterium sp. | reverse complement strand
CGGAGGGCGAGCGCCAGCAGGATCATCACCAGCCCCGCAACCATGGCGCCGTCGTAGCCGCCGTGGCTCTTGACGCCCTTCACCACGAGGTAGTACGGCCCGACAGCCATGAGCCATGCGGCGACCACCCCGCCCCAGGGAGAGCCCGTCACGCGCGATGCCAATGCGTAGGTGAGCACGATGGCTGCTGCCATCAGGCCCACCTGCACGAGCCTCAAGGTGAATGGGGTATCGGGCAGCAGGGCAAGGACCCCTGCCTGGAGGTACTGCTCCAGCGCACCCTGGTAGTTCTGGATTCCGAAGAACGCCGGGAAGTCGCCGCCCAGGATGCGTTGCGCCATGACGGCCGTGACGCCCTCGTCCCCGTCGAGTCGGCCAATCGGCGAGAGCAGCACCACCACGCGCACGGCGATTCCGGCGATGACGGCCATGACGAGGGCACCGATGGGTGCCCATTCGAAGAACGGCCGTGGCGTGGAAGGGGCGGTGTCGTTCACGATCCGAGGAGTCGCAGGCACCGGGATCGTGCTCCCTTCGCACTGAGCCCGCGCTCATCGGCATCGCGACGTTTCAGGTCTGCAGTGCCCCCATGAGCGCCGACCATCCGGCCTCGCCCATGGCCTGCTCCGTGAACTGCCCGGCCTGCGCCACCCCTGCGGTGCGAAGCCGCTCCCTCTCCCCGGGCTCGAGCGCCGCCGTGATGGCCAGCGCGAGCGCATTCGGCGTGGGGTCGCACGTGATGGCCCCGCCACCCGCGATCTCGGGCATGGCCCCGCGGTTGCTGGCCACCACGGGGGCGCCCGAGGCCATGGCCTCGAGGATGGGCAGGCCGAAGCCCTCGTACAGCGATGGCACGGCCACCACCTGGGCGGCACGGTAGAGATCGGCCAGCTGGTCGTCGGTCACGTGGCCCAGCCAGTGGGCGTTGGCGCCGCGCACGATCTGCTCGCCGCCGAGCGCCGGGCGGCCCACCAGGGCCAGCTCCAGGTCGCGGTCACCGATCAGCGCCATGGCGCGGGCCAGGCTGCCGATGTTCTTGCGGGGGTGGATGTCGCCGACGGCCAGCACGTAGCGCTTCAGGCCGAAGCGCGCGAACACGCGGTCGGTGGCGGCGCCTGAGGGGTCGGGCGTGAACACCGGCGCGGGGTAGGTGCGCACCACGTGCACCTTGCGGGGTGGGATGTCGAAGACCTCGGTGATCTCCGCGGCCTCGGCGTGGCTGACGCCGATCACGATGTCGGCGCGGCGGATGGCGCGGGGCACCAGGCGGCCCAGCATGGTGCGGTCGCGGCGGCTGAACCATCCGGGGTTGGTGACGAACGCCGCGTCGTGCACCACCACGGCGGTGGGAGTGCGCCCGCGGAACGGCACCACGTAGTTGAACACCCCCACGTCCGCGTGGGCGTGCTCCATCACGCGCGGGGCGCCGTGCATGAGGCGCGGCACGTTGCGGTCGGTCACCTCCACCAGCGGCACGGCGGGATCGATGCGCTCGCGGGCCTGGTCGTGGGCGATCATCGCCACGACGTCGTCGCTCGGGCCGGCGGTGGCCACCAGTGCGTGGATGAGGTTCTCGATCCACCGGGCGTTGCCGGCGTCGCCCGGGGTGGGCTGGGCCACCGCGTGGGCATCGACCGCCACCCTCATGCGGTGCTCACCGGGGCAGCCCCAGGGCCTCGCGCCACACGTCGGCGGTGTTGCGGGCAGTCCGGGTCCAGGAGAGCTCCGCGGCGCGCTCGCGGGCGGCCTCGCCCCGGCGGGCCAGCTCGTCGCGATCGGCGAGCAGCTCGGTGAGGCGCTCGGCGATGGAGTCGGGCGAGGTGTCGTGGATGAGGAACGCCCCGTCGCCCGCCACCTCAGCCTGCGAGGAGTTGTCGGCCACCAGCACCGGGCAGCCGTGGGCCATGGCCTCGACGATCGGCAGGCCGAAGCCCTCGTATGCCGACAGGCTCACGAACAGCGTGGCGCGGCGGTAGAGCTCGTTGAGCTCCTCATCGCTGATGAACCCCAGCATGTCGCAGCCCACGCCGCGGCGCTCGTGGGCCTCGTCCTCCTGGCTGCCGCCCGCGCCCGCGATGACCAGCCGGCAGATGGGCGGGAAGGTGGGGGCGGTGGCGAAGTAGCGATCGTGGCCGCGCATGAGCTCGAGCACCCGCTTGCGGGGCTCGAACTCGCCGACGGCCAGGATGAACGGCTCGCGGGGGGGCTGGAACGATGCCTCGTCAGCCGCGGTGCCAAGGTGCACCACGCGGATGCGGTCCTGCGGCACCGCGTAGATCTGCTCGATGTCGCGGGCGCCCGAGTTGGTGGTGGCCATCACCAGGCGGGCGCGCCTGGCGGTGCGCCGGCCGATGAGGCTCGCCCACAGGCGGAAGCCCTTCGGATACGCGGTGGGCATGCGCTCGAAGGCGAGGTCCTGGATCATCACCGTGGTGGGGATGCGCCCGCGCAGCGGCCCCCAGTTCATGGGCACGTGGATCAGGCTGGCGCCGCGCTTCTTCGCCTTGCGGGGCAGCAGCACGCCCAGCCACAGCATGTCGATGATCAGGTTGCCAATGCTGGTGAGGGCGTTCCTGCGCGGCAGGGCCCGGGGGCCGTTCACCCACACCACGTCCATGTCGGTGGGGGGGTCGGCGGCCATGGCCTCGCGCGTCTGGGTGATGACCCGGGCGATGCCCGTGCGCCTGCGGCGGGCCAGGCGCTGGTCCACCATCACCAGGGGGCGGGCGCGGATGGGCGGCTCCTTCATGCGTGCCGCCTGCTCATTGCGCCAGGGCCTCGTCGTAGGCCTGCAGGATGAGGTCGGTGGTGCGGTCCCAGGTGAACTGCTGGGCGCGGGACGGGCCGCCGATGGACGCCGACTTGCGGATGTCGGGCTCCTGCCAGGCCTCGGCGATGGCGTCGGCCCAGCCCTCGGGGTCGAAGGGGTCCTCGTAGCGGGGGAAGTCGCCGCCCACCTCGCGAAGCGCCGGGGTGTCGCTGGCCACCACCGGTACGCCGGCCTGCATGGCCTCCAGCACCGGCAGGCCGAAGCCCTCCTTGAGGCTCGGCACCACCACGGCCACGGCACCCTGGCGCAGTGCGGCCAGGCGCGATGCCGGCACGTGCCCCAGGAGATCAATGCGGTCCAGCACGCCGGCGCGGTGGGCGTAGTCGCGAAGCAGGCGCACGCGGCGGCCGCCCCAGGGGCCGGTCATCACCAGGCGCAGCGGCTGGGGCAGCAGGGCCAGTGCGCTCACCACCGGCCAGGGGTTCTTGTGGGGCTCCAGGCCACCGCTCATGAGGATGTAGGGGTCGTCGGGGACCTCGCCCGACGGGATGGCCTGCGGGGGCGCGGCCAGGGGAATGACCCGCACGCGATCCGGGTCGGCGCCGGCCAGGGCCACGGCGTCGTCGGCGGTCTCCTGCGAGATGCACAGCAACAGGCGGGCATCGGGCAGTCGCTTCATGAAACGACGATAGGCCGTTGCCTCCGCTTTTCGCCCGGCACCGTGCAGGAACAGCTTGGGGTAGGCGGCGGGGATGAAGTCGTACAGCGTGACCACGCTGGGTACGCCGGTGGGCAGGAGATCGGGCTGGGTGGCGTGGAACAGGCGGGGGGCGAGCTTGCGCACGTGGCGCTCCACGGTGGCCAATGGCCACGGGTCGGGCACGCGCCGCACGCGGAATCCCGGCCAGCGCACCGAGTAGCGCTCGGGGATGAGCGGGGCATTCTCGCCGTCGCCGGCCACCAGGAATGCGGGGCGCTGTTCATTCGGCAGCGCCGCCAGGCCCTCAGCCATTCCCCGCACGGCCGCCCCGATGCCCCGCGCGGCATGGTCGCGATCGAGCGGCGTGGCGTCGAAGAGCACGGCGGCGTCCATGGCCGCGGAGCGTACCGGCGCCCGGGGGGCGCCGTTGCCTACCCCGGAATCTTCTCCGCCACCAGCACCTTCAGGTCCACCTCGGGCCGTGCCCCCAGGTGGCTGATCACCTCGGCCGCTGCCACCGCGCCCATGCGGCCGCAGTCGTGCAGGTTGCGCCCCCGCGTCCAGCCGG
>CAZEUE010000139.1:0-4145 GCA_964514615.1 uncultured Bifidobacterium sp. | reverse complement strand
TGGTGCTGGTGGGCGGCATGACCCGCATGCCCGCCGTGCAGGAGCGCGTGAAGGAACTGACGGGCAAGGACCCGCACAAGGGCGTGAACCCGGACGAGGTGGTGGCCGTTGGCGCCGCCATCCAGGCCGGCGTGCTGTCCGGCGACGTCAAGGACGTGCTGCTGCTGGACGTCACCCCGCTCTCGCTCGGCATCGAGACCAAGGGCGGCGTGTTCACGCGGCTCATCGAGCGCAACACCACCATCCCCACCAAGAAGAGCGAGGTGTTCTCCACCGCGGAGGACAACCAGAGCCAGGTGGAGATCCACGTGCTGCAGGGCGAGCGCGAGATGGCCAGCTTCAACCGCACCCTGGGTCGCTTCAACCTGACCGGCATCCCGGCGGCGCCGAGCGGCACCCCGCAGATTGAGGTGACCTTCGACATCGACGCCAACGGCATCGTGCACGTGTCCGCCAAGGACCGTGGCACCGGCAACGAGCAGAAGATCGAGATCAAGAGCTCGTCCGGCCTGTCGGATGACGAGGTGAAGAAGATGGTGGACGAGGCCGAGACCCACGCCGAGGACGACAAGCGCCTTCGCGCGGTGGCCGACGCCCGCAACCAGTCCGAGGCCCGGGTGAACGAGGCCGAGCGCCAGCTGAAGGACCACGGCGACAAGGTCGACGAGGCCCTGAAGACCGAGTTGGAGCAGGCCATCCAGGCGGCTCGCGAGAGCCAGTCGGGCGAGGACGCCGCGTCGATCGAGGCGGCGACCGAGCGGGTCACCCAGGCGCTCCACAAGGTGTCCGAGCAGGTGTACCAGCGCGCTGCCGCTGAGCAGCAGGGCGCGGGCGACGCCGGCGAGGAGACGGTGGAGGACGCCGACTATGAGGTGATCGACGAGGACGAGCCGGCCCAGAAGGCCTAGGGGAGCCCCGTTGACCACCGACGAGTTCACAGGCGACGAGGTCGCTCCCGAGGAGGCCGTGGCGCCCGCCCCCGAGGCGGACGCCGCGGCCCCCGAGGGGGAGGCCCACGACGACCTGGCGCGGGTGAGCGCCGAGCGGGACGAGTACCTCGATCAGCTGCAGCGCACCCGGGCCGACTTCGACAACTACCGCAAGCGCATGGACCGCGAGCGACCGCTGCTGGCCGAGGCCGGCGTGCGCGAGCTGGTGACCGAGCTCCTGCCCGTGCTCGACAACCTCGAGCGTGCGCTCGAGGCCCTGGCCACCGGCGACCCGGCGGCGCAGGGCATCGTGGCCGGAGTGGACATGGTGCGGCAGCAACTGGGCGCCCTCCTCACCGGCCGCGGCGTGGAGGAGATCCCCGCCGAGGGACAGCCGTTCGACCCCACGGTGCACGAGGCGGTGCAGGGCGTTCCGTCGCCCGACCACCCCGAGGGAACCGTGGTCGCCGTGGTGGAGCGCGGCTACCGGATGTCCGACTCCGTCATCCGCCCGGCGCGGGTGGTGGTGTCGCAGGGAGGGCAGCAGAGCTGAACGGGAAGGACCTCTACCAGATCCTCGGCGTGGCCGAGGACGCCGATGCGGACGCCATCAAGAAGGCGTACCGGGCGCTTGCGCGCAAGTACCACCCGGACGCCAACCCCGGCGACGCCGATGCCGAGGAGCGCTTCAAGGAGGTCTCGCACGCCAACGACGTGCTGTCCGACCCCGAGAAGCGCGAGGAGTACGACGCAGAGCGCCGGTTCGCGCGCATGGGCGGCTACGGCGCCATGGGCGGCGACGGCTCCGCGGCCGGTGGCTTCGGCGACCTCGGCGACCTGTTCGGATCGATGTTCGGGGGCGGTGGCGGTGGCGGTGGCGGCGGTCGTCGCAGCGGCCGCGGCCAGTCCGGCGGCGCCCGGCGCGGGCAGGACCTCGAGGTGGAAGTGACGCTGTCGTTCGACCAGGCGATGTCCGGTGCCGAGGTGCCGGTGACGCTCGAGAAGACCGAGGCCTGCGCCACGTGCGCGGGGTCGGGCGCGAAGCCCGGCAGCAGCCCGCGCCTGTGCACCACGTGCGAGGGGCGGGGGTCGGTGGGCCGCGACATCGGCGGGTTCTCCATTCCCGAGGCCTGTCCCGAGTGCGGCGGCGCCGGCACCATCATCGACGACCCCTGCACCGACTGCCATGGCACGGGGCAGCGGTCGGCCGAGCGACGCATTCGCGTGCGCATTCCGCAGGGGGCCAAGGACGGCACCCGCATAAAGCTGAAGGGCAAGGGCGGCGCCGGCATGCGCGGCGGCCCCGCCGGCGACCTTCACGTGGTCACGCGCGTGATGCCCAGCCCGGTGTTCACCCGCAAGGGCGACGACCTGGTGGTGGAGGTGCCGGTCACCTTCCCGGAGGCGGCGCTTGGCGCCAAGATCGAGGTTCCCACGCTCGATGGCCGGGTGAAGATCACCGTGCCACCCGGCAGCCAGGATGGCCGCACCCTGCGCGTTCCCGGAAAGGGCGCGCCCAAGCTCAATGGATCCGGCCAGGGTTCGCTGCTGGCCAAGCTGCGCGTGGCCGTGCCCACGTCGCTCAGCGACGACCAGAAGCAGGCCCTCGAGGCCTTTGCCGCGCTCGACGGGGTCGACCCCCGGGAGAAGCTGTTCCGATGAGCCCCGAGCGCGATCACACCCGCCCGGTGTTCATGATCGGCGTGGCCGCCGAGATGGCCGGAATGCACCCGCAGACCCTGCGCATGTACGAGCGCCGTGGCCTGGTGCGGCCGGGGCGCACCAAGGGGCGCACGCGCCTGTACTCGCAGGCCGACCTCGACCGCCTGCGCCGCATTCAGGCGCTGGGCGAGAGAGGCCTCAACCTGGCGGGCATCGAGCGCGTGCTCGACCTGGAGCAGCAGCTGGATCGCGCCACGCGGCGCATCCGCCAGCTGGAGAACGAGATGCAGGCGCGCATGGCCGATGCCGAGCGCACCATCGACGCCGCCCGGCGGGCGATGTCCACCGAGATCGTGCACGTGCGGACGACGGCATCGCCGCCGGCCGTGCGCGTGAAGCAGGTAATTCCGTCGGGGCTCCGCCCGGTGCCCCGCACCACAGACACACGTGACCCGAGGAGGTCGAAGTAATGCCCGTAGACAAGCCCACTGAGCGCGCCGCAGAGGCCCTCGGGGCGGCCCAGGCCCTCGCCGAGACGCGGGGCAACCAGCTGGTCGAGCCCGAGCACCTGCTGCTCGCCCTGCTCGACCAGTCGGAGGGCGTGGTGCAGCCGATCCTGGAGCGCGCCGGCGCCGATCCGGCTGCGCTGCGCGCCGCGGCCCAGGCCGCGGTCGAGGCCCGCCCCACTGTCAGCGGCGCCAACGTCACCGTGGAGTTCGCCCCGGCGTTCAAGGCGGTCATCCGGCGTGCGGGCCAGGAGGCCGAGGCGCTCACCGACGAGTACATCAGCACCGAGCACCTGCTGCTGGCGCTGGTGGACGAGCCGGGGGCGGCGCAGCAGGTCATGCAGCAGCACGGGGTCACCCGCGACTCGCTCATGACCGCCCTGCGCGAGGTGCGCGGCAGCGCGCGCGTCACCGATCCCAACCCCGAGGAGAAGTACCAGGCCCTCGAGAAGTACGGCCGCGACCTCACGGTGGCGGCGGCGCAGGGCAAGCTCGACCCGGTGATCGGGCGCGACGAGGAGGTGCGCAGGGTCATCCAGGTGTTGTCGCGTCGCACCAAGAACAACCCGGTGCTCATCGGCGAGCCCGGCGTGGGCAAGACCGCAATCGCCGAGGGCCTGGCCCAGCGCATCGTGGACGGCGACGTCCCCGAGGGGCTGGTGGGCAAGCGGGTGGTCGCCCTCGACGTGGGAAGCCTGATCGCGGGCTCCAAGTACCGCGGCGAGTTCGAGGACCGGCTGAAGGCCGTGCTCAAGGAGATCGCCGAGGCCGAGGGCGAGATCATCCTGTTCATCGACGAGCTCCACACCATCGTGGGCGCGGGCAAGGCCGAGGGCGCGGTGGATGCCGCCCAGCTGCTCAAGCCCATGCTGGCGCGCGGCGAGCTGCGCGCGGTGGGGGCCACCACGCTCGACGAGTACCGCCAGTACATCGAGAAGGACGCCGCGCTCGAGCGGCGGTTCCAGCCGGTGATGGTGGGCGAGCCGTCCGTGGAGGACGCCGTGGCGATCCTGCGCGGGCTGAAGGAGCGCTACGAGGTGCACCACGG
>CAZEUE010000138.1:0-4177 GCA_964514615.1 uncultured Bifidobacterium sp. | reverse complement strand
GTCGCCTCGATCGCGCGCGCCGGCGCGGACATCGTCATCACCTACGCGGCGGTGGACGCCGCCCGATGGATCCGGGAGGAGGATCAGTGACCACCACGGCCACCACGCCCGTTCGGCACAAGCCCGACGAGGTGGACCAGCGCCTGCTGAACGCGCTCCAGGCCGGCATCCCGCTGGAGCGCCACCCGTTCACCGGCATCGCGGAGGCGGTGGGCATCGACGAGGACGAGGTGCTCCGGCGCATGGCGGTGCTGAAGGACGCCGCCATCATCCGCCAGGTGTCGGCCATCTTCGACACGCGGGCGCTGGGGTACGAGAGCACGCTGGTGGCGGCCGCCTATCCCGACGACCGGCTTTTCGAGGCGGCCAAGGTGATCAACGGCCACCCGGGGGTCAGCCACAACTATCGCCGCACGCACCACTTCAACATGTGGTTCACGCTGGCGGTGGAGCCCGGCGCGCGACTGTCGCTCGAGGACACCCTCGACATCCTCGCGCGCGAGACCGGCGCGATCTCGATGCGCATCCTCCCCACGCTGATGCTCTACAAGATCAACGTGCAGCTGGACATGACCGGCGAGAAGGGCACCACGGCCCGCGCCGAGCCGCAGGCGCCGCCGCAGCGCGGCGACGGCAAGCCGCCGTCCGACGAGGACCGCGAAGCCATCCTGATCCTGCAGGAGGACCTGCCGCTGGTGCATGAGCCCTTCGACGCCTGGGCACGGGCCGCCGGCTGGGACGTGGACCGCCTGCTGGCCAAGGCGCAGGAGATGAAGGACCGCACGCTCATGCGGCGCTTCGCCGCCGTCCTGAACCACCGCAAGGCGGGATTCGGCGCCAACGGGATGGCCGTGTGGAAGGTGCCCGTGGACCAGGTGGACGACTTCGGCAGCCGCATGGCCACCTTCCAGTCGGTATCGCACTGCTACCGCAGGCCCACGTACGACGACTGGCCCTACACCCTGTTCACCATGGTGCACGCCCGCTCGAAGGACGCCTGCGAGGAGACCATCGCGGCACTCGCCGAGGAGGCCGGCATGGGGCCCGACGACTATGCGGTGCTCTACTCCACGATGGAATTCAAGAAGGTGCGCCTGCGTTACTACTCGCCCGAGTACCGCGCGTGGGAGGACCTGGCCATGGCGGGCGGCCCGCTGCCCGAGGCCTGAGCCGCGTGGCCACCGCGCCCGCCGACACCCGCAGCGAGGAGCTCTTCGCCCGCGCCCGGCAGGTGCTGGTGGGCGGGGTCAACTCGCCCGTGCGCGCCATGCGGGGCATCGGGCGCGACCCGCTCTTCATCGACCGGGCCGAGGGCGTGCATGTATGGGATGCCGACGGCAACCGGTACATCGACTACCTGGCGTCGTGGGGCCCGGCCATCACCGGGCACGCCGACCCCATGGTCATCGGCGACGTGCGCGAGGCTCTGCCGCGGGGCACGTCGTACGGCGCGCCCACCGAGCGCGAGGTGGTGTTCGCCGAGTCCGTGGCCGAGGCGTTCCCCTCCATCGAGCGGCTGCGCATGACCTCCTCCGGCAGCGAGGCGGTGATGGGCGCGGTGCGCCTGGCGCGTGCCGCCACCGGCCGCGAGGCCATCGTCAAGGCCGAGGGCGGCTACCACGGGGCCATCGACGGGCTGCTCGCGCAGGCGGGCAGCGGCGCCACCACGCTGGGCGTGCCCACCAGCCCGGGGGTCACGTCGGGCGCCACGGCCGCAACGCGCCTGGTGCCCTACAACGACCTGGCCGCGGCCGAGGCCGCGCTGGACGGCGCAGCGGCCATCATCATCGAGCCGATCGCCGGCAACATGGGCGTGGTTCCCCCGGCGCCCGGGTACCTCGACGGCCTGCGGGCCGCGTGCGACCGCACCGGGGCCCTGCTCATCCTCGACGAGGTCATCACCGGGTTCCGCGTGGCACGCGGCGGCGCGCAGGAGCTGTTCGGCGTGCGCGCCGACCTCACGTGCCTCGGCAAGATCATCGGCGGCGGCCTGCCCGTGGGTGCCTTCGGGGGCCGCGCGGACGTCATGGGCGAGCTGGCGCCCGAGGGACCCTGCTACCAGGCCGGGACGCTGTCGGGTAACCCCCTGGCCACCACCGCGGGCCTGGCGGTGATGTGCCGGCTGGCCGAGCCCGGCACGTACGAGCGGCTGGCCGAGGGGGGGGCGCGCCTCGAGCAGGCCATCCGCGACAGCGGTGCGCCGGTCACCATCAACCGCGTGGGCTCCATGCTCACCCCGTTCTTCACCGACGCGCCGGTCACCGACTACGCCGGGGCGACCGCCAGCCGCACGGACGACTACGCGGCCGTTGCCCGCGCCCTGCTGGCCCGCGGCGTGTACCCGCCGCCCTCGCAGTTCGAGGCCTGGTTCGTGAGCACCCTGCACGGCGACCAGCAGTTCGACGCCACCGCGGCGGCATGGAAGGCGGCGGTGGACGAGGCGCTCGGATGATCGGCACCGGGGCCGACCGCGTCAGCGAGGTGCTGGCCGACCAGCCGGCGCTGGCCGGACGCACCGTCGACGCCGCCGAGGTGATGGTGCCGCTGGTCAGCCCGCCGCTCGCGCGCGAGAACGCACTGGGCCTGGAGCTGATCCTCGAGGGGTTCCTGCTGCACCACGGGCGCCCGCGGCACGTGGACAACGTGCCCATGGGCGCGGCGGTGCTGGCGGGCGACTACTGCTACGCGCAGGGGCTGGTGCGCGTGGCCGCCGCCGGCGACCTGCAGGTGGTCGAGGCACTGGGCGAGCTGGTGGCCCTGTCGGCCGCGGCCGTGGCCGCGGGCCGCGAGCAGGACCTGGTGCCCCTGTGGCGGGTGACGGCCGCGGGCATCGCCGGCGACGATGGCCCGGCGGGAGCGGAGGCCGCCCGTGCCGCGCGGGCCGCCCTGCGCGAGGGCGTGTCCGGGCCCATCCACGAGATGGCGGCGGCGCTGCCGCCGGTGCCGGCACTCACCGGGGCCCTGGCCCGATGAAGGACCTGCGCGAATGGCTGGATGCCCTTCGGGGCATCGGGGAGCTGGTGGAGGTGGACGCCCCGGTCGACCCGCACCTGGAGATCACCGAGATCGCCGACCGCGTCATGAAGGCCGGCGGGCCCGCCCTGCTGTTCCGGAACGTCCGGGGCTCGGACCTCCCGGTGCTCATCAACCAGTTCGGCAGCGAGCGCCGCATGGCCATGGGCCTGGGCGGCGACGACCTCGAGCAGATCGCCGGGCGCATCGCCGAGATCGCGCAGATGCAGCCCCCGTCGGGGCTCATGGACAAGGTGAAGGCCCTGGGCAAGCTGAAGGACCTGGCGTCGCTCGGCACGAGGACCGTCAAGTCGGGACCGTGCCAGGAGATCGTGCTGCGGGGAGACGACGTCGACCTCGACCGCATCCCCATCCTCACGTGCTGGCCGGGCGACGGCGGCCCGTTCGTCACCCTGCCGCTGGTCTTCAGCAACGACCCGCGCACCGGCACGCGCAACTGCGGCATGTACCGGGTGCAGAAGGTCGACCGCACCACCTGCATGATGCACTGGCAGATCCACAAGGACGGCCGGCAGCACCTGCTCGACTCCGACGGCCGCGTTCCCGTGGCCGTGGCCATCGGCACCGACCCGGCGGTCACGTACTCGGCCACCGCGCCGCTTCCCCCCGCCCTCGACGAGATGATGTTCGCGGGCTTCCTGCGCGGCGAGCGGGTGGAGATGGTGAAGGCGGTCAGCCAGGACATCGAGGTGCCGGCCCACGCCGAGGTGGTGCTGGAGGGCTACGTGGACTCCACCGACATCCGCGACGAGGGGCCCTTCGGCGACCACACCGGCTTCTACACGCCAGTCGACCAGTACCCGGCGTTCCACGTGACCGCGCTCACCATGCGGCGCGACGCCATCTACTCCACCACCATCGTGGGCATGCCCCCCATGGAGGACTACTGGCTGGGCAAGGCCACCGAGCGACTCTTCCTGCCCCTCATCACGATGACGGTGCCCGACCTCGTGGACATGAACCTCCCGCTCGAGGGGGTGTTCCACAACTGCGCCATCGTCTCGGTGAACAAGCGCTACCCGGGCCACGCGAAGAAGCTCATCAACGCCGTCTGGGGCCTCGGCCTGCTCTCGCTCACGCGGTGCGTGATCGTGGTGGACGCCGACATCGACGTGCACGACGTGTCGCAGGTGGCGTTCCGGGC
>CAZEUE010000137.1:0-4191 GCA_964514615.1 uncultured Bifidobacterium sp. | reverse complement strand
GGCGTGAACCACCGCATGGGGCTGCACGACATGGTGCTGGTGAAGGACAACCACCTGGCGATGGGCGGCGTGGACCTGGCCGCAGCCGTCGCCCGCGCGCGCGACGCGCTTCCCGGCGTTCCGGTGGAGGTGGAGGCCGATGACCTCGATGGCGTGCAGCGCGCGCTCGATGCCGGCGCCGATCGCGTGCTGCTCGACAACATGGACGAGGCCACCATGCGCGAGGCCGTGGGCATGTGCGCGGGCCGTGCCATCACCGAGGCCTCCGGCGGGATGGACCTGGAGGGCGTGGCGCGCGCGGCGGCCTGCGGCGTGGACTTCGTGAGCGTGGGGGCCCTCACCCATTCGGCCCCGGCCCTGGACCTGGCCCTCGACCTTGACTAGGGGGACAGTCCCAGCCCCGGGACAGTCCCGGGGCTGGGACTGTCCCCTCGGGGCCGAACGACGGGCCGCACCCCGGGGTCGGCGGTATGCTCGGACGCTGACGGTGACACCTGCCGAGACAACGATCCAGATCCTCCTTCCCGTGCTCGGCGAGTCGGTGACCGAGGGAACCGTCATCGAGTGGCGCAAGGCCGTCGGTGAGATGGTGGAGGAGGGTGAGACCCTCCTGGAGGTGACCACCGACAAGGTGGACGTGGAGATCCCGTCACCGGCCGGAGGCGTGCTCACGGCCATCACCGCGGAGGCCGGTGCCCCGGTGGAGGTGGGCCAGTTGCTGGGCGAGATCGCCTCGGGCAACGGCGCCGCGCCCGCAGCCGCGGCTCCCCCGCCGGACGCGTCGGCCAATGGCGCCGGCGCACCGGATGCGCCCGCCACCCTCGTGCCCATCCAGCTCCCCGACATGGAGTCGGTGACCGAGGGCACGGTGGTCGAGTGGAAGAAGGCCGTGGGCGATACCGTGGCTCAGGACGAGATCATCGTCGAGGTGTCCACCGACAAGGTGGACCTGGAGGTGCCGTCGCCCGCGTCGGGGACCCTCGCCGAGATCGCGGTCCCCAATGGGGAGACCTTCGAGGTGGTCACGCCGCTGGGGCAGGTGGCCGCAGGCACCGCGCCCGCCGCCGGCAACGGTGCCGCCGCGCCCGCGCCCGCCGCGGCCACCCCCGCGAGCGCCCCGCCTGCCGCGGCCGCTCCCCTGCGCGACGTGCCGGCATCTCCCATCGCGCGCCGCGTGGCGCACGAGAAGGGCGTGGACCTGGCCACGGTGTCGGGCACCGGCCCGGGCGGCCTCATCCGGCGCGCAGACGTGGAGAACGCGGGAGCGCCCGCGGGCGGGATGCCCGCGCCCCCGCCCCCGCCCGGCGAGGAACTGGTGAAGCTCACCGGCCCCGCTGCGGCGCTGGCCGACTACATGGACGAAAGCCGGTCCATCCCCACGGCCACCACGTTCCGCACCATCTCCGTGCAGATGCTCGATGCCGAGCGCAAGCGCCTGAACGAGGCGCTGTCGGTGGCGGGCGGCGGCAAGTTGTCGTTCACCCACATCATCGCGTGGGCCATCGTGCGCGCCGTGCAGAAGACGCCGGTCATGGCCACGGCCTTCGCGCGGGTGGATGGGTCGCCCCACAAGGTGCCCCGCGACACCGTGGACCTGGGCATCGCCGTGGACGTGGAGCGCAAGGACGGCAGCCGCTCGCTGCTGGTGCCGGTGATCCGCGACTGCGGCGCGCTGGGCTTCCAGGGCTTCCGCGCGGCGTTCGACGACCTCATCCAGCGCTCGCGCGTGGGCAAGATCAGCCCGGATGAACTGAAGGGCGCGGGCGTCACCCTCACCAACCCCGGGGGCTTCGGCACCAACGCATCGGTGCCGCGGCTGATGAACGGGCAGGGCACCATCGTGGCCACCGGGGGGATCACCTGGCCGCCCGGCATGGAGGGCGTGCCCGACGACCTGCTGAAGGTGTGGGGCGTGTCGAAGGTGATGACGGTCACCTCCACGTACGACCACCGCGTCATCCAGGGAGCCGAGAGCGGGGCATTCCTGCGCGACCTGTCCGCCCTGCTGGCCGGCGACGAGGGCTTCTACGACGAGATCCGCCTGGCGCTGGGCCTGCCCGCGCAGCCGCCGCTGGACTTCACCCCGCAGGCCGCGGCCCCCGAGGGCGCCGCGCCGGCCGTGGCCGCCAGCGCGGACGAGGACACCCTCAAGGCCGTGGCCGGTGCGATGTCGCTGCTGCGGGCGTTCCGGACCTACGGCCACCTGGCCGCGCACCTCGACCCGCTGGGATCCGCGCCGCCGGGCGATCCGTCGCTGGAACCGGCGTGGGTGGGGCTCACGCCCGAGCACATGAAGCTGGTGCCTGCCTCGCTGCTGGGCGTGGCCGTTCCGGGCGCCACCTTCGCCGACGCCTACCCGGCGCTCCGCGACACCTACTGCGGGACCATCGCATACGAGATCGAGCACATCTCCGACCACGACCAGCGCCAATGGCTGCGCGAGTTCATCGAGTCCGGGCAGGTGCGCAGCCCGCTGCCGCGCGACGAGCGGCGCGCCACCCTCGAGCGACTGGTGTCGGTGGAAGTGTTCGAGCGCTTCCTCAGGCGCACGTACCTGGGCCAGAAGACCTTCTCGCTGGAGGGCTGCGACGCCCTCATCCCCATGATGGACGAGGTCATCCACCGCCTGGGCGACGCCGGCGTGCCCGAGGTGCACATCGGCATGGCCCATCGTGGCCGCCTGGCGAGCATCATGCACACGGTCGGGCGGCCGGCGGAGTCGATCCTGGCCGAGTTCGAGGGGCAGGTGGAGCACACCGACGACGGCGAGGACCACGCCGACGGCGAGCCCTACGCCGCCGCGGGTGACGTGAAGTACCACCTGGGCGCCGAGGGCACGTTCAAGTCGCGCGCGGGCAAGAGCGTGGCGGTGAACCTGGCGGCCAACCCCAGCCACCTGGAGCAGGTGAACGCCGTGGCCGAGGGCGGGGTGCGCGCCAAGCAGACCATCCGCGCCACCAACGTCGCCGAGCACCACGTGGACCGCGCCGTGGCACTGCTGATCCACGGCGACGCGGCGTTCCCCGGGCAGGGCGTGGTGGCCGAGACCCTCAACCTGCAGGGCCTCGACGGCTACTCCACGGGCGGCACCATCCACATCATCGTGAACAACCAGGTGGGGTTCACCACCGATCCCGAGGACAGCCGCTCCACCCGGTACGCCAGCGACATGGCCAAGGGCTTCGACATGCCCATCGTGCACGTCAATGCCGACGACGTGGACGCCTGCGTGGCGGCCGTGCACCTGGCCACGCAGTTCCGGCAGCGGTTCGGGCACGACGTGCTGATCGACCTGATCGGCTACCGCCGCCTGGGCCACAACGAACTGGACGAGCCCGCCTACACCCAGCCCGTGATGGCGCGGACCATCAAGGAGCACCCCACGGTGGCGCGTATCTTCGCCGACCGGCTCATCGCCGACCGCGTCATCACCGAGGACGACTACGCGGCCATGGTGGCCGCCGCCGAGCAGCGCATGGGCACCGCGCACAAGCGCGTGCAGGCCAGCCTGGAGCAGGGCTCCGACCAGGAGAACTCGCGCGACAAGCGCCGCCGGGCCAAGACCCAGGTGGTCAAGACCAAGGTCAGCGCGTCCACCCTGCGCAGCCTCAACGAGCAGCTGCACCTGCCGCCCGACGGCTTCCCGGTGCACCCCAAGCTGACCCCCCAGTTGGACCGCCGTCGCGACGGGCTGGCCGAGGACGGCGGCATCACGTGGGGCCACGCCGAGGCCCTGGCGTTCGCGTCGCTGCTCACCGAGGGAGTTCCCATCCGGCTGACGGGGCAGGACGTCGCGCGCGGCACGTTCACGCAGCGGCACCTGGAACTGCACCACACGCTCGACGACGTCACCTACTCGCCGGGCAAGGGCGAGGTGTACGTGCCCATGCAGCACCTGCTGCGGGCCAAGGCGTCGTTCGAGCTGCACAACAGCCCGCTGTCCGAGGCCGCATGCGTGGGCTTCGAGTACGGCTATTCCACCACCGCCCCCGAGGCGCTGGTGCTGTGGGAGGCCCAGTACGGCGACTTCGCCAACGGCGCGCAGATCATGATCGACCAGTTCCTCTCCGCCGGCCAGGCCAAGTGGGGCGTGCGATCGCGCCTGACCCTGCTGCTGCCGCATGGCTACGAGGGCAATGGCCCGGAGCATTCGTCCGGGCGCCCCGAGCGGTTCCTGCGCCTGGCCGCCGA
>CAZEUE010000136.1:0-4263 GCA_964514615.1 uncultured Bifidobacterium sp. | reverse complement strand
ATCACCGGTCGCGGCACCGTCGCCACCGGTCGCGTGGAGCGCGGCATCATCAACGTCAATGACGAGGTCGAGGTCGTCGGCATGCAGCCGGAGATCGAGAAGACCGTGGTCACGGGCGTCGAGATGTTCCGCAAGCTGCTCGACCAGGGGCAGGCCGGTGACAACATCGGCGCCCTTCTGCGCGGCGTCAAGCGCGAGGACATCCAGCGCGGCCAGGTGCTCGCCGCTCCCGGCAGCATCACCCCGCACACGAAGTTCAAGGCGCAGGTGTACGTGCTCTCCAAGGAGGAGGGCGGTCGCCACACGCCGTTCGTGAACGGTTACCGGCCGCAGTTCTACTTCCGCACCACCGACGTGACCGGCGTCATCCAGCTGCTCGACGGCGCCGAGATGATCATGCCGGGCGACAACGCGGTGCTCGAGGTGGAGCTCATCGTGCCGATCGCCATGGAGGACGGCCTGCGCTTCGCCATCCGCGAGGGCGGCCGCACCGTGGGCGCCGGAGTGGTGGAGCAGATCCTCGAGTAGCAGTTCCCGCTGTACGGGCCCCGTCGCCCCCTGAGGGCGGCGGGGCCCTCGTTTTCCCCGGGCAGCACCAGACGAACGAGAAGACCGAACCTTGATCACGCAGAACAAGATCCGCATCAGGCTCAAGGCCTATGACCATGAGCTGATCGACAAGAGCGCGGCATCCATCGTGGAGACGGCGCAGCGGAGCGGCGCGACCATCTCCGGTCCGGTGCCCCTTCCCACGGAGTGCCACCGCTACTGCGTGATCAAGGGCCCGTTCAAGGACAAGGACTCGCGCGAGCACTTCGAGGTGCGCACGCACAAGCGCCTCATCGACATCTTCTCGCCGACCCCCAAGACGGTGGACTCCCTCATGCGCCTGGACCTCCCGGCCGGCGTCGACATCGAGATCAAGGTCTGATCATGGCGGCGATCATCGGACGCAAGGTCGGAATGACCCAGATCTTCGCCGAGGACGGCCAGCGCGTGCCGCTGACCGTCATCGAGGCGGGCCCCTGCCCCGTGGTGCAGGTGAAGACCGAGGAGCGCGACGGCTACTCCGCCGCGCAGCTGGGCTTCGGCGCCGCCAAGGCGAAGCACATCAACAAGCCGGAGCAGGGCCACCTGCAGAAGTCCGGCTCCCCGCTGGTGCGCCACCTCCACGAGTTCTCGGCCGAGGACCTGGGCATCGAGCCCGGCGAGCTGGCCGAGGGCCAGGTGGTCACGGTGTCCTCCTTCATGCCCGGCTCCTACGTGAAGGTGACCGGTACCTCGAAGGGCAAGGGCTACGCCGGCACCATCAAGCGGCACAACTTCGCGAGTGGCCCCAAGAGCCATGGCTCGCACAACGTGCGCCGACCCGGCTCCATCGGCGCCGCGGCCTACCCCGCCCGCGTGTTCAAGGGCCAGCGGATGAGCGGCCACATGGGCGCGCGCCAGGTCACGCAGCGCGGCCTGCAGGTGGTTGACCGCGACCCGGAGCGCAACATCCTGCTGGTCCGGGGCGCCGTGCCCGGGGCCGTGGGCTCGATCGTGTTCGTGAGGCCCGACTGATGGCAGCGCACCTTCTCACCAAGACCGGCAAGGCATCCGGCAACGCCGACCTGGGCGCCGAGCTCGACGCCCAGGCCATCAAGCCGCACCTCATCCACGAGGCCGTCACGGCCGAGATGGCATGGCGCCGCGCCGGAACGCACAGCACCAAGACCCGCACCGACGTCAGCGGCGGCGGCAGGAAGCCCTGGCGCCAGAAGGGCACCGGCCGTGCCCGGGCCGGATCCAACCGCTCGCCCATCTGGGTGGGCGGTGGCGTGGTGTTCGGCCCGCACCCGCGCAGCTACGGCGGCAAGGTCAACCGCAAGGCCCACCGCCAGGCGTTCCGCTCGGCGCTCAAGGCGCACGTGGAGCGCGGCAGCATCGCGGTGATGGAGCCCACCGGCTGGGATGCGCCCTCCACCAAGCGCGCCGCCGAGTACCTGGCCACCGCGCCCGAGCAGATGGCCGCGCGCCCGCTGCTGGTGGTGGTGACCGAGTCGTCGTCGCCCGAGGCGCTGTCGTTCCGCAACATGCGCGACGTCCGCGTGCTCGAGGCACGCGACATCGAGACCGTCGACATCATGGCCGGCCGCTCCGTGCTGGTGGAGCGCGAGGTGTGGGATCGCTGGAACGGCGCCCCCGCTCCCGCCGCGGCCGCCGAGGGGGATGACGCATGAGCATGGCCAGTGACCTGCGCGGCGATGTCCGCCGCGCCATCATCAGCCCGGTGGTCTCGGAGAAGAGCTACCTGCTGGTGCAGGCGCACAACCAGTACACCTTCCGCGTGCTCGACACCGCCAACAAGGTGGAGATCCGCCAGGCGGTGGAGGAGCTGTTCGACGTCACCGTCACCGACGTGCGCGTGGTGAAGGTTCAGCCCAAGCCCAAGCGGCGCGGGCGCAGCATGGGCACCCGCCCGGGCTGGAAGAAGGCCATCGTCGAGCTCGTGCCCGGCGACTCCATCGACATCTTCGAGGGCGCCTGATGGGTATCCGCAAGCACAAGCCCACCTCGCCCGGCCGGCGGTTCGTCGCCAGCTCGGACTTCGCCGAGGTCACCAAGGCGACGCCCGAGAAGTCGCTGCTCGAGCCCATCCACAAGACGGGCGGGCGCAACAACAACGGGCGCATCACCACGCGCCACAAGGGCGGTGGCCACAAGCGCCGCTACCGGGTCATCGACTTCAAGCGCACGAAGGACGGCGTGCCCGCCCGCGTGGCCTCGATCGAGTACGACCCCAACCGCACCGCCCGCATCGCGCTGCTGCACTACGCCGACGGCGAGAAGCGCTACATCCTGGCGCCGCAGCGCCTGGAGGTGGGGGACACCGTCATGAGCGGCCCCGGCGCCGACATCCGCCCGGGCAACGCCCTGGCGCTGCGCGACATCCCCACGGGAACGATCGTGCACAACATCGAGCTGCAGATCGGCCGCGGCGGCCAGCTGTGCCGGTCGGCCGGCACCGGCGCCCAGCTCATGGCGAAGGAGGGCGACTACGCCACCCTGCGCCTGCCCAGCTCGGAGATGCGCATGGTGCACATCAACTGCCGCGCCACCGTGGGGCAGATCGGCAACACGTCGCACGCCAATGAGGTGGGCGGCAAGGCCGGTCGCAGCCGCTGGCGCGGCATTCGCCCGACCGTCCGCGGATCCGCCATGAACCCGGTGGACCACCCGCACGGCGGCGGCGAGGGCAAGAGCAACTCGGGTCGCCACCCGGTGACCCCCTGGGGCAAGCCGACCAACGGGCATCGCACGCGCGACCCGAAGAAGGCGAGCCAGAAGATGATCGTCCGCGGTCGCAAGCGCGGAAAGCACACGGAAGGCCGATGAGCAGAAGCCTCAAGAAGGGTCCGTTCGTCGACCCCAAGCTGATGAAGCGCATCGAGGAGATGAACACCTCGAACGAGAAGCGCATGCTGCGCACGTGGTCGCGCTCGTCCACGATCTTCCCCGAGATGGTGGGGCACACCATCGCCGTCCACGACGGCCGCAAGCACGTGCCCGTGTTCATCTCGGAGAGCATGGTGGGCCACAAGCTGGGCGAGTTCGCGCCCACGCGCACCTACAAGGGCCACGGCGACGACCGACAGACCTCGAGGCGCTGACGTGAGCACCGAGACCACCGCACAGGACACCGAGGTCGACGTGGAGGCCACCGACGTGGAGGCCACCGACGTCGAGGGCACCGAGGCGCCGGAGGCCCCCGAGGCCACCGCGCAGCAGCCCGCGCGCTCCGACAAGGTGCGCAACCGCAAGCCCGCCCGCCCGCAGGCCACCGCCAAGTTCGTGCGCGTATCGGCCCGCAAGGCGCGCCTGGTGGCCGACCTCATCCGCGACAAGTCCGTGCCCGAGGCACAGGCGATCCTGGCGTTCTCCACCCGCGCCGCGGCGGAACCCGTGCGCAAGGTGCTGGAGTCCGCAATGGCCAACGCCGACCACAACGCGGGGCTCGACGTGCGGGAGCTGTACGTCACCCGGGCCACCATCGACGAGGGCCCCACCATGCGGCGATTCCGCCCGCGGGCCCAGGGGCGCGCGAGCCGCATCAACAAGCGCACCTGCCACATCACCATCGGCCTGGGCATCCCGGGCGCCGACGCAGAGGGACGTGCCTGATGGGACAGAAGGTCAACCCCACCGGATTCCGCATCGGCATCCTCCAGGGCTGGAAGAGCAACTGGTACACCGAGCGCGACTACGCCGCGTACCTCGATG
>CAZEUE010000135.1:0-4270 GCA_964514615.1 uncultured Bifidobacterium sp. | reverse complement strand
CCTTCGCGTTCACCACGCCGCCGCCCATCATCACGCGGTTCGTGGCCACGCGGGCATTCAGCCCCGGGGCCGAGCAGGGGCGCTCGCTCGCCACGGTGGCGGTTCGGCTGAGCGAGCCCAGCAACGTCACGATCACGGTGAAGGATCCCGAGACGGGCAACCTGGTGGCCCAGCTGTCGGATGGCAACCGGGTGGTGCGCAGCCGCACCTACGCCGTGCGGTGGGACGGTCGCGACCGGGACGGCCAGGTGGTGCCCGACGGCACCTACGCCATCGACCTCGACGCCCGGGCAGGCGAGAAGAAGTTCTCCAAGAGCCGTCGCGTGGTGGTGGACACCACCGCGCCGCGGCCGGAGGTCCAGGTGCAGACCACCGCCGCCGGGTGCCGCGCACTGGCCAGCGCGCCCGGCGAGGCCGCCACCGTCACCTTCTCGGCGCCGCTGGCGGGCGTGGCGGACGAGCCGCAACGCATCGGCGCGCGTGGGCAGGCGCAGTGGGACTGGAACGGCCGCGATGCCCGGGGCCGGCGTGTGGCGCCGGGCCTGCAGCCCATCCGCGTGGTGGCGCGTGACGAGCGCGGCAACGTCGCGGCGCGCGCGCTCACCTGCTGGGTGGGCCACCTGGTGGCGCGCGCGGTGCCCGGGCAACCGGCATCCGGCGATGCCGTGGGCGTGGCCCTGCCCGGCCGGGGCGACCCCGAGGTCACCCTCACCCTCCGGCGGCGCGTGGGCTCGCCGGGCGGGCCCGTGGGCCGACAGGTGCTGGGCGACCCCATCGGGGAGCCCGTCACCGGGCCGGCGTCCTCTGCGCGCATCACCATCCCGGCCGGCACGCCGCCCGCCGGCGTATGGCTGCTGGCCGCGCTGGGCGACGAGCGCCAAGCGCTCATCGGGTTCCGGGAGGGCGGATGAGCACCGAGGCGCTGCGCGTCACCGCGGCCATCGTGGCAGCCGTCGGCCTGGTGCTGATGCTCACCCCCACCGCCCTCATGGCATGGACCCGCCTGGGTGATCGTGGGCGCAGGCTCGCGGGGCTCGTGGTGCTGCTCATCGCCTGGGTGGTGATGGCGGGCACGCTGGTGCCGCAGGCGGTGTCCGACCGGCTGTCCACGCCGGCGGGGCTGGCGGCGGGGGCGGCCGGGGTGCTCGTGGGCCTCGCGGTGATCATGCTGCTCGGCCGGCTGGTGGCGCGCAGGCCGTGGACGTGGTTCCTGCTGCTGGGCGTGGCCCTCCCGGTGCGGGTGCCGATCTCGGTGGGTGGCGAGGATGCCAACCTGCTCCTCCCGCTGTACGGGGTGATCGTGCTGGGGCTCGCCGTGCTCTGGTGGATGGAACGCGATGGATCCCGCGAGCGGCTGTGGCCCTCCACCCCGCTCGACCTCCCCCTCATGCTGTTCGCCGGCTTCGTGGTGGCGTCGGTGGCCTGGTCGTCCGACATCGCCGAGGGCACGGTCAAGGCCACGTTCTTCTGGATCCCCTTCGTGCTGCTCTACCTGATGGCGGTGGCCATATGGCGGCGGGGGCGCGCGCTGCTCACCCTGGCGGTCACCACCATGGCCATGTCGGTGCCCGTCGCGGTGCTGGCGCTCGCCCAGTACGCCACGCAGGAGATCCTGTGGAACCACCGGCTCATGCAGGCCAACGTCTACAGCCGGTTCTTCCGCGTCAACTCCATCTTCTACGACCCCAACATCCTGGGGCGCTACCTCGCGCTGGCACTGCTCATCACGGTGGCCGTGGCGTGGCTCTGGCGTGGCAGCAACCGCGTGCTGGCGGCGTGCGGCGTGGTGGCGGCCATCGATGCCGCGGCCCTGGTGGTCACCTTCTCGCGCTCGAGCGCGCTGATGCTGCTGACCGGGCTGCTCATCATGTCGCTGCGCATGTTCGGCTGGCGCCGGGCGCTGGCCGCCGCCGCCATCATGGCCGTGGCGGGCAGCGCGGTGGCCGTCGCCACGTCCGGCCAGGTGCGGTCGGCGCTCACGTCCACGGAGCGGCTCGACAAGGTCAGCGAGGGCCGGTTCGGGCTGGTGGACGGCGGCGTGGAGATCTTCCTCGCCCACCCGGTGGCAGGGGGCGGCCTGGGCTCGTTCGCCACCGACTACTCCAACCTGCTCGACGAGAACGAGCTGCGAAAGACCCGCGTGGTCATCTCGCACAACGCGCCGGTGACGATCCTCAGCGAGGAGGGAGCCATCGGCTTCGCGCTGTTCGTGTGGCTGTCGGTCATCGCGGCCATCGTCGGAATCCGCGCCACGCGCGACCGCGACGAGGACGTCGGCGTGCCAGCGGCCGCGATGCTGGGCGCCCTGGCGGGGATCTTCGTGCACGCGCTGTTCTACTCGGCGCAGTTCGAGGACCCGTACACGTGGGTGCTGGCAGCGGGCCTGGTGGCCCTGTCGATCCGGACAGGGGGACAGTCCCAGCCCGGGGACAGTCCCGGCGCTGGGACTGTCCCTCCCGCGGGACTGTCCCCTGGGGGTCCTGAGGGTTTCGCGGGGCGCCCTGCATGAGCGCGCTCCGGGTCATGTGCCTGTCCAACATGTACCCGGGGCCCGGGGCACCCGACTACGGGGCGTTCGTGGAGCGCATGTGCGACGCGCTCGAGGAGCGCGGGGCCCGGGTGGACCGCGTAGTCATCGACTCCCGCGCATCGGGGCGCGTGCGCACGCCGGCCAAGTACGCAGGGCTGGCTGCCCGGGCCGTGGCGCGCGCCCGCGGCGCCGATGTGATCTGGGCGCACTACCTGTTCCCCACGGGCCTCATCGCGGCCACCGCCGGCAGGCTGGGGCGCACGCCATGGGTGATCACCGCCCATGGCGGCGACGTGGCCAACCTCGCGACCGGCGCGGTGCGGCGCCTGTCGGCACCCGGGGTACGGGGCGCCGCGGCGACCATCTGCGTCAGCGAATGGCTGGCAGACCGCATGCGTGAGGAGGGACTGCCACCGCGCGGCCTCGAGGTGATCAGCATGGGAGTGGACGAGCGCCGGTTCCGCGTGGGGGAGCGCGGGGCGGCCCGCGACCGGCTGGGGGTGGCCGCGGAGGTGCCGCTGGTGCTCGCGGTGGGCGGGTTGACCGAACGCAAGAACCCGCTGGAGCTGGTGCGGGGATTCGCGCGCATGCGCGCCGCGGACCACCCCGACGCCATGCTGGCGTTCGTGGGTGACGGTCCTCTGGCGCGCGCGGTGGACGAGGAGGCCGGCAGGCACGGCGTCGGTGACGCCGTCATCCGCACCGGAATGCTTCCCAACGCGGGCGTGGTGGACTGGATGACCGCCGCCGACGTGGTGGCCCAGGTGAGCCTGGTGGAGCCCCTGGGCGTGGCGGCGCTCGAGGCCATGGCCAGCGGGCGCCCGGTGGTGGGCACCGCCGTGGGGGGCCTGCGCGAGGTCGTGCCCGACGGCCGCGCCGGCGCCATCGTGGACCCCCGGGACGATGCGGCCATCGCCGCCGCCCTGGCGCGGTGCATCGACGATCCGCCATCCCCCGCCGCATGCCGCGAGGCCGCCATGGCGCATGCGCTGTCGCACGAGGCGGATGCCGTGATGGACGTCCTGCGACGCGCTGCCGGAGGGCCTGCGTAACGGGGATTTCGGGGGGCGGCTGCTACCGTCCCGCCCCGATGTCGGCACCCGCTCCGTTGCGGGCCTCCGGCGCGTCCGGGGCGCCCGGCATCCGCGCCGCGGCCCTCGCCCTCGTCGCCGCGCTCGCGGCCGGCTCCCTCGCGGCCTTCGCGCCCGTGCCGGGCCTGGCACTGGCGGTGGTGCTGCTGGCCCTCGTGGTGCTGGGGCGCGCCTCGATTCCGTCGCTGGGACGTGCCGCCGTGCTCGTTGCCATGGTGGCGGCCATCATCGGTCCCAACCTGGCCGTGCCCGGCGCCCAGGAGGCATTCGCGTTCCGGCTGCTCGCCGGGCTGATCGTGGTGGGGCTGGGCGCATGGCTGCTGATGGGCCGCGGCATCCCCGTGCCGGACGGCCTGGGCTGGCCCATGGCGATCGCCGCGGGGTGGGTTGCATGGTCACTCGCGTCGGTGATGTGGGCGGCGTCCACCACCGATGCCCTGCGCTGGACGATCTTCCTGTTCATGATGACCGGGTTGATGCTGGCCATCCCCGTCGCCGCCTCCACCCGCAGGCGCCTCCTCTGGTTCATGGTCGCGCTGGGGATCACCTTCGTCGCCGCGGTGCTGGTGGCGGTGGCCGAGATCACCACCGGCGTGCGCCTGCCCACGAGCGCCCTGGCCAATCGCGTGGGGGCCTTCGCCGCCACGTC
>CAZEUE010000134.1:0-4296 GCA_964514615.1 uncultured Bifidobacterium sp. | reverse complement strand
TCCGCCTGGCCGACGACGACGAGCTGGTGGGCGTGCAGCTCACCGACGGCGACGCCGACCTGCTCATCGTGTCGGCGCGCGGGCAGGCGGCGCGCTTCAGCGAGGAGCAGGTGCGCGCCACGGGCCGTGGCACGCAGGGCGTTCGGGCCATGAACCTCGACGCGGACGACCGCGTGCTCGCGGTGGCCGTGGCCGACGACGACGCCGACCTGCTGGTGGTCACCGGAAACGGCTACGGCAAGCGCACGCCCATCACCGAGTATCCGCGCAAGGGCCGGCCCACCAAGGGCGTGCGCACCATCAAGGTCAGCGACCGCAAGGGCGAGCTCATCACGGCGCGCATCGTGCGCCCGGGCCAGCAACTGCTGCTGGTGTCGGTGATGGGCCAGGTCATCCGCATCGAGGTGGATGGCGTCAAGCGCATGGGTCGCAGCACCGAGGGGGTGCGCCTGATGGACGTGGGCGACGAGGACCGGGTGGCCACATGCGCGCCGGTGGACGAGCAGGACGCCGCGGGCGTCGCCGGCATCGGGATCGACGCAGATGCCGCGCCGGACGCAGATGCCGACGCACCGGACGTCACCGGCCGGTAGGTCGTGCCACGGCCAGGATTCCGTCTCCCTGCCCCACGGCCGCAAGGCCCCACTCCAGCGGATAGGCCAGCAGGCGCACGGGCAGGAGATCGCCCCATCCGCGCTGGCGGCCCCCGCCCGCGGTGCGCGCATCCAGCGACCCCGGCAGCACGCCCAGCAGCGGCGTGGTACGCATCGACGCCACCCGGAACCCGGCGAGCGCCAGCACCCAGCGCAGCGAGTCGCGGTCGTAGTGCACGAGGTGCCGGGGCATCTCCAGGCCATCCCACGACCCTCCCGTGGCACGCGCGGCCAGCGACCGGATGTTGGGCACGCCGATGATCAGCCGCCCCCCCGGCGCCAGCAGCTCCCGGATGGCGCGCAGGGTGGCGAGGGGGTCGCCCACGTGCTCGAGCACCTGCGACATGCGGATGACATCCCAGGGGCCGTCCGGCAACCCGCCCTCGTGCAGCAGGGCGTCCAGCGATCCGTTGAGCACCCACGCGTTGCCCCGGTCGCGGGCCACCTGCACCGCGCGCGCCGACGGCTCCACCCCCCAGGCCTCGTGGCCGGCCGCGCGGAATGCCGCCACTGCCCCGCCGGTGCCGGCGCCCACGTCGAGCACGCGCATGCCCGGGCGCATGCGGCCGCCGGTCTCGGCCTCGGGCACGGCCACGCCCAGCGCGCGCGCCACCACCTCCCCCGAGCCGCTCGCGTGCTGCAGCGCCACGCGCGACGCCCGGGCCGTGGCCGATTCGCCGGCCCCGTGCTGCGGGTACTCATCCGGGTACCACGCCGCGGGGTCATCGGGCCATGGGTCTGTGCGGCACAGGCGGCACGAGGCGCACTCCACCACCCGGAACTCGCCGGGCATGCCCCGGCGGTGGTCGCGGGCCCGCAACACCTCCACGCCACCGGGCGCACCGCAGATGGGGCACTCCGAGGGGTGGGTGACGCGGGATCCCGGCACGCAGCGGAGGATACGGCCCCGAAACAAGTAGCCTTGCCGGAACGTGACGCCGCTCCCGGACCCCAAGGAGATCCTCCCGCACAGGGAGCCGTTCATCTTCGTCGACGAGATCCTCGAGCTCGTGCCGGGCGAGTCGGCAAGGGCGCGGTGGACCCTGCGAGCCGACACGCCGTTCCTCGAGGGGCACTTCCCCGGCGAGCCCATCATGCCGGGGGTCATCATCGTGGAGGCCCTGGCCCAGACGGGGGCCCTGGCCGCCCTGTCCACGGATGATGGCAAGGGCAAGCTGGCGTTGTTCGCGGGGGTCGACAAGTGCCGCTTCAAGCGGCCGGTGCGGCCCGGTGACACCCTGGAGTTCGAGACCCGCGTCACCCGCGTGCGCGGCCCCATCGGCGAGGCCGAGGCCGTGGCCCGGGTGGGGGACGAGGTGGCCTGCCAGGCCACCCTGAAGTTCGCCATCGTCGACCGCGACCAGCTGGAGGGGTCCTGAGCCTCGTGGCCGGAGCGGACAGGGCCCGCCCGCGCGCGCGGCTCACGGGCGTGGGCGGGTACGTGCCCGAGCGCGTGCTCACCAACGCCGAGCTCGAGGAGATGGTGGATACCAGCGACGAGTGGATCGTGTCGCGCACGGGCATCCGCGAGCGCCGCATCGCGGCTCCCGACCAGGCCACCACCGACCTTGCGGCCGAGGCCGTGCGCGATCTCCTGCGCCGCACGGGCACCGATGCGGGCGACGTGGACCTGCTGATCATCGCCACCACCACGCCCGACTACGTGTTTCCGCCATGCGCCCCGCTGGTGGCCACCATGACGGGCATGGACTGCCCGGCGGCGTTCGACACCAACGCAGTGTGCTCGGGGTTCATGTACGGCATCGCGCAGGCCACGGGAATGATCGAGAGCGGCATGGCGCGCTGCGCCGTGGTGGTGGGGGCCGAGACGCTCTCGCGCATCATCGACTGGGACGACCGCGCCACCTGCGTGCTGTTCGCCGATGGCGCCGGCGCGGTGATGCTGGAGGCCGATGACGGCGCGCCCGGCACGGGGGTGCTCGGCGTGGAGCTGGGCTCGGATGGCACCGGGCGCTCGGACCTGTGCGTGCCCGCCGGTGGGTCGCGCACGCCCATCACCGACGACACCCCCTACGCCGACACGCGCATCCAGATGAACGGCCGCGAGGTGTTCCGGTTCGCCACGCGCATCCTCGTGGAGAGCCCGCAGAGGCTCCTCGACGCCGCCGGCCTGGCCATGGGTGATGTCGACCTGCTCGTGGCGCACCAGGCCAATGAGCGCATCCTCGACCATGCGTCGGAGCGCATGGGGATCCCCCGCGAGAAGGTGGTGATGAACCTCGACCGCGTGGGCAACACCTCGTCGGCCAGCATCCCGCTGGCGCTGGTGGATGCCCTTGATCAGGGAGTGCTGGAGGAGGGGGCGATGGTGATGATGGTCGGGTTCGGCGCGGGCCTCACGTGGGGCAGCGTGCTGGTGCGCTGGGAGCCGCGCGCATGATCGTGCTGCTGTTCCCCGGGCAGGGCGCCCAGCAGGTGGGCATGGGCCGCGAGCTGGCCGGGGCCTTTCCCGTGGCCGCCGATACGTTTGCCGAGGCCAACGAGGCCCTGGGCTACGACATCACGAGGATCATCTTCGAGGGCCCGGAGGAGGACCTGGTGCGCACCGACGTGTGCCAGCCCGCGATCCTCGCCATGAGCGTGGCCTGCCTGCGCGTGGCCCGCGACCATGGCCTCGGGGGTGACCTGGCCATGGGGCACTCGCTGGGCGAGTTCTCGGCCCTGGTGGCCTGCGGGTCCATCGGGTTCGCCGAGGCCATCCGCCTGGTGGGCGAGCGCGGGGCGGCCATGCAGGCCGCGGGCGAGGCGCGCCCGGGCACGATGGCGGCCATCCTCGGGTTGTCCGACGAGGAGGCCACGGCCCTGTGCATGGAGTCCGGCGACGTGTGGCCGGCCAACTTCAACTGCCCCGGCCAGGTGGTGGCCTCGGGCACGAAGGACGGCATCGAGCGCCTGCTGGTGAGCGCCGCCGACCGCGGCATCAAGGCCACGCAGCTCAAGGTGGGCGGCGCGTTCCACAGCCCGCTCATGGAGCCCGCGTCCGAGCGCCTGGCGCCGGCCCTCGAGGCCTGGGACCCGCAGCCGCCCTCGCCCCTCTTCCTCAGCACCACCACTGCGCAGGTGGAGTCGGCTGATCGCATGCGGCCGGTGCTGCTGGACCAGCTCACGTCGCCCGTGCGGTTCTCGCAGGCGGTGGAGGCCGCGGTGGCCATGGGGGCCGACAGGTTCGTGGAGCTCGGCCCCGGGCGCGTGCTGTCCGGGCTGGTCAAGCGCACGAAGCGCGACGCCGTGCTGCACCAGGTGTCCGGGCCCGAGGGCCTCGACGGCCTGGCGGCGGTGATGTCGTGAGCGTGGCGCTGGTCACCGGTGCCAGCCGCGGCATCGGCGCGGCCTGCGCCGTGGCGCTGGCCCGTGGTGGCTTCGACGTGGCGCTGGGCTACGTGGCTGACGAGGCCGGCGCCACCGCCACTGCCGATGCCGTGCGCGCCGCCGGCCGCCAGGCGGCCGTGGTGCAGGGCGACATCGCCCGCTCGGCCGATGCCGACGCCGTGGTGGCCGGGGCCGAGGATGTGCTCGGACCGCTCGACGCCCTGGTGCTGAACGCCGGCATCACCCGCGATGGCCTGATGATGCGCATGAGCGACGACGACTGGCGTGCGGTGATCGACACCAACCTGTCGGG
>CAZEUE010000133.1:0-4345 GCA_964514615.1 uncultured Bifidobacterium sp. | reverse complement strand
CAACGAGGCTGTAGATGAAGGCCGTCTTCTCGTCACGGTCGACGGGCGAAGGCGGAATCTCCCCGGTCTCGGCACCGGGGATGTAGGAAACAGCAAACTGGTCGGCCATTAGTGGCGTCCCCCCTTGAAGAGTCATAGGGCGTTGCATTGGATTACCTGGGTTGTGGCCCCGCCCCGGTCGAGCCGGGATTGAGGTCGGTCCCCCCAGGGGATGCAGGCAGCATATGTCACGATCGAGCGCCCCGACAAGGCTCAGATGAGCCATTTCCCGCGCAAGTTTCCCGCGCGAAACATCAGTCACCATGCGGGTTTAGGGGGGGTGCTCACACTAGTAACAATGTTTACAAAGTGTGATGGTGGGTGCCTACGCTGTAAGGCTACGGTGTAAGGGGAAAGGAATGTACAGCGTAAGGTTGAGTTCTCCGACCCGAGCGTGCCGCGGGGTGCCGGAGGCAGGATCCGGGGCCCCGGCAGCGAACCCGTCCCGGATGCGCAAGTGCGGCGCGAGAGCTCGTCGATGACCCCCTCCGGGGCCACGCGCGGCCCCGCGCCGGCGGCGGTGCTGGCAGTACTGGCCATGCTGGCGTGGGGTGCGGCGTACGTGCCCTCGGCGTGGTTGGTGGAGACCTGGCCCCCGCTGCTTGCCGCCGCCGCGCGGATCGGGGTGGGTGGCCTCATCCTCATCGGCGCCCTGGCGCTGCTGGGGCGTCCGGTCATGCCCGGCACCGAGTGGCGGGTCATCGTGATCCTGGCGGTCACCCAGTCGTTCCTGTTCTACGGAGCCACGTTCATCGGCATCGCCGAGGAGGGCGCCGGCGTGGCGGCGGTGCTGGCCAACACCGACCCGCTGTTCGTCGCCGCGCTGGCCGCGGTGTTCCTGGGCGAGCGACTGGGCCCCCGGCAGTGGGCGGGCCTCGTGGTGGGGCTGCTGGGCGCGGCCGCGGTGGTGTGGAAGGGGCCCCTGTGGCCGCCCAGCGTGTCGTTGGTGTCGCTGGCCGTGGTGGTGGGCGCGCTTGCCTGGGCCGTCGGAACGATCGCGGTGACGGGGCGCATCCGGGCCGGTGCGCGCCCGGTGGCGATCGCGGGCTGGCAGATGATCGTCGGCGCGGCCATGCTCGCCGCCGTGGGACTTGCCGCGGGGGGCGCGCCGGGGGCCGCGGGGGGGCGCGAGCTGGGGCTGATCCTCGTGGTGGCGGTGCTGGGGAACGCCGTGCCCTTTGCGCTGTTCTACGTGGCCCTGGGACGCGGCGAGGCCGGCCGGGTCTCGGCATGGTTCTTCCTCGTGCCGGTGGTGGGGGTGCTCACGGCGTGGCCGCTGCTGGGCGAGGTGCCGGGCCCGCGCCTGTGGGCCGGGCTGGTGCTGGTGACGGCCGGTCTCTGGATGGTGCTGGCGCCGCCTCGCCGCTGATAGCCTCGCGTGGTGATCGTCGTGCTGGCCGGGGGCACCGGCGGATCGAAGATGGTGCACGGGCTCGCGCTCGCCGAGGGGCAGCGCGACCTCACGGCCATCGTGAACACGGGTGACGACGGAGAGTTCTTCGGGCTGCTCGTCTGCCCGGACCTCGACATCAACCTGTACTGCCTGGCCGGCGTGGTGGCCGAGCGCGGGTGGGGCTACGCCGACGACACCTTCCGCTGCCTGGAGGGGCTGGCCACCTACGGCCGCGAGGCCTGGTTCGGCCTGGGCGACCGCGACATGGCCACGCATATCCATCGCACGCTGATGATGCGCGACGGCGCCACGCTGTCGCAGGTGGTGGACGACCTGCGCCTGCGGCTTGGCGTGGAAGCCCGGGTGCTGCCGATGACCGACGACCCGGTGCGCACCGTCATCACCACCCCGTCCGGTGAGCTGCGGTTCCAGGAGTACCTGGTGCGCGACGGCGCGCGGGAGGAGATCGACGCCATCCGCGTGGACGGCCTCCCCGACGCCGCACCGGCGCCCGGGGTGCTCGATGCCATCGCGCAGGCGGACCTGGTGGTGATCGCGCCGTCCAGCCCCATCGTGTCGATCGGGACCATCCTCGGGGTGCCGGGCGTGCGCGAGGCCGTCGCGGCGCGCAGGGGTCGGGTGATCGGCGTGAGCCCCATCATCGCCGGGGCACCCGTGGAGGGCCCGGCCCAGAGGTTCCTGCGCGGGGCGGGGTACGCCGAGTGCTCGGCCCGCCAGATGGCGGAGATCTACGCGGACGTGTGCGCCACGTTCGTCATCCACGAGTCGGACGCCGCCGAGGCCCCCGGCATCGAGGCCCTGGGCGTGCGCCCCGTGCTGGCCGACATCCTCATGCCCGACCGCGCCGCGCGCGAGCGCCTGGCGCACGTGGTGCTCGAGGCCGCGGGCTGATGGCCGCTCACGACGTCGGCGCCGTAGTTCCCGTGAAGCGCCTGGGATATGCGCTGGGACGCCTGGCCGGGGTGCTGGACCGCCGCGAGCGGCGCGTGCTGCAGTCGGCCATGCTGGGCGACGTGCTCGGGGCGCTTGCCGGCAGCACGCGCCTGGGGGAGATCGTGGTGGTCACGTCCGATCCGCGCGCCCGGGCGGTGGCCGAGAGCGTGGGGGCCCGCACCATCGCCGATCACGACCCGCCGCGGGGCATCAACTCTGCGGTCATCCTGGGCCTGAGGGCGATCGATGCCCACAGCGCCCTGGTGGTGGTGAGCGACCTGCCGCTCATCACGGCGGCCGACGTGGATCACCTGATCGGGGCGGCGCCGGACGCCGATGCCGTGGTGCTGGCGCGCTCGGAGGACGGCACCGGCACCAACGCCATGCTGCTCACCCCGCCCACCGCGCTGCTGCCCGCGCTGGGACCCGGTTCGCTTGCCACCCACGTGGCGCTGGCCGCAGCCGCGGGGCTGGTGGCCGAGGTGGCGTACCACCCGGGCATCGCGCTCGACGTCGACACGCCGGACGACCTCGCAGAGTTGGTGCGTCGCGAGCCCGAGGGCGCCACGGGCCGGGCGCTTGCGCGCCTGGGCCTCGCGCAGGGTGCGGCCGGGTGAGCGCCCGGGGCGTCGTGGGCGCCGCACCCGGTGACGAGGTGCGCATCACCGTGCTGGACGCGCTGCCGGAGGTGGTGCCCGGCGACGACATCGCCGGCATGCTGGCCGTCGCCGCGGTGCAGGCGGGTCTCGCCCCGGGCGACGTGCTGGCCGTGGCCCACAAGGTGGTGAGCAAGGCCGAGGGTCGCGTGGTCCGACTTGCTGACGTGCATGCGGGCGATCGTGCACGGGAGCTGGCCGAGGCCACGGGCAAGGCCCCGGCGCTCTGCCAGGTGATCCTCGACGAGAGCCGGGCGGTTATCCGGCGTCGCAGGTCGCTGCTGGTGTGCGAGACCCACCAGGGGTTCATCTGCGCCAATGCGGGGGTGGATTCGTCGAACACCGCGGAGGGCACGGTGGTGCTGCTGCCCGTGGACCCCGATGCCTCGGCGCGTCGCATCCAGCGCGCGCTGTCCGATGCCGCGGGCGGCCGCGTGGGCGTGGTCATCACCGACACCCACGGCCGCGCGTTCCGGCGCGGGCTGGTGAACGTGGCGGTGGGCGTTGCGGGATTCGCGCCGGTGCTGGACCATCGTGGGGGACGCGACCGGGAGGGGAGGATGCTGGTGGCCACCGACCAGGCGCTGGCGGACGAGATCGCCGCCGCCGCGGGGATGTTGATCGGCAAGTCGTCGGGGCGCCCGGCGGCGCTGGTGCGGGGCCTGCGCACCGCGCCGGCGCCCGGGTCGTCGGCCGACCTGGTGCGGCGCGAGGACCAGGACGTGTTCCGCGCGAGGGTGGATGAGCACGGGGTGGTGATCTAGGTGCCGGTGGGGAGCCAGCGCAATCCGCTGAGGGTGGCCATCATCGGGTCGGGGCCGTCGGGGTTCTACGCCGCGGAGCACCTGCTCTCCCACGACGACGTGCGCATGCAGGTGGACATGTTCGATCGCCTGCCCACGCCATTCGGGCTGGTGCGCGCCGGCGTGGCCCCCGACCACCCCAAGATCAAGTCGGTCACCCGGGTGTACGACAGGATCGCCCAGCACCCGGACTTCCGATTCCGCGGCAACGTGGAGTTCGGCACCGACCTGGAGTACGAGGACCTGCTCGAGTACTTCCACGCGGTCATCTTCTGCGTGGGCGCCAGGTCGGATCGGCGGCTGGGGATCCCGCGCGAGTACCTGCCGTGCAGCCACGGCGCCAGTGACTTCGTGGGCTGGTACAACGCCAGCCCCGACCAGCGCAACCTCACGTTCGACTTCTCGGGCGACAACGTGGTGGTGGTGGGCAACGGCAACGTGGCCATGGACGTGGCGCGGGTGCTGATGCTGCCGCCGGACGAGCTGGCGGCCACCGACAT
>CAZEUE010000132.1:0-4416 GCA_964514615.1 uncultured Bifidobacterium sp. | reverse complement strand
GTGAGCGTGGTCGACCGCCCGGGCAGGGTGGTCCCGTCGAAGTCGTTCCTGCCGGGCAGCTCCCATAGGAATTCCAGCGTGCCCGACCCCGCCGCGGTGATGCGGTAGGTGAACGCCTCGCCAAGCTCGGCGGCGGTCTCGGTGGAGACCGCGGGGCCCTGCCCTGCGGGCTCGACGATGGTGCCCTCCGCCGATCCGCCCTGGGCCGTGCCCGTGCCCCCGGCGGGCACGACGAGGGCCACCAGGTCGCCCACCTTCGCCCGAACCGGGGTGGTGTCGCGCGGATCCACGGGCAGGTACGCGGCCACCACGGCCGTCGACCCATCCGACAGCGGCGCCAGGACGGTGCGCGCAGCGCCCTTCGCCGACGGCGAGGTGACGGTCACGCCCACGCCGGCCTCGGCCGCCGGGGCGGTTCCATCCCCGCCCCCGCAGCCCGCCGCAACGCCTGCGGCCAGTGCCACGGCCGCCATCACGGCGCTGCCACGCTTCCACGGTAACCGCGTCATGCGACCAGCACCATAGACGGTCCGACGATCCGCAACGGGCCGGCCCGAAACCTCGGCGACACGCCGCCCCGGTCCCCCGCGCACCTACTCGGCGACGGTGATGGCGCCCCTGACGGTCGTCGACGCGGTGTCCGACCCCGGCGGGAACTCCTCGTACACCAGCATGCCGCTTCCGGGCTTGGCGCCGCGATACACCCACACCCGCTGCGTGGGCACGCCCACTCCGCCGCCCTCGTTGCCGTACACGTCGATGGGCGTGGTCTGGCCCGTGGCCATGGTCACGGTGTTGTCCTGGCCATCACGGAAGGTGAGCGTGGCCGTGCCGCCCGCCGCGGGGGTTCACCCCCCGCCCGGTCCCCCCACCAGCGGCAGCAGCACGGGGGCGAGGGACGCGTAGCGGTCGATCTCGCACCCGTTGGTGCGCGTGAGGGTGGTCTCCACGCTCTCGCCCGCCCACTCCCCCCGGATCACCATCTGCTCGGGCCCCCCGTAGATCTCGCTGCACGCGACGTCATCCGGCACCGGGTCGAACGCCGCGCTCAGCCCCTCGATCTGCTCGCATGCCGCCCGGCCGTCCGACGTATCGGCCGGGCACGTGAGCGTGGCCGTGCGCGGGGTGCGCCCGGGCTCCGGGATGTAGGTGATCTGCAGCACCCCGGTGCCGGGCTCGCCGGCCACCCCCCCGCCGCCGCCCGCGCCGCCCCCGCAGCCCTGCCACACCAGGGCGCCCACGCCCAGCACCAGCACGGCAATGGCGGCGGCCCCGCAGCGCACCGGGGCCTAGCCCTCCGCCACGGTCACGTCGAAGGTCTCGGTGTTCTCGGGCGTGGTGCTGCCCGGCGGCAGCAGCTCGAACGTGAGCGTGCCCGACCCCGCCTTGGCGGTGTCGTAGGTGAAGTTGCGCACCCCGGACGACCCGGCCAGGTCGGGGTTGTCGGGCACGAAGGCGTCGTCGAACAGGTCCACGTACACCCCTGCCGCGCTGCCGCCCGAGGGCTTCCACTGGTAGCCGGTGCCGGCGGTCTCGGGCAGGGAGATCACGAACTTCGGCCCGAGCTTCACGTTCACCTGGGTGTCGCCCGAGGTGAAGGTCTCCACGCCGTCAGGCGCGGTGCTGGCGGCGTTGTTCACCTGCTCATCACCGCAGCCCGCGGCCACCAGGCCTCCGGCGGTGATCAGCAGCGCCGCCGCGCCCAGCGCGGCAATGCGGGGGGTCCTCATCCGATCTTCACCTCGTAGGTCACGGACTCCGAGGAGTCCTCGCTGTCCACCGGTGTCTTGCGGAACTGAAGCGTGCCCTCGCCCGCCCCGATGGTCTCGAAGTACCAGTCGCCCGCGCCGCTGTCGTTCTGCAGCCCCTTCAGCGACACCCCGCCCATGCCCTCCGGCGTGTCGAGCCGCCACCGCTGCCCCTCGCCCGGGTCGGGCATGCGCACGATGAATGCCGGTCCCGGCGCCAGGGTGATCATCCGGTGGTCGGGGTCGTACACCGTCACCCCGCCCGCAGCGGTGGTGGCGGGCGTGGTGGCGCTGCCACCCCCGCCGCAGCCGCTGGCCGCAAGCGCGGGAGCGGCAACGGCCAGCACGGTGATGGATCCCACGACTGCGCGGCGCACGCTCACGCCCGCAGTGTGGCAGGCCGGCTACGCGGCGGGCGCCACCCGGGCCACGCCGGCACGCTGGCTGGCATCGGCCACCGCCGCCGCCACCGCCGGCACCAGCTTCTTGTTGAACACCGAGGGCACCACGTAGTCGGCGGCTACCGCGCCTTCCTCGGCCACCACGTTGGCGATCGCGCAGGCCGCGGCCATCACGGCCTGGTCGGTCAGCGCGCTGGCGCGCACGTCCAGCAGACCCCGCCAGATGCCGGGGAACGCCAGCGTGCTGTTCACCTGGTTGGGAAGGTCGGGGCGCCCGGTGCCGAACACGGCCACATGCGCGGCGTCGGACGGGTCGAGATCCGGGTTGGGCATGCCCAGCGCGAACACGATGGGCTCGGCGGCCATGGCGGCGATGTCGTCGGCGCCGAGCGAGCCCGGCGCCCCCACGCCCACGTACACGTCGGCGCCCTTCACCAGGTCGTGCATGGCCTCATCTGTCTCGGCCGCGCGCACCTCGGATGCCCCCGCGGCGTCCACCAGCCGGCGGAAGGCCAGGGCCCCGGGCCCCGAGCCCGCCACGCACACGGTGATGTCCTCGATGATGCGCCCGGTCACCTGCAGGCCGTTCAGCACGCCTGCGAGCAGCGCGGCGGCAGTGCCCTCGGCGTCGCCGTGCAGCACGGGGATGTCGAGCGCGTCCTTCAGCGCGGCCTCGATCGCGAAGCAGTTGGGTGCCGACACATCGGCCAGGTGCACGCCGGCGAACACCGACGAGATCTTCACCACGGTGTCGCTGATCACCGCCGGGTCGTCGCTGTCGATGGGCATGGGGAAGGCGTCCACATCCGCCAGCTCGCGCATGAACAGCGAGAGGCCCTCGAGCACCGGAAGCGCCGCCAGCGGACCAAGGTCGCCCTGGCCCACCAGCGCCGAGCCATCGCTCACCACCATCACGCTATTGCCCTTGATGGTCAGGTCCCAGGCGCGATCGGGGTCGTCGTGGATGGCCATGCACACGCGGGCCACGCCGGGCGTGTAGGCCATCGACAGATCGTCGCGGCTCCTCACGGGTGCGCGTGCGCATGGTGAGCATGCCGCCCTCGTGCGCCCGGAAGATGCCGTTGGTCACGTCCAGCACCTCGATGCCGCTGATGCCACGGAGGGTCTTGACGATCTCCTCGCAGGCGGCCTCGTCCGCGCCGTGGATCACCACATCGCGGGTGATGGTCTCGCGGGTGGAGCGCACGGTGTCCATGCCGCCCACCTCGCCACCGGCCATGGTGACGGCGGTCATCGCGCTGCTCAGTACGTCGGCGCCCACGGGGAACTCGGCGCGGACGATCACACTGGCGTTGGACGGCATTCGGGCTGCTCCGGGATCTAACGAAAAGACCGCGGGAGACTAGCGGGGATGCGGCGGTGGGGAGGGGGGTTCCGCTCGGGCCAATGCCGCGAGTACGTCTGCGAGGTCGTGAGTCGATCCAGCATCTCGAAGCGCGGCGATGCGCTTTGCGGCTGATGCGTAGACCGCCGAGTCAGAGCGTGATCCCATGGCTACCACCAGCGCGCGCCCGTCGCTCTCAGCCCAGACGATGCGCCACTGGCGATTGCCCACGACCACGCTGCGCAGTCCGCTGAGGTTCCCTGCCAGCGGTGAGCCACGTTGTGGATCCGCGTCGATTCGCGCCAATTCCCGAAGGAAGGCCCGAGCGTTGCCTGACCTTCGGAGCCGCTGCAGGTCGGCCACGGCGTCGTGCGTGAGGACCACCCGGGAGGCCGTGTCACCGCTCAGTCCTCGTCCTCTGCCAGCAACTGCTCGCGCGTCACGCCGAACTCGCCCAGCACATCGTCGAGGTTGGTCAGGTCGCCACCCTCGGCCATCGCCAGACGTGCTGTGCCGAGGGCCAGATCGGCGACCTGATCGAGCGCGCGCTGCATCTGCTCGTAGCGCTCCACGCTGATCAGCATTGCCGCGGGCTTGTTGTTGCGCAGAACCACCAGGTCACGCCCCTCGGCGGCCTGGGTCACGTAGTGCGACACGCCCCTGCTGCCGATCTCCGTGACCGACACCATGTCCCCGGTGTCAACCCGTGCCATCGTCAACTCCATGGTTGGATCCTAGGCAGGAATATATGTCGAAAAGCACACAGCGTGTGCCGACTGTGTGCCTTACCCCGGAACCTTCTCCGCCACCAGCGCCTTCAGGTCCACCTCGGGCCGTGCCCCCAGGTGGCTGATCACCTCGGCCGCCGCCACCGCGCCCATGCGGCCGCAGTCGTGCAGGTTGCGCCCCCGCGTCCAGCCGG
>CAZEUE010000131.1:0-4418 GCA_964514615.1 uncultured Bifidobacterium sp. | reverse complement strand
CCGCGCCGGGTGAGCACGATCTCGTCCCCGGTGTCGCCGATCTCGGTGACCAGTGCCAGCAGCTTCGCCTTGGCCTCGCTGATGGGGATGGTGCGGGTGGCCACGGCGGCCTCCTTCAGATGACCATTGAAAGTGGTCATCACGCTACCGCACCCGTACCCGCACCACCTTCGACACACCGGGCTCGATGAGCCATCCGCGCTCGCGGGGCACGCGCACGCGGAACGGCACGGTGAGGCCGCGGGCCTGGAAGCGCCAGCGGATGGCGAACGATCCATCGGCCTTCGCGCGGGCGTTCACCACCGGGCGCCAGGCCTTGCGGAAGGGGTCGCGCCACTCCAGCACGATCGCCTTGTAGCCCCCCTCGGCGCCGGGAGCCGGGCTCATCCTGCCCCGGAACACCACCGGCGCACCCTTGGCCCTGGCCTGGTTGCTGCTGGCCATGAGGGTGACGGTGGCCCGCAGGCGCACGGCCACGCCGGGGCCAGTGGGCACGGGCACCACCTTCGAGCCGTCGGGCACGCCGACATCGATGGGCCCGGACCGGACGGGCACCACCGTGAGGCGGAATGAGCCGTCGGGGCCGGTGACCCCCGCGCCGATGTCGCGGCCGCCCTGGCGCGCCACCATCACGAACCCGCCGAGCGCCTGGCCTGCGCGGTTGAGCAGGCGGCCGGTGACCGTGACGGGCCTGCCGGCCGCGGTGGTGACCACCCGGTAGTCGCGGCCCTCCACGCGCTCGGGCCTGCCGCCGGTGATGCCAAGGGTGAGGATGCCCTCGCGGGCGTCGTCGGCCATCTGCTGGGCGGGGGTGGCGCCCCCGGGGCGGCTGGGGTTGCCGGGGCCGCCGGGGCTGCCGGGTGTGGCGGGGCTGCCGGGCATCGCCGGTGGCTCCACCTCCATTGCCCGGGCGTTCCCTGCGGCGTCCACCAGCTGGATGCGCATGCGCTCCGCGCCCTCGGGGATGAGCTCGCCGTTGAGGGTGGCGATACCGCTGCCGTCGCTTGCCGGCTGCTGGGTGATGGTGCGCCAGGTCCAGCCGTCGAGCCACTGCAGGCGGATGATCTCCACGCCCGAGCGGGCGTCCTCGCCCGTCCAGCGCATCTTCATGCGGCCGTCGGGCATGGCGGTGAGCTGCGCCCGAACCAGGTCGGGCGGGGTGAGGTCGGTGCGCACCAGGCCCATGCGGCTGGTCACCAGCGTCTGGGCGAAGGGGCCCCCGTTGCGGAGCTTCAGCCGCACCACGTGCACGCCGTCGGCCAGGCCCGCGAGGGGGATCTCCATGGCCTCGCGGCCCGGCGCCACGGCCTGCTGGGTGACGGGGATCCACTCGCCGCGCACGCTGCCGTCGCCCGCGGAGTTGATCTCCACCTCGAAGTCGCCCAGGCCGATCATCTGGTCGAGGTTGTCGGACAGCGTGACATCCAGCGGCAGCACGGAGGTCCAGCGGCTGGGGATGGGCTGCATGTCGATGCGCGGCGGGCGGGTGTCGATGATCAGCGGCTCGGGTGCGAGCTGCGAGGTGGCGTTGCCCGCCTGGTCGCGGGCGGTCACCCGCCAGGCGTGCACGCCGTCGAGCAGGCCGGCGCCCACCTGACGGCTGATGGGCTGGCCTGCGCTCGCCGCGCCCGCCGTGGCCACCTGCACCCATGCGCCACCGGTGCTGCCCCAGTGCGACGCGTTCACCTCGGCCGTGGCGCCCTGCAGTCCGCTGGTGGCATCGGTGGCCGCGAAGGTGATGGACCCGCGCGGCACGCCCGGGGCGTAGGCCACCTGGGGCTCGGCGATGTCGGGAGCGGTGCGGTCCACGCGGATGGTGCCGCCCGATGCCGCGCCCGCCGTGCCGTCGCCGTCCACCTCCACGCGCACGGGGTGGGTGCCGTCGGGCAGGCCCGCAAGCGACACGTCGACGGCGTGCTGGCCCTGCCCGGGGGCGCCCGACCAGCGGGTCTCACCGGCCACCTGGATGCGCTGGCCGGTGATTCCGTCGCTCCCGAAGTTGTCGGATGCCTGCCAGCCGATGCGCGCGGCCGGGGTGGCGCTGTTGATCCACCCTGCGGGGGTGCTCACCACCTGCGCCTGCGGTGGGGCGACGTCGCGGATGACCGCGCCCGTGGAGCCGATCCACCACACCCGCGCGTGCTGCTGGCGGCGCTCGCCCTGCACCAGTTGCAGCTTGACGTCGCACGTGCCGCCGGGAAGCCCCAGGCCGTAGCCGCGCCCGCCGGCGGGCGACTGCGGCATGCCCACGTCGCCCTCGCTCCACACGGGGTGGCCGTTGGCGGTCACCTGCAGCCCGGCGCTGGAGGGGGCGGCGTAACGCAGGGCGCTCCACTGCACCGATGCGATCTCGCTGCCCGGCACCGGGCACCCCCAGCCCATGGAGAAGTGGGTGCCCGTGGGCGCGGCCGTGGTGGCCGCGGCGTTCAGCTGCACCACCGCGGGGTTGGGCTGGCTGGCGGCCAGCATGGAGCCGGTGGTGAAGGGCCCTGGGCCCTGTGGGTAGAGGTTGCCGTCGGTGGCCTGGGCCGTGGCGGCGCAGCCGGCGGTGGCCGCCGTGGCTGCGGCGATGGCGACGAGCGCCCGGGGTGTCGACTTCCTGGTGGTCATGGTCCGAACTCCAGCTGCGGTTGGTTCGATGGGCTTGCGGGGGAGGACTGCGGGGCGCGTGCCTGCGGGGCGGGCGCCGGGGTGGAGCGGGGCGGTGGTGCGGCGGCTGCCTGCGCGGCCTGCGCTGCCTGCGCGGCCCGGCGGCGCTTCTCGGCGGCGCGCTCGCGTGCCTGGCGGCGCTGGCGGGCCTCGGCGGCGATGCGGCGCTGCTCGGCCTGTGCGCGAAGGCGCTCGAGTTCGGCCATGGCGTCGGCCTGGGCCGCGCCCACGGTGGTGCTGGTGCCCGATGTGATGGTGCCGCCAGTGGTTGCCGCGTCGGGGGTGGTGGCAAGCCCTGCCTCGGCGGTGGTGCGCACGTGCGCGGGCACCGGCTGGGTGGCGGCGCGGTCGGCGGTGACCTGGTTGGCCACGATGGGCACGCCGGCCACTCCCGCCACCGTGATGGCCACGGCGCCCGCGCCCATGCGGGCGCTGAGCAGTGACGGGACGTCCAGCATGGCCTGCCACGCCTGGCCCACGGTGACGGTGAGCCGGGCGGTGCCGCGCTCCATCACGCTCAGGGCGGGGCTCGGGTCGGGAACGGCCAGGCCCGCCGCGGCGGCTCCCACCACGGCCACGGGCACCAGCGCGGTTATTCCGGCATTGGTCTGGCGACGGGCGCGCAGGGCCGCCCGGCAGGCGCCGCAGTGGTGCACGTGGCGCGACACGGCCTTGCGCTCGCGCATGCCGGCCTCGCCGTCGGCCACGTTCTGCAGGGCCTCGCGCAGCTTGTCGCATCGCTCGCCGGTGGCGAGGTCGATGTGCCAGGCGTGCAGGCGCTTGCGGGCGCGCACGATGCTGCGCTCCACCTTGCGGTCGGTGTAGCCGGTCATCGAGCCGATCTCGGCGCGGCTCACCCCGGCGGTGCGAAGCAGCAGGCACACCCGCTCGGCCTCGTTCAGTGATGTCATGGCGTCCTGCAGGGTGCGATAGCGCTCGCGCCACTCGGCCACGGCGACGGGCTCGCGGGCGGTGGCGCCGATGGAGGCGGCGTGGGCGTCGACCTGGGGGATGAGGTCGTCGCCCGCGGGGGCCTCGCGGCCGCGCCGGCGGGCGAGCGTGGTGGCCTCGTTGCGGATGACCACGTGCAGCCAGGCGATGAACTCCTCGAGCGGGCCGATGGGGCCCTTGGTCAGCGCGACCTCCATGCCGCGCTGGTAGGCGTCCTCGGCGTCCTCGAGCGAGGGGGCGAACCGGGCCGCGTAGCGCAGCAGGCCCGGCGCGCCGGCCATGGCGGCCAGGCAGAGCCTGCGGCGCGCCTCGTCGGGCTGCTCGCCCGCCACGGGAGTGGCGAGGCCGGGTGGGGTGTCCGGTGGGTCGGGGTGCATCGGGGGGCTAGTGGGAACTGGATTGTGGCGTCATGGCGGTTCCTGTGCAACGGGCCTTGCATGCCGATGTTCCGGCAGCACCTGTTGCACCAACGCGCGGGCGCGGCTGTTGCTCCCCCCGGGAACGGTTAAGTGCCAGGCACCGGGGCGCTCGTAGCGGGAAAAAGCGGGGTACTGTGGGCCCGTGACCTCCCCGGGGCCCCACATCAGGCGCGAGACCCGGCGCATCGTGATGTCCGAGGTGGACGTGAGCCAGATCCACTTCACCACCGCCTACCGGTGGATGGATCGCGGCCTGTGCGAGTGGCTTGCCGACCTGGGCTGGCCGTTCACCCGATTGCTGGAGGAGGGGGTGGGCATCCCCATCGTGGACAGCGGTTGCCGGTTCGACCAGCGCATCCTGCTGGACGACATGATCACCATCGAGACGTCGGTGGGGGG
>CAZEUE010000130.1:1139-4428 GCA_964514615.1 uncultured Bifidobacterium sp. | reverse complement strand
ACCCAACCCTCTCGGTGGTCCTCCTCGGGACGAACCCCTAACCCCTCGGGCGTCCAAGGATCCACCCCTCGGACGTGAGGGTGGACTTCGGCAGACCGGGGGGCATTTCCGGCAGCAGGCCCTCGAGGATGGCGATGGCCTGCACTGCACCCACCGTCGCGTCGAATGGATCTTCCCCTGAAGACGCCGGGCCGAACCCGTCTCGCAAGGCGGCGTCCATTTCCTCATCAAGCGTGACCGGCAGTCCACTGGCAGCAAGCCACTTGGCGGTATCTCTTCCGCGGTCCCGTCGATCGAGCTGCCTGCGCTTGCTCCAGCCCGATCGCGGAAACGCCAGTGGCCACTCGTAGGCGGCGCGCGGGTAGGACTCGCCGATGACCGACGTCCCGGGGTGGAGCAGGTCCCGCAACGAGCCGTCCATCGGCCACAGGCGCACGCTGGGTGATCGAAGCGCGGGGATGATGACCTCACGCCAGGCGCTGAGGGCCCCCTTGCCCACCTGCTGCGGACCGACCAGCCAGAACACGGGCGCGGCGGCGCCCATGGCTCCCGGCACCGGGAGATCGCACTGCCTCAGGAGGTCGTCGGACGAGGCCATGCCCAGCCCCCGAACCAGGTCGTCGCGACGGGTTCCACCGGGCCGCTGCGGGTAGAACGGCCGTTGCGGTGACACCTGCGCCGGGGCCTCGGCCGGCAGGTGGAATTCAGGCCACGACCCATCGTCCATGCGCCTGAGGACCTCGCGAAAGCCAGTGACCCCCGCGCGCCGTGCCCACGTACGCGGTACGCCGATGGGGAGGTCGAAGGCGGCGAGCACGGCGGCGGGGCCGGGATTGCAGATGAGCGCCAGATGCACGTCGGCACTCCATGGCCGCGGGGCGTGCACCTGCCAGCGGCCGCCCACATCATCCGCCCGCACCACCCAGCGGGCCCCGGGTCGCATGCTCCAGTCCGCATGCAGGACAACGCGCGTCAGTCGAGCGGCGGGAACTCGATGACCTCGCTGAAGTGCACCACCGTGACTTCATCGTCCTCGGTGATGTCGCGCGAGTAGATGTGGCTGAGGAACTGCACGATGTCCTCGACCAGGCGGAACTCCGGGTTGTCGCGCTCGATCTCGCGCTGGGTGAGGTCGCCCACCCGCTTGACCGCGACCTCGTCGATGATCGCGGTGAACAGCCGCTGCCGTGGCCCATGCCGGTGACCGACGGTGACCCAGACCAACTGGCCGCGCTCGTACTTCCTGCGCTTGTCGCCCAGCCGGATGGTGGCGGTCTTGCGCCCCTTGCGGAGCTGGTCGATGAAGAGCGGGGAGTAGAAGTTGAGGGCGTACATGCGGGCTAGGCCACCGCGGCCATGAGGCGCTCGCGGGTGCTGGCGTCGCGCACGGCGAGGAACCCGTCGGCGCTGAGGTCGCGCACCCTGCGCTTGGCCGCGCGGATGATGGCCTTCTCGCCATCGTGGGTGATGAGGCCCTCGGCCTCGCCCAGGGGCACCAGCTGCACGTTCTCGACCTCATCCGGACGATGGCGCGCCGGGGACCCCGCCCGGTAGAGCATGAGGAAGAAGTCGACGCTCTTGTTGACGCGACTGCGCTCGGCCTGCGCCCAGAAGCGATACGAGATGGTGCCGAGCGGCTCGAGCACGGCCCCGGTGAGGCCGGTCTCCTCGCGCATCTCGCGCACGGCGGCCTGCACCGCCCCCTCGCCGCGCTCGAGGCGACCCTTGGGGAGGCCCACCACCTCGGTACCGGGCACGGTGATCAGCGGCACGAGGATGTGATCGCCCACGGGCACGAGCAGGACGCCGCCTGCCGATCGCTCATGCCGTACGCGTGCCATGCGCCGACCATACCCGCGCGGGGGGCCCTGACCAAGTGATCCGGGCTACGCCAGCCCGATCTCGTCACACAGGTATACGTCCTGGATGGCATTGAGCAGCGCCACGCCCTCCTTCATGGGGCGCTGGAAGGCCTTGCGGCCGCTGATGAGCCCGGCACCGCCGGCGCGCTTGTTCACCACCGCGGTGTACACGGCGTCGTGCAGGTCGTTGGCGCCCGAGGCACCGCCCGAATTGATGAGCGGGATGCGGCCCATGTAGCAGTGCGCCACCTGGTAGCGGGTCATGTCAATCGGGTGCTCGCTCATCAGCTTGGAGTACATCCGCGGGTCGGTCTTGCCGAACGACAGGGTGTCGAAGCCGGACGCGGCGGTCTCGGGAGCCTTCTGCTTGATGATGTCGGCCTCGATGGTGACGCCCAGGTGGTTGGCCTGGCCGGTGAGGTCGGCAGCCGTGTGGAAGTCCTCGTCCGCCGTCTTGAAGGCCGGGTTGCGCAGGTAGCACCACAGCACCGTGGCCATGCCCAGCTCGTGGGCCATCTCGAAGGCCTGGGCCACTTCCTGGATCTGCCGCTTGCTCTCCTCGGAGCCGAAGTAGATGGTCGCGCCCACCGCCACGCAGCCCATTTCGCGGGCCTGCTCCACCGACGCGAACATGATCTGGTCGTATCCGTTGGGGTAGGTGAGGAACTCGTTGTGGTTGATCTTCAGCATGAAGGGGATCTTGTGGGCGTACTTGCGCGCCACCGACCCCAGCACCCCGAACGTGGTGGCCACGGCGTTGCAGCCGCCCTCGATCGCCAGCTCCACGATGTTGGCCGGGTCGAAGTAGAGGGGGTTCTTGGCGAACGACGCGCCCGCCGAGTGCTCGATGCCCTGGTCCACGGGAAGGATGGACAGGTAGCCGGTGCCGCCCAGGCGGCCGTGGTCGAACATCTGCTGCAGCGAGCGGAGCACCGGGATGGGCCGGTCGCTCTGCGTGACGACGCGATCGATGAAGTCCGGGCCCGGCTGGCTCAGGCGCGATGCCGGGATGGTCTTGCAGCGGTGGTCGAGAAGGCCCTTGGCCTCCTTGCCGAGGATCTTCTCGATATCCCTGATGGACGCGTCGCCAGACGCCATGCGGTATCCCCCTGATGGCTTACCCGGAGGATGCTACCCGCATGGCGTGAGGACTTACTTGCCGCCGAAGAGGCGCTTGAGCCAGCCCATGAAGCCGCCACCCGACGATCCGCCAGAGGCGCCCTCCGGGGCGCTGCTGCCAGACGCACCGGGCTCGGTGGCCGCCCCGTCGGGGCCCACCCACTTCTCCAAGGCCTCCCAGCCGGTCTTGCCGGCGGTCACGGTGGCGGAGCCCACGTCCTTGGCGGCGTCGGCGCTGTCGCCCACCCACTTGTCCAAGGCCTCCCAGCCGGTCTTGCCGGCGGTCACGGTGGCGGAGCCCACGTCCT
>CAZEUE010000130.1:0-1039 GCA_964514615.1 uncultured Bifidobacterium sp. | reverse complement strand
TGGCGGCGTCGGCGCTGTCGCCCACCCAGTTCTCGAGGGCCTCCCAGCCGGTCTTCTTGGTGCTCATCACGTACCTCTGCGCGGCGTCGTTGTTGGGATTTCCAACGCCCTGGCGGGCGACGCTTTGCATCATACGTAACTAATCGTGCCCCCGCGCAAACCGGGACGCCGCCTCCGCCGCCTCCACCAAAGCGCGGTACGAGAGCAGGCGATCGGCATGCACCTCGTCAGCGACGGCGCACCCGGCGTCCCCCATGTGACGGCAATCGTGGAACCGGCAGCGCGCAGCGGCGCGCGTGATATCCGGGAACCCCGCGGCGATGTCGGCGGGCTCCATCGGCGGCAGCCAGAAGGCGCGCACGCCCGCGGTATCCACCACAGCGCCACCCCCGGGGATGGGGATGAGGCGCGGGTCGGTGGTGGTGTGGCGTCCACTGCGCAGGCGCTCCGACACCCGCCCGGTGGCGCGCTCCACGCCGGTGAGCGCACTGGTGAGTGTGGACTTGCCTACGCCGGAGTGACCCGCAAGCACCGCCACCCGGCCGTCGATCAGGTCGCGTACCTGCGCGACCAAGGTGGGGTCGAGCGCCGACCCCACCAGCACCTGGTGCCCCGCCGCGCGCTGGCGCGCCACCACCTCCTCGACCAAGGCAGCATCGTGCGGGAGGTCGTCCTTGGTCAGCACCACGGCAAGGTCGAGCCCGCCCGCCACCGCCGCCACCGCGTAGCTATCGATCAGGCGCGGCTGCAACGGGGGCTCCGCCACGGCCGCCACCGCGAGCAGGAGGTCGGCGTTGGCCACCACCGTGCGCACGCGGCCACCGCTGCCGATGCGCTCCAGAACGGTGCGGCGCGGGAGGATCTCGCGGACGATCCCCTGCGACCCCGACTCATCCACGCGCACGCGGTCGCCGGCAACCGGTGGCCCACCGGGCAGCCGCGGGGCGAGCCGGACCTCCCTCACCCCCGCCGCGTCGGCCACCTCGGCGAGCGGGCCGGCAACGCGCAGCACGAGCGGGGCGGACGTGGTCAGAGGGCG
>CAZEUE010000129.1:0-4550 GCA_964514615.1 uncultured Bifidobacterium sp. | reverse complement strand
CTCATGCTCTCGGGCATCGTGAGGATGCAGCGGTAGCCCTTGGCGGCGGCCACGAAGGCCAAGGCGATGCCCGTGTTTCCCGACGTGGGCTCGACGATCACGCTCTGGCCGGGGGTGATGAGGCCATCCGCCTCGGCCGCCTCGATCATCGCCAGCCCGATGCGGTCCTTCACGCTGCCGGCGGGGTTGGCGGCCTCGAGCTTGCCGAGGATCGTGGCCCCGGTCTCGTCCGAGAACGCGGACAGTCGCACGAGGGGGGTCCCCCCCACCAGATCGGTCATGGATTCGATGATGGGCATGGGCTGAGGCTACCAGCGGGCCGTCGGGCACCCGGTGTCCGCGCGATGCGCCACAATCACCGCATGCTCTTCCGACAGGTGATCAACGAGGACCTCGGGTGCGCGTCGTACCTGGTGGGCGACCTCGAAAGCGGGCAGGCGGTGGTGGTTGACCCCCAGTGGGACATCGCCCCCTACCTCGAGGCCGCCGCCGGCCGGGGCGTGCGCATCACGCACATCATCGAGACCCACACCCACGCCGATCACGTGTCCGGCCGTGGCCGGCTCCACGAGGCGACCGGCGCCACCATGCACGTGAGTCCCCTCGCCGGCGCGGAGTTCCCCCACGAGCCGCTGCCCGACGGCGCGGTGGTGAGCCTGGGCGACGTGCGCCTGCAGGCGCTCCACCTGCCGGGCCACCGGCCCGAGCACACGGGCCTGCTCATCATCGACGCGTCCCGGGGATCCGAGCCCTGGGCCGTGCTCACCGGCGACTCGCTGTTCGTGGGGGACGTGGGGCGTCCCGACCTCGCCGTGGACGCCCTCGAGGGCGCGCACGACCAGTACCGGAGCATCCGGCGCCTGATGGACCTCCCCGACTGGGTCGAGGTGTACCCCGGCCACATCGGCGGCTCCTTGTGCGGGAGCTCCGAGATCAGCGCGAAGACGTCGTCCACCATCGGCTACGAGCGCGCCCACTCGCCGCTGCTCACCGCCATCCACGAGGACGACTTCGCCGGCGAGCTCATCGCGCGCCTGGCCGTCAAGCCGCCCGACCTCGACCGGGTGGTCAACATGAACTCGGGGCCCCTCATCACCCCCGGGGCCCCGCCGCCCGCGCTCGACGGCGACGAGTTCCTGCGCCGCGCCCAAGCCGGTGGCGTGGTGATCGACGGCAGGTCCTCGGCGGCCTTCGCCGCCGCGCACGTTCCGGGATCGCTCTCGGTGCCCACCGCGGGATCGGGGTTCGCCACGCGCGCCGCGCTGGTGGCCGGCCGCGACGACCCGCTTCTCCTGGTGGGGTCGGACGAGCCCCAGGCCCGCGACATGGCCGAGCGCCTGGCCGCCGTGGGTCGCCGCGAGATCATCGGCGTGCTCGCCGGCGGCTTCTCGGCGTACCTGGACGAAGGCCTGCCCACGGCCTCCATCGAGCGGGTGCGCGCGGTGGACCTGCCCGGGCGGCTCTCGGCCGACCCGGAGATCCTCGTGGTCGACGTGCGCGATCACTCGGAGTTCGCCGAGGGGCACCTGCCCGGCTCGATGAACCGCCCGTACTGGGCGTTCCGCGATGGTCCCGGCGATGTCCCCCGCGACCGCGTGCTTGCCGTCATCTGCGCCGCCGGAAAGCGCGCGGGCCTTGCCGCGAGCGCGCTCGCACGCGAGGGGCGCGGTCCCATCATCCACGTGGACAACGGCGGGGTGCAGACCCTCGAGGGGCTGGGCATGCAGATGGAGCGGGGCTAGGCGTTGCGGGCGGCGTCCACCAGCGCGGCGATGACCGGGCTGGTGGGGTCGGCCTCCGGATGCCACTGCACGCCCAGGGCGAAGCGCGATCCGGGGGCCTCGATGGCCTCGGCCACGCCATCGCCGCTCGAGCGCCCGGTGAGATCCAGCCCATCGCCCACCCGGTCCACGGCCTGGTGGTGGTGCGAGGGCACCGAATGCACCAGCTCGCCCGCGGCCCGCGCGGCCAGCGACCCCGGCGCGAGGTCCACCAGATGGTCGTTGCCGTCGAACGTGCCGGCGCGCCGCCGGTGATCGGTGGTGCCGAGTGACTCCGGCAGGTGCTGGGTCAGGGTGCCCCCGTGCGCCACGTTCATCACCTGCATGCCGCGGCAGATGCCCAGGAACGGCACGTCACGCTCCAGGGCGCGCAGCACCAGCGCGCACTCCCAGGAATCGCGCGCGGGGTCCGGCGGCTCGGACTCCGCGTGGGGGAGCGCGCCGTAGAGGGCCGACTGCAGGTCGTTTCCCCCGGTGAGGATGAGCCCATCCAGCACGTCCAGCACGGGATCTGTTCCGGTGAGCTGCGGGGGCACCACCAGCGCGACTCCGCCGGCAGCCTGCACCTGGGCCACGTAGTCGGCCGCGACGACGGCCGCGGGCTGGTCCCACGGACCCCACTGCGCGCGCAGCACGGCGCACGCGATGCCGATGACGGGATGAGGCCGCGGCACGGTGACCTAGATGTGGAACATCGGCGCCTCGGCGCGACGCGCCTCGCGCTCCACGACGTCGGCGATGCTGACCGCGCCGAAGACCTCGCCCAGGCGCGCGGCCCCCTCGCCCCAGAGCTGCGCGACCGCGCAATCGGCCTCGGAGGCACCGGCGGCGATGGGCCCGTCAACGGCCTCCACGACGTCCAGCACCGTGATGTCGGAAGGGGGGCGACCCAGCGTGTAGCCGCCCTTCACGCCCCTCTGGCTGTGCAGGATGCCGGCGCGGCGCAGCGCCGCGAAGACCTGCTCCACCTGGTGGGCCGGCACCCCGCGGCACTCGGACACCTCGAGGATGGGCACCGGGGCGTTCCCACCGCGCGATGCAAGCTCCACGAGGGACAGCACCGCCACCCTGCTGCGGTCGCTCACGTTGATCACCTAAACCCCCCGAAAGGTAAATGCCTTTAAGGAGTTTAGCGCGTCAATCGGGGTTGATGCTGCGAAGGCTCTCTACGGTCTCGATCAGGCCGTTGTCCATGCCCGTGCGGCGGAACTCGGGCATGCCGCTCCCCGGCGATTCCTGGCTTCGCCGGTAGAACACCAGCTGCAGGATGTCGAACCAGCCGTCGAGGTCGGTGGGCAGGAAGATGTACCGCACGTCGCCGGTGTCGATGAACAGCCGCGGGCGCTTGGCTCCGCGGGGCATCTCGCCCGGCGACAGCGGCCAGCGCTCCACCGCGCGGATGTCATCGAGCAGGATCTCGCGGCGCTTGGCGCCCAGCGCGTGGTCGAGCGGTGTGGGCACGAACACCATGCGCGTGGGCGTGAGGTACAGCTTGCCGTGGCGACCCAGCCAGCCGTTGTTCAAGTCGGTCTGGCTGTGCTTGAGGATCTTCTCGTCGGAGCCGGGCTTCTGCGCGTGCGAGACGCGCGGGAGCCTGGTGGGGGGCGCAGGTGCCGTTTCCATGCGCACCAGAGTAACAGCGCACCCGGCGCGGTCCCGAATCGGGGAGCCGCGTCGCGGGGGCCCGGTCGCCCGGGCCCCCGCTCGGCGGTTGCTAGACCAGGAAGGGGATGAGCAGGAGCGCCACGATGTTGGCGATCTTGATCATCGGGTTGATGGCCGGACCGGCGGTGTCCTTGTAGGGGTCACCCACCGTGTCACCGGTCACCGCGGCCTTGTGGGCCTCGGATCCCTTGCCACCGTGCTCACCGTCCTCGATGAGCTTCTTGGCGTTGTCCCACGCGCCACCTCCGGAGGTCATCGAGATCGCCACGAAGATGCCGGTGACGATGACGCCCAGCAGGAGGCCGCCGAGCATCACGCGCCCGTTGTCGATGCCGAAGATGAAGGCAACGATGATGGGGACGATGATCGGGATGAGCCCCGGGATGAGCATCTGCTTCTGCGCCGAGGCCGTGACGATGCGCACGCTGCGCGCGTAGTCGGGCTTCTCGGTGCCCTGCATGATCCCGGGCTTCTCCTTGAACTGCTGGCGCACCTCCTCCACGACCTGCGCGCCGGCCTTCCCCACTGCCTCCATGGAGAGCGCGGCGAAGATGAACGGCATGAGGCCGCCGATGAAGAGGCCCACCACCACGAACGGGTCGGACAGGTCGAACGAGATGTCGATGGCTGCCTGCCCCGCCTTGCCGAGCGCGATCTTGAGTTCCTCGACGTACGCGACGAAGAGGACCACGGCGGCAAGGCCGGCCGAGCCAATGGCGTAGCCCTTGGTGACGGCCTTGGTGGTGTTGCCCACTGCGTCGAGCGGGTCGGTGACCGCGCGCACCGACTCGGGGAGCTCCGCCATCTCGGCGATGCCGCCCGCATTGTCGGTGATGGGTCCGTAGGCGTCGAGTGCCACGACGATCCCCGCCATGGACAACATGGCCATGACGGCCACGCCGATGCCGTAGTACCCCGCCAGTTCGTACGAGGCCACGATGCCCGCCACGATCACGATCACCGGCAGGGCCGTGGACTTCAGGCTCACCGCGAGGCCGGCGATGATGTTGGTGGCGTGCCCGGTCTCGGACGCCTTGGCGATGCTCCTGACCGGCGGCCAGATGGTGCCGGTGTAGTACTCGGTGATGGCCACGAGCAGGATGG
>CAZEUE010000128.1:0-4626 GCA_964514615.1 uncultured Bifidobacterium sp. | reverse complement strand
CAGGTGGTGCCCGCGGGCTCCATCATCGTGCGCCAGCGCGGCACGGTGTTCACGCCGGGCAATGGCGCCGGCCTCGGCCGCGACCACACGATCTTCGCCACGGTCACCGGGCGCGTGGAGTTCTCCGACGGCCGCCAGGGCCGTCGCGTCACCGTCCATCCCGTGGAGGCCCCGGCGGGCTGAGCCGGGTCGGGGCCCCGCGCCCCGCGCCGTGTCCTTCACCGACCGGGCCAAGATCCACGTCCAGGGCGGACGCGGCGGCCACGGCTGCCTGTCGTTCCGCCGCGAGGCGCACACGCCGAGGGGTGGCCCCGATGGGGGCAACGGCGGGCGCGGAGGCGACGTGCTGCTCGTGGCCGACGACCAGGTGACCGACCTCAGCACCTTCCGCACGCGGGTGCACCACAAGGCGCCCGTGGGGAGCGCGGGGGAGGGGCGGAACCGGCACGGGCGCAACGGGGACGACCTCGAGGTGCGTGTGCCGCCCGGAACGCGCGTGCTGCGCGACGGCCACGAGGTGGCCATGCTGCTGCAGCCCGGCGATCGCGTGCCGGTGGCGCGGGGAGGCGCGGGCGGCGTGGGAAACCGGGCCTTCCGGTCGTCCACCCACCGGGCGCCGCGCGAGACCGTTCCTGCCGAGGAGGGCGAGGAGGCCTGGATCGTCCTCGAGATGCGCCTGCCCGTGGCCGTCGCCATCGTGGGTCTGCCCAACGCGGGCAAGACGGCCCTGCTCAACGCGCTCACGGGGGCCGGCGCGTCGGTGGCGCCGTACCCCCACACCACCAACGAGCCCGCGCTGGGACCCTTGGAAGATGACTACGGGGTGATCCACCTGGTGGCCGACCTGCCCGGACTGGCGGCCGATGGCACCGAGCGCCGTGGGGCGGCCCTGGGCCAGTTGGAGCGGGCGGCGGTGGTGCTGCATTGCCTCGACGCCGCCGACCCCGAGGATCCCGCCGCCCGGCTGGCGCGCGTGCGCGCGGGAATCGCCCCCTACGTGCGGGACGATGCGCGGCAGGTGGTGGTGGCCACCAAGTGCGACCTCGCGCCGGCGCCGCCCCCGGCGGACATCGCCACCTCCGCCGAGACCGGGGAGGGGATCGTCGCGCTGCGCGACGAACTCATCGCGTGGTTGTCATGAGCGACGTCATCGTCATCAAGATCGGCTCGTCCACCCTGGTCGACGCCCGCGGCGCGCTGCGCGAGGACGTCCTCGCGCGCAGGGTGGCCGAGATCGCCGCGCTGCGATCCGCCGGCATGCACCCGGTGCTGGTGTCGAGCGGCGCCATCGCCTGCGGCATCGGCACCATGGGCCTGCCGGGGCGGCCCGACGCGCTGCCCGACCTGCAGGCGGCGTCCGCCGTGGGCCAGGGCGTGCTCTTCGCGCGGTACATCACCGAGTTCGAGCGCCACGATGCGGTGCCGGGGCAGGTTCTGCTGACCTCCGCCGACCTCGAGCACCGCGCGTCGTACCTGAACGCCCGCAACACGCTCGAGCGCCTGCTGGCGCTGGGTGCGGTGCCGGTGATCAACGAGAACGACACCACCGCCACCGACGAGCTGACCTTCGGCGACAACGACGTGCTGGCCGCCCAGGTGGCGATCCTGCTGCGCGCGCGCCTGCTGATGCTGCTCACCGACCGCGACGGCCTGTACGGGCCCGGACCCGACGGCCCCGTGCGCATCGACGAGGTGCCGGCCGGCACCGCGCCGGACGACATCGCCCTGGCCAGCCTTCCGGGCTCGGGCCGCGGGCGCGGGGGGGCGGCAAGCAAGCTGGCGTCGGCCGCCATGGCCACCGGGAGCGGCGTGCCATGCATCATCGCCAGCGGCGAGGAGGATGGGGTCATCCCGCGGGCCGCGGCCGGCCACTCCGTGGGCACGCGGTTCGCGCCGTCCGGCCGCTCGGAGGGCGCGTTCAAGATGTGGTTGCGCCATGCCAAGCCGGCCCAGGGGCGGGTGGTGGTGGATGCCGGCGCGGTGCGTGCGCTCATCGACAAGGGCACCTCGCTGCTGCCGGTGGGCGTGGTGTCGTGCGATGGGGCGTTCGCCGCCGGCGAGGCGGTGCTGGTGGTGGGGCCGGATGGCCGCGAGGTGGGCAAGGGCATCAGCGACCTGTCGGCCGAGGAGATCCGGGCCGTGCGCGGCATGCGCTCCGAGGAGGCCCTGGGGCTGCTGTCGGGCGGGTCCGCCGAGGTCATCCACCGCGATCGCTTCGCGCCCGCGGTGCGCTAGGTTGACCCCCTGATGGCCACCACGCACGCATCCCTCGACGATCGCCTGGCCGCCGCCCGCGCCGCGGGGCGGGTTCTCGCCCGCATGTCCCCTGGCGAGAAGGCCGACGTGCTCGAGGCCGTGGCCCGGGCCGTCCTGGGGCGCGCCGACGAGATCCTGGCCCTCAACGCCGAGGACCTCGTGGCCGCGCGCCAGTCGGGTGCGCCCACGGCCACCGTGGACCGCCTGTTCCTCGATGAATCCCGGCTGGAGGCCATGGCCGATGGCATCCGCGCCGTGGCCGCGCTGCCCGACCCCGTCGGCGTGGTGACGGCCGGCTGGCGCGTGCCCAATGGCCTGGAGATCATCGAGACCCGCGTGCCGCTGGGCGTGATCGGCGTCATCTACGAGGGCCGGCCCAACGTCACCACCGACGCCACCGCGTTGGCCCTGAAGAGCGGCAACGCCATCGTGTTGCGCGGCAGCCGCGTGGCCGAGCGGTCCAACGCCGTCCTGGGCGACGTGGTGGCCTCGGCCCTGGTGCACCAGGGCGTGCCGGACGGCGCCGTCACCATGCTGGGCACCGACCGCCAGGAGATGCTGGGCCTCATCCAGGCCGAGGGCCGTGTCGACCTGGTCATCCCCCGGGGCGGCGAGGAGCTCAAGGCCTACCTGCAGCAGAACGCCCGCGTGCCGGTCATCTACGCGGCGTCGGGCAATTGCCACGTCTACGTGGATGCCGACGCCGACCTCGACGACGCCCTGGCCATCGCCGTCAACGCCAAGGTCCAGCGCCCCGGCGTGTGCAACGCATGCGAGACCCTCCTGGTGCACCGCGACGTCGCCGGCGAGTTCCTGCCCCGCGTGGCCGGGGCCCTCCTGGCCGAGGGCGTCGAGTTGCGGGTGTCGGAGGAGGTCCGTACCCACCTGGCCGCGCTCGACGGCCACGTGGTGGACGCCGACGACGACGACTTCGCCACGGAGTTCCTCGACCTCGTCCTGTCGGTCGGCATCGTGGGGTCCGTGGACGAGGCCGTGGAGCACGTCAATCGCTTCGGGTCGGGCCACAGCGAGTCGATCGTCACCCGGTCCCTCGACGCGGCCCGTGCGTTCCAGCAGGGCGTGGACTCGGCGGTGGTGTACGTGAACGCGTCCACCCGGTTCACGGACGGGGGCGAGTTCGGCATGGGGGCGGAGATCGGCATCTCCACGCAGAAGCTCCATGCCCGTGGTCCCATCGGGCTGGCCGACCTCACCACCGTGAAGTATCTGGTCACCGGCGCGGGCCACACCCGCTGACCCATGCGCATCGGGGTGCTCGGCGGGAGCTTCGATCCGCCGCACGAGGGGCATCTCGCGCTGGCGCGCGCCGCCGCCCGCCAGCTGGCACTGGACACGGTGCTGCTGGTGCCCGCCGGGGCGCCGCCGCACAAGCCGGGCGGACCCACCATGCCGGCAGCGCGCCGGCTGGCCATGGTGCGGGCCGCCATCGCGGATGACCCGCTCCTCGGGGTGAGCACGGTGGAGCTCGATCGCGAGGGCACCTCGTACACCGCCGAGACGCTCGAGCACCTGGCGGCCGCCCACCCCGGTGCCGAGCTCTGGTTCATCATGGGCGCCGATCAGCTGGAGGGCTTCGCCGGGTGGGATCGCCCCGATCGCATCGTGCAGCTGGCGCGCCTCGCCGTGGCGTGGCGCCCGGGGGCCGGTGACCCGGCCATGGAGCACCTGGCGGGCCCGGTGGCGTCGGGGCGCATCGACGTGGTGGACATGCCCGAGGTCCGCATCTCGTCCACGCAGGTGCGCGAGCGGCTGCAGCAGGGCCGCGACATCACCGGGCTGGTGCCACCGGCGGTGGCGGCCATGCTGGCGCCTGCCACGTCGGCTTGATGGCTTCCGGGCCCCCGAGTAGCCTCATCGCATCGTCCTGAACCACCAGGGAGACATCTCGGACACCAGGGAACTCGCGCTCGCGGCAGCATCCATCGCCCACGACAAGAAGGCGGAGGACATCCTGCTGCTCGACATGCGCGGGCTGGTGGACTACACGGACTTCCTGGTCATCTGCACCGGGCGCACCCCGCGGCAGACGCAGGCCATCGCCGAGGACATCCGGCACCGGCTCAAGAAGGACCACGGCGTCACGCCGCGCCGGGTGGAGGGCGAGAAGGAGGGCGACTGGATCCTCATCGATGCCCTCGACGTGGTGGTGCACGTGTTCACGCCCGAGGCCCGCGACTTCTACCGCCTCGACCGCCTGTGGCGAGAGGCGCCGCAGGAGCAGTTCGCCCCCTCCGCCGCCTAGCGGCGCGGGCGTCTATACTGCGCGTCGCACCCGGGGGATTAGCTCAGCTGGGAGAGCGCTACGCTGGCAGCGTAGAGGTCACCGGTTCGATCCCGGTATCCTCCATC
>CAZEUE010000127.1:0-4634 GCA_964514615.1 uncultured Bifidobacterium sp. | reverse complement strand
TTCGCCAGATCGTCATGGGCCCTGCCCATGGCGACCCGTCGGTCGGTCTCGGGGGGGACTTACCGACGGTGTCCGCGCCGCCCGTCGACCTTCGGGGGTTCGGCGGGCGGCGCACCTCTCCCCCCGGGTACCGCACTCCCCACGATCTAGCCCGCCTGGTCCACCAGGCGCAGTGCGGGCACCGGCACTGCCGGACGGGGCGGCAACGCCCGCACGCGCTCCTCCAGCGCCGCGACCTCCGCCTCGAGCTCACCCGCCGCCTGCCGGGCCATGGCCGCGCGCATGCGATCGGCCGGATCGAGCCGGGCCTCCAGCTCCAGCACCACCACCTCGTCAACCAGAAGCAGGAGACGATCGAACCTGCGGGCGAGCGACGGGTCGCCCTCGCAGGCACGGGCGCGCAGGCGCGCGGCAAGGTGGGCGTCGTCGTGCCGCATCACGCCCACCCGCGTGCGCGCCGCGAACCGGTCGGCGGCGCTCGCCCCGGCGCCGCCCCCGCGCCCGGACCCGGTTGACTGATCGTGCTCGGCCTGCGCGATCATCGCGCGCAGCGCCTGCACCTCACGGATGGACTCCCCCAGCGATGACATGCCCCCACCATGCCCGGGCCGCATTACGAAGTCGTTGCGATGTGTGAACAACCCATGCGCATGCGGCAAGAACTTGTCATCGAGGGGGCACCCGCGCGCGGTAATTGACACCAATGTGATCGTCTCGGGCATCGTGAACGCGACCGGCGCCCCCGGGCAGGTGCTCGCAGTCATTCCCCGGGCTGCTCGACGCCATGCCGTAGGGTGCGCCGCATGCGCCGCACCGCCGCCTCCCTGGCCCTCGCCGCCTGCGCCACCGCCGCGCTGGCACTCCCCGGCGTCGCCACCTCCGCCGCCTTCCCGGTGAACCCCGGCCCCATTACCAAGGGCAAGCCCATCACCGGCAGCGGCCAGAACCTGGCGCCCATGAACCACCGCTCATGGGACCAGGGCGCATCGGTGCTGCCGCAGGTGTCGTGGTACTACGACTCCGGCACCGCGGCGCGCGACCAGCAGCAGGTGACCTCGGCCGCGCGCACATGGATCAACCGCCGCATCCGCCAGCGATGCACGGGCACCTCTCCCGCGGCCGTGCGCCGGTGCAAGGTGGCGGTGGTGTTCGATCTCGACGACACCCTGCTCAGCACCTGGCCCTACGCACGCGCCGCCGACCCGCCGCTGTCGTTCAACCCCACCACGTGGAACGCCTTCGTGCAGGCGTGCGGCTACGCCCCCAACCCGGCCCCCATCGCGCTGCTCAACACCCTCCTGTCGCGCGGCGTGCACGTGGCCATCGTGAGCGGCGGGTCGGCCGCCAACACCGCCGCCGAGAAATCCTGCCTGCGTGCCAACGGCGTGCGCGGCTGGAGCTCCATCACGCTCCGCCCCCCCAACACCCGGCAGTGGACGGCCGCCCAGTGGAAGGTGCGCCAGCGCATGGCCATCGAGGCCCGCGGCTTCACCATCGTCGCCAGCATCGGCGATCAGGTGAGCGACATGTCGTGGGGGCACCTGGAGCACGGGTTCCTGCTGCCCAACGTCATGGCCTACCTTGCGTAGGCTCCGCCCACCCACCAGCGCACAGGAGCTCCCCATGAACCGCAGGATGGCCACCGCAATCGCCGCCCTCGGCGCGGCCGCCACCATCACCGTCGCCGCAGGCTGCGGCTCCGACTCGGCGTCGGTGCCGACCGGCGAGGAGATGAAGGGCACCTACGTCGTCGCCGGCGAGGGCTACGAACAGGGCAAGCCCCAGAAGTGGGACAACCCCGACTCGACCATCGTGATCGACATGGCCAACGGGCAGGCCTTCGCGGGCTCCAAGACCTACGTCGACGCCGAGGGCCAGAAGCAGAGCTACAAGGTGAACGGCGTCATCGCCCCCGATGGCGACATCCTCATCACCGAGCCCGATGGCTTCTTCGAGGGCACCTACGCCGACGGGGTGATCACCGGCCAGTACGCCGAAATGGGCGACACCGCCCAGGCGATGAACGCCACCTTCACGAGGAAGTAAGCGCCCGACGCCCCAACCGTCACGGAGGCCCGACCATGATCCACCACCCATTCGCGCCGATGTGGGGTCACGTGATGCGGTCGGCCATCGCCGCAGCCTCCCTGCTCATGCTTGCCACCGCGGGGAGCGCGGCGGCGGTCACCCGGTCGAGCGCAACCGCGGAGGGCGGGCAGGGGGCGATGTCGGCGCCGGGGGTCTACGACGCGCTGGGCCTGAACCCCCGCGCGCACGCGCGGCCGCGCCCCGGCACCTGGGACCGCGTGTACCGCTACGCCGCGGCGGGCGCCACCCGTTACTGCTCGTTGACGCAGGGCGCGCGGTGCGTGGGCGCCACGCTGCGCGGGCGCGTGAAGCACCACGGCAACCTGCGCCGCGCCAACCTGCGCACCGCCGACCTGCGCCTGGCCGATCTGCGCGGGGCAAACCTTGCGGGTGCCGACCTCCGCGGCACCGACCTGCGCAATGCCGACCTGCGGGGGGCCAATCTCACGGGCGCGCGCCTGGGTCGCGCGCCGCGGCCTGCGCCATCCCGCGTGCGTGATCGCGCACGGCACGATGCGTCGGTGCCGTGTGCGCCCAACTGCCAGGGCGCCAACCTGGCAGGCGCCAACCTCGCGGGCGCCCGCCTTGCCGGCGCCAACCTCTCGCAGGCCAACCTGACGGGCGCCACGCTCACCGGTGCCGACCTGCGGCGGGCCAACCTGCAGCTCGCATCCGCCGGGCGCGCCGCCCTCGGCAACGCCAGGCTCGCGGGCGCCCGGGCGGTGGAGACCTACTTCGCATCCGCCGAGATGCCGGGCGCGGACCTCACCGGAGCCGACCTCTACCAGGCCGTGCTGGCCGGAGCCACCCTGGCGCAGGCCGACCTGACGGGGGCCGACGCCGCGCAGGCTGATCTCTCCTACGCCGACATGCCCGGCGCCAACCTCACGAGCACCAATGCCTTTCGCGCCACGCTCGACGGCGCGTTCATGTGGGGCGTGAACCTCACCGACGCCGACCTGCGCTGGGCATCCCTCCAGGGCACCAACCTCACCGAGACCATCTGGCACAACACCACCTGCCCGGACGGAACGGTGAGCGACACCGTCTGCGGGTAGCCGCCGGGGGTAGTCCACTGCACCCCCCCGGGTGATGTCCGGCGGCGCACCGCGGCGCACCATCTCCCCATGCACGCACACACCGCATGGGGAGGCCGCGCAATGCTCCGCCGAATCGCCACCATCACCGCCATCGCCGCCGCCGCCGGAAGCCCGGCCGTGGCCACCGCCGCCCTGGAGGGCGCGCCGGCCACCACGATGGACCAGGCCACGATCGCCTCGGCCGGGCTCTCGGCCACGGGGTCGGGCGGCGCCCTCACCTTCGGCTCGCGGCTCGGCCAGGTCAACTGGAGCGTGAGCGGCGGGGATGGCAACTGGACGCTCTCCCCCCACATGTTCGGGCTCCGCACCCCCGAGGTCGCCGCGCCGCTCGGCGATGGCACCCTGCTGGTGTCGACCGGCGTGCAGGGGCTGAACGCCGATCACCTGAATGCAGATGGCACCCCCGGCGCGCACACCGTGCTCGACCGCGATGGATACGAGGCCCACCAGCCCGCCATTGCCGCCAGGGGCCCGCTGTCCGTGCTCGTGGCCTTCGTCGAGACCCAGGACGGGCGAGTGGACGGGCGCCACGACCTGCGCGTCGCATCGCTGGCACCGGTCGCCGACAGCTTCCTGGTCTTCCGCCAGACGCTGGCCGGCGCTGAGCGCATCTCGGGAGCGCCCGTCATCGCCGCCAGCGGCGATCGCGCCGTGGTGGCCTGGGTTGCCTTCAACGATGCCGGCGATCCCCACCTGCACGCCGCCATCCGGCAGGACGGCGTCTGGGGGGCACCCGTGGACCTGGGGGCCACCAGCGGGCTCGTGCCCGACGTCGCGGCCTCGGCCGATGGCCGGCTTGCCGTGGTGGCACAGGGCACCGACGGCCGGGTGCGGGTACGCATCGCCCCGGCCGGCGCCGGCCTCGGCGCCCCGGTCGTGATCTCGGGCAGCGCCGATATCCGCGCCCTCGACGTGGAACTCGACCAGGGCCAGGGTGCCGCCGTCATGTGGACGCGCTCGCTCCCGGACGGCGGGCAGCGGGCCGAGGCGCGCACCGCCTGGCGGAGCGGGGCCTGGGGGCCGGTGTCCGACCTGGGCGCATCGGCGGTGGACGGCCCCGCCGAGCAGGACATGACCGCCGTCGCCGGCAATGGCTACGTGGCAACCTGGAACACCATTCACGGACCCGACGACTACGGGACCGTGGTGGCGCAGATGCACGGAGGCACCTGGAGCACCACGCCCGTCGACGGCGTCGGCGACGCCTACGCGGAGCTCTCGCCGGCCGTCACCGTCCTCGGTGGCGGCGATGCCATGGTGTCGTGGGTGCGCGTGCCCGCAGCCGGCGGGGATCCGCGCGGGGAGATCCGGGCGCAGCGGGTGTCGGCCAACGCACCCGTCGTGCCCCCGGCCCCCCAGGCGGCCCCGGCGCCCGCACCCGCGCCCGCCCCCGGCGTGGCGCCCCCGGCGGCCGCCCCGGCAGCACCGCCCGCGGCCGCACCCGCC
>CAZEUE010000126.1:0-4684 GCA_964514615.1 uncultured Bifidobacterium sp. | reverse complement strand
TGAGGATCTCCGCCATCTCGGGCGAGACGACCTCGAGGATCTCGACGCCTTCCGGGAGCTGCAGCTCGGACATTGGTCCTCCGTGACCGTGTTCATGGACGCGCGCCCGCCCGCGGGCGCGGATCGGGAACCCTACCGGGCGGCGCGCGCCCGGTGCCACGGGCATCAGAAGTCGATGACGACCTTCAGGGCCTCGCCGGTGCGGGCCAGGCGAAGGGCCTCGTCCACCTGGTCGAAGGGCACGTGGTGGGTCACCACCCCGCGCGCGATGATGCGCCCGTCGCCCAGCATGGCCAGGGCGTCGCGGATGTCCGCCGGGCCGGCGGAGTAGGTGCTCTGCAGCTCCACCTCGCGCCAGAAGATGGATCCGAGGTCGAGCGGCACCATCTCGCCGGGAGGCGTGGGCGCGAAGTACTGCACGACGCCGGCGGGGCCTGCCAGGTGCAGGGCGTCATTCATGGCCGCATGCGCATGGGTGCACACGATCACCTGGTCGGCAAGGCGTCCACCGAGTGCGTCGCGCACGGCATCGGCGTCGCAGGCGGAGAGCACGGTGGCGCCCAGGGCCTCGGCGGCGGGCCGGCGATCGGCGTTCGGTTCGATTACCACCACGCGCGCCGCGCCCAGCGCCGGGGCCAGCTCGGCCTCGATCAGCCCCATGGAGCCCGCGCCCACGATCACCACATGCGACCCCTCCCCCACCCCCGCCAGCCGCTGGCCACGCAGGATGCACGCGAGCGGCTCGATGAGCGTCCCGGCCTCGTCGCTCATGGTGTGGGGCAGCCGGTGCACGTCGAGCGCGGTGTTCTCCGCCGGCACCCGGATGAACTCGGCCAGCCCGCCCGGGTCGATGCGCGTGGCGCGAAAGCGCTCGCACAGGGTGTCGCGCCCGCGGCGGCACAGGTCGCACTCGAGGCACGGAACGTGGTGGTGCACGAACACCCGCTCGCCCACGGCGAAGGGTGCTCCGTCGCCCGCCTGCACCACGTCGCCCACCGGCTCGTGACCCAGCACCACCGGCGCCTTGGCGTCCTGGTACCAGGCCATGAGGTCCGTGCCGCAGATGCCGCAGGCCCGGGTGCGGATGACGAGTTCGCCGGGGCCGGGTTCCGGGGCCGCCATCTCCTCGATCGTGAGGCGCCCCGCTCCGTGGTAGACCGCCGCGCGCACGGGACGGACTCTACCCCGACCCGCGGCCCGGGCGCGGCACTACTCCTCGACGATCAGGCCGTCACGGATGGTGATGACCCTCTGCGCGGCGTCCGCGACACGGTCATCGTGGGTGATCAGCACGAGCGTCCGCTGCCGTGAGTCGGCGACGCCCGTGAGCAACTCCAGCACCTCACGCCCGGTTTCGGTGTCGAGGTTCCCGGTTGGCTCGTCCGCCAGGATGACCTGGGGGTCATTCACGAGCGCGCGCGCGATCGCGACCCGCTGCTGCTCGCCCCCGGAGAGCTCGGCAGGACGGTGGTCCATGCGGCCGCCGAGGCCGACCTGGTCGAGCAGGGCCGCGATCGGGTCGGCGTCGTCGTCCCCGGTTGCCCCGTTCACTGCCGCAGCCGCCACGTTCTGGTACGCCGAGAGCGTCGGGATCAGGTTGAAGTGCTGGAACACGAAGCCCACGACCGAGCGGCGAAACCCCGTGAGGTCCCGCTCGCGCATCGCTCCCACGTCGTGGCCCGCGACCTCCACGGTGCCGGAGCTCGGCACGTCAACGGCGCCGAGCAACTGCAGGAGGGTTGTCTTGCCGGATCCGCTCTGGCCCACGATGGCAACGATCTCGCCGTCGAGGATGGTGAGGTCCACGCCGCGGAGAGCCTCGACGCGTCCCCGCCCGCTGCCGTACGACTTGGTGACCGAGGACACCCGGATCAGTGGGTTCCGCCGCTGCTCGTCATGGGCCATCAGTCGGCACTCCGCAGCGCCGATGCGGGGCGCAGCCGCGCTGCGCGCACCCCGCCCACCAGCCCGGCCAGCAGGCCGCCGGCGACGGCCAGCGCAACGGCGAGGAGGGCAACCGACAGGCTGGGGTCGGTGGTGATGGCGATGGCCTCGGAGACCTCGGTCGGCGTGCCGAGGCCGAAGGGCCCGCCACCACGACCCGGCTCGCCGGCGACCTCCTGCGCCTGGACCGTGGCCTCGAGCGTCCAGTTCGCGGAGTTCAGGGCGAAGGCGACGGCGACGCCCACCAGCGCACCGATGATGCCGCCGATGAGGCCCTGCACCGTGGCCTCCCCGGACACCTGGCGCACCAGCTGCCCCGGTGACCAGCCCACGGACTTGAGTGTCCCGAGTTCACGTGTGCGCTTGCTCACCGACGAGAGCGTGAGCAGCGTGGCGATGAGAACGGCCGCGACGAGCCCGACGATGATGAGGATCGTGCCGAGCGTCGTGGAGATGGCCTGGGCATCGTCGAGCGAACCGCCAACCGTGGCGGCGAGATCCGAGGCGGTGGTCACCTCCGCCCCCGGGAATCCCTCCTCGACGCGCGCCGCGACCGCATCCACCTCATCCACCGACGTCACGCGCACGAGCACCTTGGTGACCTTGTTCCCGTAGTCGGCGACCTGCTGCAGCGTCGCAAGCGGCACGTAGGCGTCCGACGGGGTGCCCCCGAGCGGCGCCGAGGAGATCCCGATGACCGTGAAGTCGGCGCCGCCAAGGGTCACCGTGGCGCCCACGCGCAGGTTGTTGGCGTTGGCATAGGCGGTCGAGAGGATCGCATCCCGCGCCCGGGGCCTGGCCGCGTCGAAGAAGCGGCCCGACGTCACCTGATCGGCGGTCACCTCCCCGAGGTCGGGCATGGTGACGTCAACACCGGTCACGCTTCGGCGATCGAACTGGATGTCACCCCCGGGGCCGCGTGCGCCCGCGAGTCCGGATTCCGGAATGGTTCCCTCGACGCGCACGGCATCGAGCGTGAGTGATCCCGCCGTCGTCTCGACGCCGGGCTCACGCGCGATCGCGGCCACCCGTGACTGGGGAAAGCTCAGCTGGCTGGCAGCCACGAAGCCCTGGGTATCGATCCGCTGGCCGGGAGCAAACGAGCGGAGGTCCAGCCCGAGGCCGCGCCGGGCCTCCTCCAGCAGCCTCGCGCGCTCCGCCGCGGAGAGGCCGGTGAAGGGATCGGCACCCTCTCCGGACGTGTTGAGCGGGCGCGCCACCGTCATGTCGGTGCCCACTCCGGTCAGGGGCTGCAGCACCTCCTGCTGCGCGCGGTCGATCCCACTCGCGACGGCGTTCACCACCACGACGAGCGCAACGCCCACCGCCAGTCCAAGGGCGGTCAGCACCGTTCGCCCCGGGCGGCGGCGGATCTCAGCGAGTGCGTACCGGATGAAGAACAGCGCAGGACTCCCGTGGGGCCGACGATGGAGCGGACATGCGTGCTGGCGGGCACGCTACGGCCGCGCGCGCGCCCATCGACCATCCGCCGGACAAGAATCGGTAAACGACACGTGCCGATTCCACGGGGCTCAGCTCCGGTCGACCCCTGTCACCTCACCCGAGGTCAGTGCCACCCGGTCCCCGTCAACGTCCACCACCAGCCGGCCGAACTCGTCGATGCCGCATCCGACGCCGTGCACCGGCCCAGCTGGCGTGCCGATGTCCACGTGGCGGCCCGCCAGGTGATCGCGACGCCCGAAGGCCGCCACCACGCCCCCGGCCCCGTACTCGCCCCAGGCCTCGTAGCGGCGCCCGATTGACGCAAGCGCGGCCACCAGCAGATCGCCACGGCCCGGCCGCACCCCCAGCGAGGCGAGCGACCCCGGCGTCCACCGCGCACCCTCGACCTCGGGCACGGGGCCCACGTTCACCCCCATGCCCGCCACTGCCCACGACACGCGCTCCTGGTCGGCGGACATCTCGCAGAGGATCCCGGCCACCTTCATGCCGCCGGCCAGCACGTCATTGGGCCATGCCACCTCCACATCGCGCACGCCACAGGCCTCCAGGGCATCGGCCAGGCCGATCGCGATGACGATGGGGAGCATCCCCGCGTGCACGGGGCCCACCCTCGGCCGGAGGATGACGGTGTACATCAGCGCCTCGCCGGGCGCATCCACCCACGAGCGGCCGCGGCGCCCGCGCCCCGCGGTCTGGTGATCGGATCCGATCACCGTGCCCTCGGGCGCACCGGCGCGGGCGAGGCGGGAGGCCTCGTCGTTGGTGGACCCGATCTCGGGCGTCCACGTGACCGGCCCGGCCAGCGGCGGCTCGAGCAACGGCATCACGGCGCTCGGCACCACTGGATCGGCCGCCGGGTCCAGTACGTACCCGGCCCGCGTTGCGGCGATCGGGATGCCCGCGGACCGGAGCGCCTCCACATGCCGGTGCACCGCGGCGCGCGAGCACCCGAGTTGCCGCGCGAGCGCGCCACCTGATACCCGCTCGCCGGGGTGCGCCGCAAGCGCGGCCAGCACGCCCTCCCGGCGCACTTGGACGTCGTCAGCCATCAGCAACCGGCATCATGTGCCCAGCGTACCCCCGGGGTGCGGATTCGGCGGGCACCTCTCCGGTCCCCGGGTCGCGACGATCAGCGTGGCGTGCAGCGCACCTCCCACCGTCATGCGGCCAAGAAGGACGCATGAGACGGCCGGGGGGCGCCCTGCGAGGCGCTCCCCGGATCACGCGCCCGGCAGGATTCGAACCTGCGACCGTCCGATTAGAAGTCGGGTGCTCT
>CAZEUE010000125.1:0-4759 GCA_964514615.1 uncultured Bifidobacterium sp. | reverse complement strand
CCCGAGATGGTGCGCGGCGACTGGGTCAAGCCGGGCGCAACGGTGATCGACGTGGGCATGAACCGCCTGGACGACCGCCTGTGCGGCGACGTGCTGTACGACGAGGTCGCCGAGGTCGCCGGCGCCATCACTCCCGTTCCCGGGGGCGTGGGACCCATGACGATCGCTTTCCTATTGGCCAACACCCTCCAGTCGGCCGAGCGCCGCATGGGGGACGAACCGACGAGGGGAATCATCACGTGAAGATCGCCATCTTCGGCGGCACCGGCGACCTGGGTCGCGGTCTCGCCATCACCTTTGCCGCTGCGGGCCACGAGATCATCGTGGGCTCGCGCAGCCAGGAGCGGGCAGACCAGGCGGCGGAGGGCCTGCGCGAGGCCTATCCCGAGGGCAACTTCGTGCCCATGGAGAACGCCGCCGCTGCAGCCGCCGGCGAGCTCGCCGTGCTCTCCATCCCGTACGAGGGCATCGAGGCAACGATGCCGGCGCTCGCCGAGCCCCTCGCGGGCAAGGTGCTGGTGTCGGTGGTCAACGCGCTGAAGTTCGGCAAGAGCGGCGCCATGGCCGTGCTCGACCTGCCGGCGCAGTCGTGCGCCCACCAGATCCAGGACCTGGCCCCCGAGGCCAAGGTGGTGGTGGCGTACAACAACCTGCCGGCCGCCGCGCTGCAGGAGCGCCACCCCATCGACGGCGACGTGCTGGTGTGCGGCAAGAGCAAGGAGGCCCGCGAGACGGTCATCGAGCTCACCAAGTCGATCGCGGGCTGCCGCGGCCTTGACGCCGGTCCGCTGGCCAACGCCATCATCATCGAGGGCATGACCGCCATCATCATCAACCTCAACAAGAGGTACGGCGGTGAGGCCTCCATCAACGTGACGGGGCTCGAGAACGCCCCGGCGCGCTAGCGGCACGCGGCCGCGCGAGGGCGGCGGGGCGGGCTCGGATCAGGCGTAGCCGAGCTCGTCCAGCCGGTCCTCGTCCAGCCCCAGGTGGTGGCCCAGTTCATGGAGCACCGTCACGCGCACCTGATGGCGCAGTTCGGCGGGGTCCGGGAAGTGATCGACCATCGGGTGCATGTAGATGGTGATGCGCGGCGGGATGGCGCCTGAGGGAATGGTGCCCGTGGTGAGCGGGTGGCCCTCGTACAGGCCGTAGAGCGCGCGGCCTGCGGCCCGCGGCTCCACGATGAGCGCCACCTCGTCGAGGGCGCCGGCGAAGGGCGGCGGGATGTCGGCGACGGCGTCCTCCACGAGGGCCTCGAAGGCGTCCATGGGGTCGAGCGCGGCGTCCATGCCCGCACGCTAACGCGATCACGGGGAATCGACCGTTCTCGCCGTCGCCGGCTGCGGGCAGCGGTAGGGTCGCCGCCGATGCCGAGGATCGCTCCATGAGGGACGCCGTGCGCGCCATCGCCGCCTTCCCCGCGAGCCGGGCGGGAAAGTGGATCGTCCTCGCCGCCTGGGTGTTGATCCTCGTGCTCATGTTCCCGCTGGCGTCCAAGTTCGAGTCGGCCCAGTCAAATGAGCCCTCGAGCTTCCTTCCCGGTAGCGCCGAGTCGGTGCTGGTGCTCGATCTGCAGGAGAAGTTCCCCGGGGGCGACGTGACGCCCGCGGTCGCGGTGACGCTGCGCGAGGGCGGGCTGACGGCCGCCGACCGGTCGGCAGTGGCCGCGGTGGTCGCGGACTTCAACCGCGACCTGCCCGATGGCATCGAGCCCCCGGGGCTCGTCGCCGGGCCCGTCTCGCCCGATGGCACGGCCCAGTTGCTGATCGCCAACCTCACGGTGGACGGCGACTCCGAGCTGCTGCTGGACAACGTCACCAAGCTGCGCGACGACCTGGCCGCCGCCGCGCCGCCCGGCCTGCAGGCCAAGGTGACGGGCCCTGCGGGCATCTCGGCCGACGCCATCGAGGTGTTCGGGGGCATCAACACCAACCTCCTGCTCGCGGCGGCGACCCTGGTGTTCGTGCTGCTGCTCATCATCTACCGCAGCCCCATCTTCTGGTTCCTGCCGTTCGTGGCACTCGCCTTCGCCGAGATCACGGTTCGCGGCCTCGGGTACCTCATCGCCGATGCGGGGGTGATCGTCAACGGCCAGTCGGCGGGGATCCTGCTGGTGCTGGTGTTCGGGGCGGGCACCGACTACGCGCTCCTGCTCACGGCGCGCTACCGCGAGGAACTTCGCCGGAACGAGGACAAGCACGAGGCCATGCGCATCGCCATCCTGCGCGCGGGCCCGGCAATCCTCGCGTCGGCAGGCACCGTGATCGCGGCGCTCCTGTGCCTGATGCTGGCCGAGGTCAACGGCACGGCCGGCCTCGGTCCCATCGCCGCGATGGGCGTGTTCGTGGCCATGCTGGTGATGCTCACGGCCCTGCCGGCCCTGCTGCTGCTCGGGGGCCGGGTGGCCTTCTGGCCGTTCATCCCGCGCTATGGGACGGAGGGCAGCAACGAGACCCAGGGGTGGTGGCGCCGACTGGGCGAGAGGGTGGCCCGCCGCCCGCGGGCGACCTGGATCACCACCACCGGGGTCCTCGCGATCGCGTGCCTCGGGCTGCTCTCGTACAACGCCACCCTCACGTCGGCCGACGACTTCCGTTCCGACGTGCAGTCGATCGAGGGGCAGCAACTGATCAACCGGGCCTTCCCGGCGGGATCCTCGGCGCCGACGAACGTGATCATCCCGCCCGGGGCCGACGAGGCAGCCGTGCTGGCCGCCGTGCGCGGGACCCCTGGTGTCAGCGCCGTGCGGCAGGTGAGCCGGGGCGAGCCCGGCGCCCTGTACGACGTCACGCTCGAGGATCCGCCCTTCAGCAGCACCGCGTACGCGGTGATCGACGCGCTCCGCGAGCGGGGCAAGGCCGCCGGCGGCGACGGCGTGCTGGTGGGTGGCCCCACCGCCACCGAGGCCGACCTCGACGCGGCGTCGTCTCGCGACCTGCGCCTGCTCGTGCCGATCGTGCTCGTGGTGGTGCTCGGGATCCTCGCGCTGCTGCTCCGCGCCGTCGCGGCCCCCGTGATCCTCATCCTCACCGTCATCCTGTCGTTCCTGGCCAGCCTCGGAATCGCCAGCCTGGTGTTCGACCTGGCCGGGTTCGCCGGGGAGAGTCCCGCCCTGCCGCTCTTCGGGTTCATCTTCCTCGTGGCCCTTGGGGTGGACTACAACATCTTCCTCATGGCGCGCGTGCGCGAGGAGACCGTCGAGCACGGCACGCGGGAGGGCATGCTGCGGGGGCTGGCGGTGACCGGCGGCGTCATCACCTCGGCCGGAATCGTGCTGGCGGGTACCTTCGCCGTGCTCGCCGTGCTGCCGCTGGTCAGCATCACGCAGATCGGCTTCCTCGTGGCCTTCGGCGTGCTGCTCGACGCCCTGGTGGTGCGGTCGTTCCTGGTGCCGGCCATCGTCCTCGACATCGGCGATCGCACCTGGTGGCCGTCGGCCCTCTGGAAGCGCGCGCGGGGGCGTACCTAGGGCGCGCCGTGTTCCCAGCCCAGGCGGGCCGGGGTCACATCGACATCGGCCCGCATGGCCGCCACCCCCGGCGGCCCGGGCTCCAGCCGGCCCACGACGGCCAGGTGCGGCTCGAGCCCCGTGCCCGGCGGCATGGCCGCGAGCAGGTGGTAGTCCTCGCCGCCGGTGGCCGCCAGCAACAGGGGGTCGACGCCGGCCGCTGCCGCCACGCGATGGACGCCCGCTGCCACGGGAAGGTCGTCCAGTTGCACCACCGCCCGGAGGCCGGATGCCCGCGCCAGCCGGTCGGCATCGAGCAGGAGGCCGTCCGAGATGTCGAGCATCGCGGTGGCGCCGGCCTCGGCGAGGTGCAGGCCGTCGTCCACCCGTGGCGTCGGGCGCCGGTGAGCGCGGACAAGCGCGTCGGCCTCGGCCGTTCCCTCGCCGCGCAGGGGGTCCTGCAGCAGCAGCAGGCCCGCCGCGGATGCGCCCAGGGGGCCGGACACCACGAGCAGGTCGCCCGCCCTGCCTCCGGAGCGCAGCACCGGGGGCACCCCTGCGGGCATGCGCCCCACGATCGCCACGGAGAGGGTGAGCGCGGGCGACGCCGAGACATCTCCGCCCACCACCGACATGTCGTGCCGGGCGGCGAGCTCCTCCATGGCCGCGTACATGCCGTCCACGTCGTCCGCGGTGAGGTCCGGGGGCACGCCGAGGCCCACCAGTGCCGCCACCGGGGTCGCTCCCATGGCCGCGATGTCCGACACGTTCACGGCGAGCGCCGTGTGCCCGATGTCGCCGGGCGAGTGGGTGGCACGGCGCACGTGCACGCCGTCGACCACCATGTCGAGGGCCAGCACCGTCCCGTCGTCGAGCACCGCGGCGTCGTCCCCGATGCCGGTGGCCACCCCACCGCGCGTGCCCACCCGGGCGGCGATGCGGCGGATCACCTCGAGCTCGCCGTCCATGGCCCGACGGTACCAGCCGCCACCATGCCGCTCGGCTACAGTCCTCCGCCGATGATCGACGAATCGACCGTTCACCACGTGGCCCGGCTCGCGCGCCTCCGCCTTGATCCCGGCGAGGAGCAGGTGATGCAGCAGGAGCTCTCGGGCATCCTCGGCCACATCGATGCGATCCTCGCCCTCGACCTCGATGGCATTCCGCCGACCACCCACGTGGTGGACCTGCGGAACGTGCTGCGCGCCGACGTGCCGCGCCAGAGCCTGCCGCGCGACGAGGCCCTGCGCGAGGCCGCCAATGTCGTGGACGATTGCTTCGGCGTGCCGAGGATGGACTAGTGGGGCT
>CAZEUE010000124.1:0-4776 GCA_964514615.1 uncultured Bifidobacterium sp. | reverse complement strand
CGCCTCCGGCACCCCACTCGAAGAACAGGCTGATGATGAAGACGCCGTTCAGGATGGCCACGGCCAGCAGGCGCTCGCGGCGATCGAGGGACTTGAGGTAGTTCACGGACGTGCCTTTCTAGCCGCGTCGGTCGATGATCCAGGCCATCGCGGAGAACACCGCCGCGGCGGCCGACAAGCCCAGGGCGGTCCACGCCCCGTACATGAACCCGTCCCCCGCGATGAGGTACAGGGCCGTGTAGAAGAGCCCGATGGGCATGAGGAACGTGCTCACCGCCGGAACGGGCAGGGCGCGGAAGGTGTCCACGCTGACGGCATCCAGCAAGAGCAGGCCCGACGCCACGGCCACGATGACCAGCGGCAGCCACGAGGAATCGACCATGTTGGCGCCGGTCAGCTGGATGTCGCCCAGGGAGAACCACGGCAGGAACAGCGCGCCGCACCACAGGCCGCCCATGACGGCGGCCAGGATCTCCATGCGCTCGAGGGCTCCGAAGCGGGACACGTGGTCGAGTCTACGTGCGGCCCCGGCGCCGTCGGCGCGGTGTTACCGCGGCTCGTCCCGGTACACCGACACCGTCAGCACCAGCCCCACCACCGAGAACAGCAGCGCCAGCCACACGCCGTACGACAGGCCGTCGATGGCGAACATGAACACCAGCACGTAGAAGACCAGCAACGACATGAGGTACGTGGCCACCGCGATGGGGTTCACGCGGCGAAGCGGGATCTGCATGCCCAGCGAGTCGGCCGCCACGATGCCGCCGGCGGCGAGGGCGATGAGGAACACCAGCGGCCACGAGCCGAGGTCGGCCCCCGAGCCCGAGATGGGCCCGAATGTCTGCCACTTGAGGAACAGCGAGATGATGAACAGCAGCATGGCAATCGCTGCCCCCATCTCCTTCTGCTCGCGCGCGATTCCCTGAAGGCCCACAGGTGCTCCTTGGACGGATCCGGACGGGTGGCCTTTCGACGCACCCGGGCGCCGTCCCTTCCTAGGGAATCGTGAACGGGGCGTAGTGGCCGGGCACCACCACGGCCGGGGCGCGCTCGCGGATCATCCGCCAGGCGGCGACGTGCTGGTCGCGGTTCTCCAGGCCCTCCGGGGCCGCCATGTCGCGGAACCACGCGGGATCGGGGCCCAGGGTGTCGCCGGCCACGATCACCCGCGCGTCCTCGCACTCGGCCTGCACCGCCACGTGGCCCGGGGCATGACCCGGCGTGTGGAACCACGTGAGGCCCGGGCGGACCTCGCCGGACTCCCCCTCCATCACCACCACCGGGACATCGTCGAGGATGCCCCGCTGGCGGCGCGCCCACGGGGTGTCCAGGTCGTCGCGGTGCGCCCATACCTGCTCCACCGCGGGCAGCTGCGGCAGCGCGCTCAGGTGATCGGAGTGGAGGTGGGTCATCACCACGGTGCGCACGTCCGCCGGGTCGATGCCGGCCGCGCGCAGGGCGCCGTCGAGCATGTCGCCCTGCGTCTGGTAGCCGGGGTCGATCACCACCGGCTCCGGCCCCTGCAACAGCACGGTGTTGGGCCAGGCGATCATGCCCGGCACCGCCCCCTCCAGCCTGCGGTAGGCGGCGAAGGTGCCCTGGGTGCTGGCGGCGCGGGCCTCCACCACCTCATCCCCCAGCAGGCCGAACACCACGCGGTGGGCGGGCACCAGTACGCGCCAGCGCCACGGGCCGCCGGCCACGGGCTAGGAGTCCCCCGCGCGCGTGGCGTGGCGCTGGTCCTGGGAGTAGCAGGGGGCCTCGAGGAACGGCGCCACGGGGTCGGGCGAGCGGCGGCGCAGGCGCTCCACCCGCACGCGCACCGCCTGGCGCAGCGGGGCCGCCAGCGGCGAGGCGGCAAGGCCCACCAGGCCCGCGCCGATGATCACCCCGCGGCGACGCGCCGACATCGCGCTACTTCAAGGACGAGAGGAAGTCGTCCACCGGGATCGCGGTGAGCGTCTGGAAGTGCGCGGTCCCACGAGCCGCGAGCTCGATGGACACGCGGGCGATGGTCTTCTCGTCCGGTGCCTCGACGATGTTCACGAAGTCGTACGGACCCAGCACCGCCCACTGCTGGACGACCTTGGCGCCCATCTGCTCGATCTCCTGGTTCACTTCCTTGAGGCGCTGTGGATTGGCCTTGATGGTGCCCGCCCCGTGCGGGCTGAGCGTGCTGAGCAGGATGTAGGTCGGCACCCTTCCTCCTGGGTTCCTCGCAGGACCTCCTGAGCGTACCAGCGTGTGGTTAGGATGACCCCATGGCAACCGGGGCCCCAGTTCGCGGCGCGCGCGGGGCGGTCCCCGCCACCATCGCCATGGCGTCGCTCGTGCTGGCCATCAGCGTGTTCCTGCCCTGGTACACCGCCGACGTGGCCCCGCCGTTCGCGCCCGAGGCCAGTCCCGGCTGGGACGCCAGCATGTTCGCGCGCGTGGCGTTCGCCGCGGCGGTGCTGTCGCTCATCGGGTCGGGCCTGATGTGGCTCGACGTCCGGGGCTTCGTGCCGCTCGATGCCGGGCTGGTGCGCGGCTTCGCGTGGGCGTGCCTGATCCTTCTGCTGCTGGCCACTGCCCTGGTGGCGTGGCGCGTCATCCGACCCCCGGGGCCCGCGGAGTTCCTGGCCCGGGACGTCGGCCTGTTCATCGCCCAGGCCGCGGCCATCGTCGGCCTGGTCGCATCAATCGGCGCCGTGCGCCCGAGGACACCATGATCACCGTTTCCCGCACCATCACCGTTCCCATGGCCCGCGAGCAGGCCTTCCGCCAGGTGGCGCAGTTCGGCCGCGCGTCCGAGTGGGACCCCGGCCTGGTGGAGTCGCGCCAGGAGACCCCGGGCGAGCCCGGGCTCGGCACCGTGTTCCCCATCGTCGCTGAGTTCCGCGGCAAGCGCACGCCCATGACCTACGAGATCACCGAGTGGGAGCCCTCCACCCGGCTGGTCATCGAGGGCGCTGGCGAGAAGGCCACCGCCCGCGACGTCATCACCTTCGCCGACGCCCCCGGCGGCGGCACCACCATCACCTACACCGCCGCCCTGGGGATGAAGGGCTGGCTCAAGGCGGCCGAGCCGTTCCTCAAGGGCACCTTCAGCACCATGGGCGACGAGGCAGTGGCCGGCCTCGCCGGCTGGCTGAGGCCCTAGCCCGAGGGGGCCATGGGGGGACAGTCCCAGCCCGGGGACAGTCCCACGCGTGGGACTGTCCCCTGACCCGGGCTACGCCGTGGTGCGCCCGCGCGGGCGCATCACAAGGGCGTCGTCCTCCACGACCACCTCGACGTCGTCGCCTGGGGCGATGGCGCCGGTGAGCATCTCCATGGCCAGCGGGTCCTGCACCCGCTTCTGGATGACCCGCTTGAGCGGCCGCGCCCCGTAGGCGGGGTCGTAGCCCTCGTCTGCGATCCTCTCGCGGGCCTCGGGCGACAGGCTGAGCCGGATGTCCTGCTCCTCCAGTCGCTGGTCGAGGCGCGCCATCTGCATGTCGACCACCCGGTCGATGTCGCCGCGACTCAGCTTGCTGAACTGCACGATCTCGTCCACGCGGTTGAGGAACTCCGGGCGGAAGTGGTCGCGCAGCGCGCCCAGCACCCGCTCCGAGGTGACCTCCTCGTCCAGGCCGTCCAGCATGAACTGGCTGCCGATGTTGGACGTCATGATCACCACGCAATTGCGGAAGTCCACCACCCGGCCCTGGCCGTCCGTGAGGCGACCGTCGTCGAGCAGCTGCAACAGCACGTTGAACACGTCGGGGTGCGCCTTCTCGATCTCGTCGAGCAGCAGCACTGCGTACGGCCGGCGCCGCACGGCCTCGGTGAGCTGGCCGCCCTCCTCGAACCCCACGTAGCCGGGAGGCGCGCCGATCAGGCGGGCCACCGTGTGCTTCTCCATGTACTCGCTCATGTCGATGCGCACCATGGCGCGCTCATCGTCGAACATGAACTCCGCCAGCGCCCGCGCCAGCTCGGTCTTGCCCACGCCCGTGGGACCCAGGAAGATGAACGAGCCGATGGGCCGGTTGGGGTCGCTGAGGCCCGCCCGGGCGCGCCGCAGGGCGTTGGCCACGGCCTCCACGGCCTCGGCCTGCCCCACCACGCGCTCGTGCAGCCGGTCCTCCATGTGCACCAGCTTCTCGACCTCGCCCTCCATCAGCTTGCTCACGGGGATGCCGGTCCACGACGCCACCACCTCGGCGACGTCCTCGGACGTGACCTCCTCCTTCAGCATGCGGTGCTCCGCCTGCTTGGCGTCGAGGTCGCGCTCGGCCTCCAGCAGCCCGCGCTCGAGCTCGGGGATGGTGCCGAACCTCAGGCGCGCCGCCCCCTCGAGGTCGGCCTCGCGCTCGGCCCGCTCCACCTCGGTGCGGGCACGGTCGAGGTCGTCCTTCAGGTCGCGGATGCGCGTGATGGACGCCTTCTCCTCCTCCCACGCGGCCTTCATGCCATCCGACTGCTCGCGCAGGTCGGCCAGCTCCTGGCCCACCCGCTCGCGCCGCTCCACCGACGCCGGGTCGGTCTCGGCCTGCAGCGCCTGCTCCTCGATCTCGAGCTGGATGATGCGGCGCAACAGCACGTCGAGCTCCTCGGGCACGGAGTCGATCTCGATGCGCAGCCGGCTCGCCGACTCGTCGATGAGGTCGATGGCCTTGTCAGGAAGGAAGCGCGACGTGATGTAGCGGTCGCTCAGCCGGGCCGCCGCCACCAAGGCGCCGTCCTGGATGCGCACCCCGTGGTGCACCTCGTAGCGCTCCTTCAGCCCGCGCAGGATCGCCACGGCGTCCT
>CAZEUE010000123.1:0-4849 GCA_964514615.1 uncultured Bifidobacterium sp. | reverse complement strand
TGCGCCTGCCCACGAGCGCCCTGGCCAATCGCGTGGGGGCCTTCGCCGCCACGTCGTTCTTCGGCAACCAGAACAACTTCGCCACCTACCTGGCGCTGGCCCTTCCGTACCTGCTGGTGCTGCCGGTGATCGCGCGCGACGTCCGCCTTCGGGCGCTCGGCATCGCCGGCGGCGCCGTGGCCATCGGACTCATCCTCTTCTCGGGATCCAAGGCGAACCTGGTGGCCGTGGGCATCATCCTGCTGGGCATGCTCGTGGTGCTGGGCCTCGACCCCGCCATGCGGCGCGCGTTCGTGGCCGCCGTGGTGGTGGTGGGGCTTGCCCTGGTGCTGATCATCCCCTCGATGTTCGGCGCCGGGATCGTGCCGCTGCCCGAGCAGGCGGTGGCCAAGCTGGACTTCGGAACGCTGCAGGCGCAGGTGCAAAGCGGATCGGGATCGGGCGCGGTGCGCACGTCGCTGCTGGGGACCGGCGTGGGCATCGCCGCGGACACCGGCGGCGTGGGCGTGGGCGCGGGCAATGCCGAGGTGGCCGTGCGCGCCACGCAGGGCTACGAGGGAGTGGCCAACCTGCACAACTGGGCGCTCGAGGTGCTGGTGGACACCGGCCTGATCGGCCTTGCCCTCTACGCCGGGCTGTACCTGTACATGCTCGTGGGCACCCTGCGCGTGGCACGGCGAACGCACGACCCGTGGCTGCGCTACATGGGCCTGGCGGGGGCGCTGGCGCTTCTGGGCTTCCTGGTGGGCAGCCTGGGGCCATCCACGGCCATCCACTTCGCGCCGATGTGGATCACCTTCGGCCTGTGCCTCACCACCATCGTGCTGGCCCGGCGCGTCGGCCCGGACGGGAGGGTGCCGTGAGGATCCTGATGATCAGCCACATGTACCCCAGCCCGGTCAACCCCACCGGCGGGATCTTCGTGCACGAGCAGGTGAAGGCGCTGCGCGACCGTGGCCACGACGTGCGCGTGGTGTCGCCCAAGGGATGGGCACCGCCAGGACTGGGCCGCTGGTCGTCGTACCGTGACGTGGTGCCCGAGGACACCGTGGAGGGCGTCACCGTCCACTACCCCCGCAAGGTCACGCTGCCCGGGGGCAGGCTGGGCCATCGCAACGCCGATGCCTTCCTGCTCGGCATCCGCCGCACGGTGCGCCGCATCCACGCCGGGTGGCCCATCGACGTCATCCATGCCCACATGATGGTGCCGGATGGCTGGGCGGCGGCCCGCGTGGGCCACGAGCTGGGCGTGCCGGCGGTGGGCACCGCGCACCGGGCCGATGTGCTGGACATCCCCGCGCAAGGCGCCAAGGCGCGCATGCGCGTGGCAGAGGCCATCCAGACCCTCGACGCCGTGGTCACCGTGAGCCGCGCCATCGGCGACGCCGCCGATGCCATCGCGCGGCCCCGCCGCCCCATCACCGTGGTGCCCAACGGCGCCGACGCCGAGGTGTTCATGCCGCGCGACGCCGCGGAGGCCCGGAAGCGGCTCGCGGTGCCGGACGATGGCCCCGTCATCGCGTACGTGGGCAAGCTCGTGCCGCGCAAGGGCGTGGACACGCTGATCGAGGCCATGGGAATACTGGCCGCGCGCTCCGCCGGCGCGCCACGCCTGGTGATGGCGGGCATCGGGGGCCTGCGCGAGCCGCTGGAGCAGCGCGCGGCCGAACTCGGCGTGGCCGACCGCATCATCTGGCTGGGCAAGGTTCCCCACGACGAGGTGGGCTGGGTCATGTCGGCCGGCGACGTGTTCGTGCTGCCGTCGCTGTCGGAGGGACTTCCCACCGTGGTGTGCGAGGCCATGGCCTGCGGCCTGCCGGTGGTGGCCACGGCCGTTGACGGCACGCCCGAGATCGTGGACGACCCGGTCACCGGTCTCCTTGTGCAGCCGCACGACGCCGGGGGGCTGGCGGCGGCCCTCGCCCGCGTGCTGGACGATCCCGACCTGGCACGCGCGATGGGCGCCGAGGCCCTGCGCAGGTCCGAGGCCAACTACACCTGGGCGGCCAATGCGCGCCGCATGGAGCAGGTGTACGCCGCGGTGACGCAGGGGTGACGTCCCCGGCCCCGGCCATCGCCGTGGTGCTGCAGGCATCCGGCCCCAACGCCCTCGGGATCATCCGCTCGCTGGGGCGCGAGGGCGTGCCCGTGATGGCCACCGACCACGACCCGCGGGCCATGGGGCTGCGCTCGCGCCATGCCGCCGAGGTGGTGCTCCCCGACCCCGTGCGGGATCCCGGCGCATTCGTGGAGCAGCTCGCGGTGCTGGGTGGCTCGCTCGCCGCCCGGGGCGTGCTGTTCCCCACCCACGACGAGGCCATCCAGGCCATCGGCCCGCACGAGGCACGCCTGCGCGAGTGGTTCGACATGCCGTGGAGCCCCTGGGGGCACCTGCGTCCCTACCTCGACAAGTCGGCGCAGCACGCGGCGGCCCGGCGCATCGGGTTCCCCGTGCCCGCGACGGTGGAACCCGCCGACGAGGACGACGTGGCCGCCGCGGCCGCGGCGCTCCGGTTCCCGGTCATCCTCAAGCCGCGCCTGGATCCCGCCGGGTTCAAGCGGGCGTTCGGGCGCCAGGTGCTGCAGGCCGACGACCCTGACGAACTCCGGCGCCGGTGGCACGGCGCCGCCGCGCACCAGCCGCAGGTGTGCGAGGTGATCCCCGGCGGGGATGACGCGCTCTGGACCCTCGGCTCGTACCGCGACGCCGCAGGGCGCCCCCTGGCGTCGTTCACCGGCCGCAAGCTGCGGCAGTGGCCCCCGGGATTCGGCACCGCGCGCGCCGCCGAGGCCTGGTGGGACCCCGGCCTGGCACGCCGCTGCCATGCGCTGCTCGACGAGATGGGCTTCCACGGCATCTCGCAGGTGGAGGTGAAGCGCGACCCGCGCGACGGGCGCGACTACCTCATCGAGGTCAACCCGCGCTCGTGGCTGTGGATCTCACTGGCCACCGAGGTGGGCGTCAACATCCCTCTCGCGGCATACCTGGATGCCGTGGGCGCGCCCCGCACGTGGCCCGAGGGCCACCGCAGCGACGTCCGCTGGGTGCTGTCGGCGCGGCACCTGCCGGCCACGGCCGCCGAGGTACGCGGGCGCCGGTGGGCCCGCGCGGCCGCCGCATCCACGCTGCGCCCGCCGGTGGTGGACGGCGTGCTCTCGGTGGCCGACCCGCTCCCGGGCATGGGCCAGGTGCGGCGCATCATGCGCAGGAGGGCGTCGTGAGCACCCTGCGCATCGCCATCCGCGACTGCCGCCCGGCGTTCCTGCCGCGTGCGCAGTGGGTGCTTGCGACGCTGGCCGAGGGCCTGGGCCACGAGGCCGCGTTCGTGGACGCCGACGCCGCCATCACCTATGCCCCCGACCCGCCGGATGAGGGCGCGTGGATTCCCCTGCAGCCCGAGGCGCAGGAGTTCTTCGAGGGCCAGGAGGCCTTCCCGGGCCCGGCCGTTCACCGCGCGGGGGGCCTCACGCTGCTGTTCCCGCCGGCGCACCCCGACGAGCCCATCCCCGGCGACATCGTGGCCTCGGCCTTCTACCTGCTGGCCCGCTGGGATGAATACCGCGTGGCCGATCGCGACCGGTTCGGGCGCCTGCCATACCACCGCAGCGCATTCGCGGCCATCGCGGGCCTCGACATCGAGGACCCGGCGGTCGAGGGCCATCTCGCGGCGCTCCGCACCGTGCTGGGCATGCCCGCGCCGGAGTCCTGGACGGTGTTCCTGACCCACGACATCGACCGCATCCGGCGCCGCACGCCGCGGGGCATCGCGCGGGCCGTCAAGCGCCGACGCCACCATGCCGTGCGCGACCTGGCCGGCCACGACCCGTGGGACAACCTGCCGGACCTCCTGGAGACCACCTGGCGCCGCGGGCTCCGGTCCACCGTGTTCCTCATCGGCCGCAACCGCCACCGGCTCGACGGCACCCCCCGGCGCACCTACGAGCGCGAGCGGCGCAACCTGGTCGCCGCCGTGCGCGCGGCCGGATCCGAGGTCGCGCTGCACGGGGCGTTCGCATCGTCCGAATCGGAGCAGGCCCTGCGCGACGAGGTACAGGTGATGCGGGACGAGGGCGCCGACGTGCACGGCGTGCGCTTCCACTACCTGCGCTTCCGGTACCACGACACCCCGCTGCGGGTGGAGCGGGCGGGGCTGGAGTACGACGCCAGCCTGGGCTTCAGCGAGCGACCCGGATTCGCCGCGGGCTATGCGCGGCCCTTCCGGCCGTGGATCGTCGGCGAGGAACGCCCGGCCGGCATCACGCTGGTGCCGCTGGCCGTGATGGACACCACCCTGCACTCGCACCTGGCACTCCCCGCGCCCGAGGCCCGCGAGCGCGCGCTGCGGGTGCTCGACGCCGTGCGCCGCCACGGCGGGGCCGCCGCGCTGCTGTGGCACAACACCTACCTGGCCGACGAGCGCGCTCCGGGGTACGACCGCCTGTGGGAGGACCTGCTCGACGACCTGGCGGAGCGGGGAGCGCACATGGGGCCCATCCACGCCCCGGCGCGCGCCGCGGGGGCCCGGCTGGACGGCCTGCGCGTGGTGCACCTCACCACCGTGCACCGCCCCCGCGACGTGCGCATCTTCCACAAGGAGGTCCGTGCGCTGGCGCAGGCCGGGGCGCGGGCATCGGTGCTGGGGCCCGAGCAGCCGGTGGCCCGGGCGGACCGCGCGCGCGCCGGGTGGCAGTTGGCGCGCCGGGCCCGCGCGATGGACGTGGACGCCTACCACGTGCACGACCCCGAGCTGCTCCCCCAGGCGCTGTGGCTGCGGCGGGTCACGGGCAGGCCCGTCATCTACGACGCCCACGAGTACCTGGGCGAGACCACCCGCACCAAGCGCTGGAT
>CAZEUE010000122.1:0-4880 GCA_964514615.1 uncultured Bifidobacterium sp. | reverse complement strand
CACGAGAAGGGGCAGCGCGTGCTGGTGGTGGACCTCGACCCCCAGAGCAACCTCTCGATGAGCCAGGGCATCGACGTCGAGAACCTGCAGGACGGCATGTACGACGTGCTGGTGAAGGCCCTGCCCATCACGGACATCATCCAGGTGCGCGAGATCGACATCGCGCCCGCCGGCATCGAACTGGCCGGGGCCGAGCTGGCGCTGTCCAGCATGATCGGCCGCGAGCGCGCCCTCCAGCGCGCCCTGCAGCCGGTGCGGGGACAGTACGACTACATCATCATGGATACCCCGCCCTCGCTGGGGCTGCTCACCATCAACGCGTTCGTGGCCGCGCAGGGCGTGATCGTCCCCGTGCAGTGCGAGTACCTGTCGCTGCGCGGATTGGCACAGCTGACCCACACCATGGAGCAGGTGCGTGAGCACCTCAACCCCGACGTGCACATCTTCGGCATCCTCCCGACGATGTACGACGGGCGCACCATGCACTGCCGCGAGGCCGTGGACGTGCTGATGGACAACTTCGGGGACACCGTGTTCCGCACCCGCGTGGGCAAGACCGTGCGGTTCGCGGAGGCCCCCGTGCAGGGCAAGAGCATCCTCGCCTACGACGGCAGGGGGCAGGCCGCGCGGTGGTACCGGCAGTTGGCGCGCGAGGTGCTGGAGCGCGATGGCGCGTGGACCGACGACCTCGAGCGCGTGCGGCGTCCGGTGCGCGACGTGAGGCCGCAGTCCGGGCCGGGGCTTAGACTGGCCTCGTGAAGAAGCAGTCCATGCGCGAGGGTCCGCTCGCGGACCTGTTCAGGAGCACCACCCCGGGCGAGGGCGGTGCACAGGGCCTGCAGTCCGAGGCGCCGGCCGAGACCCGCCAGGAGGTACCCCTGAGGGCCGAGGGCCAGGCCGTGGTGCGCGTGGTGGGCGTGGGCGGCGGCGGCTGCAACGCCGTGGACCGCATGATCGAAGCCGGCGTGCATGGCGTGGAGTTCATCGCCATCAACACCGACCGCCAGGCGCTCGACTCAAGCCGTGCCGACGTGGTCATCCCCGTCGGCGCCGAGGTCACGCGCGGGCTGGGCACGGGTGGCGACCCCGCGCTGGGCGAGATGGCCTTCCGCGAGAGCGAGGAGCACCTGCGCCGCGTGCTGCGCGGCAGCGACCTGGTGTTCATCGCGGCCGGCGAGGGCGGCGGAACGGGCACCGGTGGCGCGCCCATCGTGGCCAAGGTGGCCCGCGAGCTGGGCGCACTCGCCGTGGCCGTGGTCACCCGCCCGTTCGGCTTCGAGGGCAACAAGCGCGCGGGTACCGCTGACGCCGGCATCCACCACCTGGGCGAGGCGGCCGACACCGTCATCGTCATCCCGAACGACCGGCTGATGAGCGTGCTCGACCGGGGCACCAGCGTGATGCAGGCCTTCGCGGTGGCCGACGACCTGCTGCGCCAGGGCGTGCAGGGCATCAGCGACCTCATCACGCTGCCCGGTCTGATCAACGTCGACTTCGCGGACGTGCGCACCATCCTCAAGGATGCCGGCACGGCGCTGCTGGGCATCGGCTACGCCAGCGGCGGCAGCCGCGCCACCGACGCCGCTACCGCGGCGATCTCGTCGGCGCTGCTCGAGACCCCCATCGACGGCGCCCGGGGCATCCTGCTGGGCATCACGGGCGGACCGGGCATGTCGCTGATCGAGGTCACCGAGGCCGCCCAGGTGGTGGCCGACGCCGCGGACCCCGACGCCAACATCATCTTCGGCGCGACCGTCGACGACCAGCTCGACGACCAGGTGTGGGTCACCGTGATCGCCGCAGGGCTGTCGGGCACCCCGTCGGGCGGCGGGTCGGTGGCCACGCGCACCCCCGCCACGCGCATCGAGCGCGGCCGCCGCGCCCGTCCGGCGCCCGCCGCGCCCGTGGGGGCGAGTGGTGATATCGCCGAGCCGCCCGAGGCCCCCGACCTGTCGGCGGACGTCCCGCCGCCGGTCGAGCCCAAGGCCCCGCCCGAGCCGCCGGCCGCGCTTGCCGCGGCCCCGGAGCCGGACCTGCCCGCCGCGCCTTCGGCGTCGCAGCCCACCCAGGTGACGCCGCCACCCGGCGAGTCCACGCGGCTCTTCGCGGTGGACGACGACCAGGGCTCCTCCGACCCGGACGACGGCCCGGCCGCCTAGCACTGGGCGCCCGGTGATCACGGGCGCCGTGGCCGCGGGCCACCCGCTGTCCGCGCGCGCGGGCGCCGAGGCGCTGGCCGCGGGCGGCACCGCCACCGACGCGGTGATCGCGGCCGCCCTCACGTCGGCCGTCACCGAGGCCGTCCTCACCGGTCCCGGGGCGGGGGGTTTCCTCCTGGTTCGGCCCCCCGGCGGACCGGCCACGCTGCTGGACTTCTTCGTGGCGGTGCCCGGCCTCGGCCCCCGGGGGCGGGCGCTCGATCCCGCCGACCTGCATGCGTTCACGGTGCCCTTCGGCACGGCGGAGCAGGTATTCCACATCGGGCCCGCGTCGGTGGCGGTGCCGGGCATGCTGGCGGGGCTCGACATGGCCTCGCGCCGCTTCGGGCGCCTGCCGCTGGTCGATCTGGTGGCGCCGGCCGTGCACCTCGCGCGCACCGGCGTGGTGGTGGGCGACGAGACGGCATACCTGCACGCCATACTCGAGGAGATGCTGGGGCACACCCCGGCCTCGGCGGCCCAGTTCCAGCCCGATGGCCGCGCGGCGCGGCCGGGCGCGCGACTGGTGTTCCCCGATCTCGCCGACACGCTCGCCCTGTTCGGCCGCGAGGGCGCGGCGTGCATGTACGGGGGCGCGCTCGGCGATGGCATCGTGCGCCACCTGGCCGGGGCCGGCGGCCTGGTCACCCACGACGACCTGCGCGCGTACCGGGTGGTGGAGCGCCGGCCGGTGGAGGTGGGGTTCCGTGGTGTCTCGGTGCTCACCAACCCGCCGCCGTCGGCGGGCGGGGTGCTGATCGCGGCGGCCCTCCACGCCCTCGATGCCGGCGCGCGCCCTGCCGATGACGGCGCCTTCTACCGCGACGTGGCGCTGGCGCAGGCCGCCGCCAACGCCCTGCGCGGCCCCGGGTTCCACGACGGGCTGGGCGAGGAGGACTTCCTCGAGCGCTTCTGGGCCGCCGTGGCCGCCGCCCGGGATCGCGGGGATCCCCCGTCGCGCAAGCCCACCGGCACCACCCACGCCAGCGCGATCGACGCGGAGGGCGGCATGGCCAGCCTGTCGTCGAGCAACGGATCGGGGTCGGGGGTGATGGTGCCGGGCACGGGCGTGCTGCTCAACAACATGCTGGGCGAGAGCGACCTGAACCCCGGGGGCTTCGGCGGCGCGCCCGCGGGAATACGCATGACGTCCATGATGGCCCCCACGCTGCTGCTGGACGGCGACCAGCCCATGGCCGCCGTCGGATCGGCAGGGTCGAACCGCCTGCGGTCTGCGATCCTCATGGTGGTCGCCGGCATGGTGGATGGGGGCCTGGGGCCCGCGCACGCGGTGTCCCGGCCACGCGTGCACCACGAGGGCGGCGGCCTGGACGTGGAGGGCGGGGTGCCCGCCGGGGCCATCGCGGCCCTGCGGGCCGCGGGCTTCGACCTCCGGCTGTGGAACGAGACCAACCTCTACTTCGGCGGGGTCTCCGCGGTGGGCGCGGATGCCCGCGGCCTCAGCGCCGCCGGCGATCCACGTCGCGGCGGCGGGGCCGCCGGGGTGGACGACCGGGGACGGGTGGTGGACCTGTGAGCACGCGCACGGTGACGGCGGGCGAGAGGACCTTCGAACTGGTGGCCGAGCCACCGCGCACGTCGCTGACCGACGAGGCGCATACCCTCTGGGGCTTCAACGTGCAGGTGCACGAGGGCGGGGAGGTGGTGGCCGTGAAGACCTGCTTCGTGGGTCGCGTGAGCGTGCAGGCACGCCACCCCGAGGCGCTCGGCGGCACGGCGGAGGACATCGCGGCCGTGGTGCACGCGATGGCGTTCGACAAGATCGAGGAGAGCCTCGCCGGCGGGGGCGAGGTGGACGACGCGCTGGTGTTCGCCTAGGCGCGGGTCCGCGGCGGCGCGGGCTTCATCCCGCTGATCTCCACCGCCACCGCGATGGCGTCCTGGCGCTCGTCGTCGGGCGCCTCGTCGGCGATGCGCCAGGCCTCGCGCGATGCCCAGCGCAGGCGCTCGGCCTCGTCGGGCGCGCCCTTGGCGGCGCGTGCCTGCTGCACCAGGCTCTCCAGCACCCGCATGCGCTCGGTGCCCGTGAGGTCGCTCTGCGTATAGCCACCACCCTGGCGCATGAGGATCCAGAACACGAACACCAGCAGGGGGATCTTGATGCCCATGAACACGATCAGGGCCCCCCACGCGAGCGTCTCGGGCCCGAAGGCCGCTCCGGCGAACGACGCCACGACGGTGCCGAACACGATCGCCCCCGCGAGCACGGCCACCACGGCCAGCGCGCGCCAGCCGCGCAGGTCGCCATCGGTGTCGTAGAACAGCCGCACCACCCACGATTGGCGGGCGGCCTTCGCGCGGTCCTTGCGTGTGATGCCCATCTCCCGCGACGGTATCACCGGCGGATCAGCCGGGGGGCAGTACCCGCCCCCGCACGCCGCCAACGGTGACGTCCGCCCCGTCGGCCACCTCGCGCCTGAGCATGCCGAGGGCCATCCACCCGGTGCCGGGCACCTCTGCCACGCTCGTCACCCGGCCCGGTGCCGGGCCCTCGCCACCGGCCTCGATGCCCGTGCCCGGGTCCACCGGCCCGTCCAGCATGATGCGCGCCAGGCGCCGGTTGGGGTGACCCCGGTAGTGCAGGCGGGCCACGGTCTCCTGGCCCAGGTAGCAGCCCTTGTCGAACGACACCGCGTCGTCCAGCAGGGCCTCCTGCACGAG
>CAZEUE010000121.1:0-4902 GCA_964514615.1 uncultured Bifidobacterium sp. | reverse complement strand
CCTCGATGAACTCACCGAGCTCGCGCTTGGTGAACACGCGGTTCTGCCACGGGTACGGGTGCGGGTCCTCCACGTGGTCGAGCAGCTCGTCCAGCTGCACGCGCAGCTCGTGGTTGAACAGCACGCGGCCCGCGGTGGTGACCAGGCGGCCGGTGGCGTGGTCGGCCACGGGCCGCACCTCCACCAGGTCCTGCAGCCCCACCACGCCATGGTCGAGCGCGCCCAGCACCTCGTCGTCGCTGCGGAAGGCGCGCGGCGCCGCCTGCGGCGCCTCCTTGAAGGGGTCGGCCACCCAGTCGGTGACGCCCTCGATGCGCGCCTCGTGCCCCTTGGGGATGACGAACGAGCGGCCCTCGGAATCCCACAGGTCGATGACCTCGATGGCGCGGCCGTTGCCCGACTCGCCCTTCTCGCGCACGTACGCCGTGGGGCAGTACGTGAGGTAGTAGAGGCCGAGGATCATGTCCTGGCTGGGCACGGTGATCGGGCGGCCGTGCGCCGGCGACAGGATGTTGTTGGCCGACAGCATGAGGATGCGGGCCTCCGACTGGGCCTCCACCGACAGCGGGAGGTGCACGGCCATCTGGTCGCCGTCGAAGTCGGCGTTGAAGGCGGTGCACACGAGCGGGTGCAGCTGGATGGCCTTGCCCTCCACCAGCACGGGCTCGAAGGCCTGGATGCCCAGGCGGTGCAGCGTGGGCGCGCGGTTCAGCAGCACGGGGTGCTCGGCGATGACCTCCTCGAGCACGTCCCACACCTCGGGGATCATCGAGTCGACCATCTTCTTGGCCGCCTTGATGTTCTGGACCTGCTTGCGCTCGACCAGGCGGCTCATGATGAACGGCTTGAACAACTCGAGCGCCATCAGCTTGGGCAGCCCGCACTGGTACAGGCGCAGCTCGGGGCCGGCCACGATGACCGAGCGGCCCGAGTAGTCCACGCGCTTGCCCAGGAGGTTCTGGCGGAAGCGCCCCTGCTTGCCCTTGAGCATGTCCGACAGAGACTTGAGCGGGCGGTTGCCCGGGCCGGTCACCGCGCGACCGCGGCGGCCGTTGTCGAACAATGCGTCGACGGCCTCCTGCAGCATGCGCTTCTCGTTGTTCACGATGATCTCGGGCGCGCCGAGGTCGAGAAGCCGCTTGAGGCGGTTGTTGCGGTTGATGACACGGCGGTACAGGTCATTCAGGTCCGACGTGGCGAACCGGCCGCCGTCCAGCTGCACCATGGGGCGCAGTTCCGGCGGGATCACCGGGACGGCCTCGAGGATCATCCACTCCGGGCGGTTGTCCGAGTGGATGAACGCCGAGCACACGCGCAGGCGCTTGAGGGCGCGGGCGTGCCGCTGGCCACGAGAGGTGCGGATGACCTCGCGCAGGTTCTCGGCCTCCTTCTCGAGGTCGAAGTCCTCGAGCAACTGGCGGATGGCCTGCGCGCCCATGCCGCCCTCGAAGTACTCGCCGAACCCGAAGGGCGACGCGAACCGGTCGCGCATCTCGCGGAACAGCTGGTCGTCGTTGATGACGTCGCGGGGCGAGATCTCCTTGAACTTCGCCCAGGCCTCCTGCAGGCGCTCGACGGCCTCCTCGGTGTAGCGCTCGTCATCGCGGATGAGCGCGTCGGTCTCCTTGCGCATCTCCGACTCGATCGACTTGCGCTCGGCGTCGGTGAGCTCCTTGGGCACCGGGGGCGCGTCGGGATTCTCGGGGTCGCGGGTGGTGGCGATGTCCTCCACCCAGAACTCGTCCTCCACGTCGAAGCCGGCGTCCTCGCCCTCGCGCAGCCAGTTGACGCGGCGATCGAGCCGCTCGCGCAGCTCCTGGCTGCGGATATCGCGCTCCTGCACGTACTGCTGCACGGCCTCGTCCACCTGCTCCTGCAAGGTGCCCAGGTCGGCGTCGCGCTTCTCGGTGTCGACCGTGGTGATGATGGACGCCGCGAAGTAGAGGACCTTCTCGAGCTCCTTGGGCGCCAGGTCGAGGATGTACCCGATGCGGCTGGGCACGCCCTTGAAGAACCAGATGTGGCTGACCGGCGCGGCCAGGTCGATGTGCCCCATGCGCTCGCGGCGCACCTTGGCGCGGGTGACCTCGACGCCGCAGCGCTCGCAGATGATGCCCTTGTACCGCACGCGCTTGTACTTGCCGCAGTAGCACTCCCAGTCCTTGGTGGGACCGAAGATCTTCTCGCAGAAGAGCCCGTCCTTCTCGGGCTTGAGCGTGCGGTAGTTGATGGTCTCGGGCTTGGTGACCTCGCCCGACGACCACTGGCGGATCTGCTTCGACGAGGCGAGGCCGATCTTGATGGAGTCGAAGTTGTTGATGTCGATCACTTGCCGTCCTCCGCGTCACCCTGGTCGTCGCCGCCGTCACCCGCTCCGGCCGCCACCTTCTCGGCCTCCTTGGCCTCCTGCGCCTCCCGCTCGAGTTCCTCCTCGATCGGAAGCGGCGCGCCGGAGAGGTCGATGCCCAGCTCCTCGGCCGCGCGCAGCAGCTCGTCGTCCTCGCGGGCGGCGGTGTCCACCCCCGACTCGCCCTCGATGCGGACGTCGAGCGCCAGGCTCTGCATCTCCTTCAGCAGCACCTTGAAGCTCTCCGGGATGGAGGGCTCCTGGATGTTCTCGCCCTTCACGATGGCCTCGTAGGCCTTCACGCGGCCCACGGTGTCGTCGCTCTTGATGGTGAGCATCTCCTGCAGGGTGTAGGCGGCCCCGTATGCCTCGAGCGCCCACACCTCCATCTCGCCGAAGCGCTGGCCGCCGAACTGCGCCTTGCCGCCCAGCGGCTGCTGGGTGACGAGCGAGTACGGGCCGGTGGACCGGGCGTGGATCTTGTCGTCCACCAGGTGCAGCAGCTTGAGCATGTACATGTAGCCCACGGTCACCTTGCCGTCGTACGGCTCGCCGGTGCGCCCGTTGAACAGGCGGAACTTGCCGCTGGCGCGGCGGCCCTCGATCTCCGACGGGTTCACCCGAAGCTCGATGGGCTCATCCGCGTGGGCCTGCGCCCACTCGGCCAGCACGCTGTCGACGTCCTCCGGAGTGGCCCCGTTGAAGACCGGCGTGGCCACGAAGGTGCGCTCGGTGGAGCCGTCGGCCCCCGTGCGCCACCCGCTGGCCGCCGCCCAGCCCAGGTGGGTCTCGAGGATCTGCCCGATGTTCATGCGGCTGGGCACGCCCAGCGGGTTGAGGATCATGTCGATCGGCGTGCCGTCCTCGAGGAACGGCATGTCCTCCTCGGGGACGATGCGCGAGATCACGCCCTTGTTGCCGTGGCGACCGGCCAGCTTGTCGCCCTCCGCGATCTTTCGGCGCTTGGCCACGTACACGCGCACCATCTCGTTGACGCCCGCGGGCAGGTCGTCGCCGTCCTCGCGGCTGAAGGTCTTGACGTCGATGACCTTGCCGCCCTCGCCGTGGGGCACCTTGAGCGAGGTGTCGCGCACCTCGCCGGCCTTCTCCTTGAAGATGGCCCGGATCAGCTTCTCCTCGGCGGTCAGCTCGGTCTCGCCCTTCGGCGTGACCTTGCCCACCAGCAGGTCGCCCGACGACACCTCGGCGCCGATGCGCACCACGCCCCGCTCGTCGAGGTCGGCCAGCGACTCCTCGGAGCGGTTGGGGATGTCGCGGGTGATCTCCTCGGCGCCCAGCTTGGTGGTGCGGGCGTCGATCTCGTACTCCTCGATGTGGATCGACGACAGCACGTCGTCCTTCACGAGGCGGTGCGACACGATGATGGCGTCCTCGAAGTTGTAGCCCTCCCAGGACATGAAGGCGACGAGCATGTTCTTGCCCAGCGCCAGCTCGCCCTGGTCGGTGGACGAGCCGTCGGCGAGCACCTGCCCTGCTTCCACCTTGTCGCCCATCCCCACGATGGGCTTCTGGTGGATGAGGGTGCCCTGGTTGCTGCGCACGAACTTCTCGAGCTCGTACTCGTCGTGCTCGCCGCCACGCACCTCCACGATGATGCGCGTGGCGTCCACCGAGCGCACGGTGCCGGCCCGCCGGGCCACCACCACGTCACCGGTGTCCACCGCGGCGCGGTGCTCCATGCCGGTGCCCACCAGCGGGGCCTCGCTCACCATGAGCGGCACGGCCTGACGCTGCATGTTCGCGCCCATCAGGGCGCGGTTGGCGTCGTTGTGCTCGAGGAACGGGATGAGGGCCGTGGCCACCGACACGATCTGGTCGGGCGACACGTCCATGTACTCGACGTCCTTGGCGCTCACCAGCACGGGCTGGCCGTTGCGGCGGCACAGCACCTCATCGCCCAGCAGCCTGCCGGACTTGTCCACCCCGGCGCTTGCCTGCGCGATGATGCTGTTCTCCTCCTGGGTGGCGTCGAGCCACACGATCTTCCAGTCGGATCCGTCCTTCTGCAGCTTGCCGCCCTTCACCACGCGGTACGGGGTCTGGATGAACCCGAACTCGTTCACGGTGGCGTGCGCCGACAGCGAGCCGATCAGGCCGATGTTCGGGCCCTCGGGGGTCTCGATGGGGCACATGCGCCCGTAGTGGGTGGGGTGCACGTCCCGCACCTCGATGGGCGCGCGCTCGCGGGTGAGCCCGCCCGCGCCCAGCGCCGACAGGCGCCGCCGGTGGGTGAGCCCTGCCAGCGAGTTGGTCTGGTCCATGAACTGCGACAGCTGCGACGACCCGAAGAACTCCTTCAGGGCGGCGACCACCGGGCGGATGTTGATGATGGTCTGCGGCGTGATGGTGTCGGGGTCCTCGGTGCTCATGCGCTCGCGCACCACGCGCTCCATGCGGTAGAGGCCGATGCGGAAGGCCTCCTGGATGAGCTCGCCCACCGTGCGCAGGCGACGGTTGCCGAAGTGCTCGTATTCGTCGAGCTCGTGCACCATCTCGTCGCGCGGCAGCATGATTCCGTCGGCGGCGAAGTCCTT
>CAZEUE010000120.1:0-5107 GCA_964514615.1 uncultured Bifidobacterium sp. | reverse complement strand
ACGACGTGGTGGTGGACGGCGCCGACAACTTCCCCACGCGCTACCTGCTGGCCGACGCTGCGCTGATGACCAGGACGCCGCTGGTGCACGCCAGCATCCTGCGCTTCGAGGGCCACGCCTCGGTGTTCCAGCCCTACGACGGCCCGTGCTACCGCTGCCTGTTCCCCGAGCCGCCCCCGCCCGACCTGGCCCCCTCCTGCGGCGAGGCCGGGGTGCTCGGGGTGCTGTGCGGCGTGATGGGCAACATCCAGGCCACCGAGGCCATCAAGGTGCTGCTGGGCATCGGCGACACGCTCTCGGGCCGGCTGCTCATCTACGACGCCCTGGGCATGACCTTCACCGAGCTCAACGTGCGGCGCGACCCCGACTGCCCGTCGTGCGGTCCCAACGCCGACCTTCGGCTGCGCGACTACGAGGCCTGGTGCGCGGGCGTGGGCACCCACGACCACGCGGGGGCGACGGCGTGAGCACCGTGAAGATCCCCCCGGTGCTGCGCCAGGCCGTGGGGGGCGACCGCACCGTGGAGGTTCCCGGGGCCACCATGGGCGAGGTGCTCGATGCCCTGTGCGCGCAGTTCCCTGCGGTGGGCAGCCAGATCCTCACCGGCGATGGCCAGCTGCACAAGTACGTGAACGTGTACGTGAACGACGAGGACGCCCGCCTGCTGCAGTGGACCGACACCCCCGTGGGCGACGCCGACACCGTGATGATCCTTCCCGCCATGGCAGGAGGCGCCCGATGACCCGGTCCGGACTGGAGGCCCCGCCACTCGGGGTGTCGCCCGACGTGGTGGCCACCATCGGCGACACCCCGCTGGTGGACGTGTCGGGGCTGTCGCCCAACCCCGACGTGCGCATCCTCGCCAAGATGGAAAGCCACAACCCCACGGGCTCCATCAAGGACCGCACGGCGAAGTCGCTCGTCGACGACGCCGAGGAGCGCGGCGTGCTGCGCCCCGGCGATACCATCATGGAGCCCACCTCGGGCAACACCGGTATCTCGCTGGCCATGATCGCCCGCGTGCGCGGCTACAAGCTGGTGGCCGTGATGCCCGACAACGTCACCGAGGAGCGCCGGCGCCTGCTGCAGATCTACGGCGCCGAGATCATCGAGAGCCCGGGCGAGACCGGCTCGAACGGCTCGGTGGAGATGGCCCGGCAGTTGTCGGCGCAGGAGGGCATCCCCATGCTCTTCCAGTACGGCAACCCGGCCAACCCGCGCGCCCACTACGAGGGCACGGCGGCGGAGATCCTGCGCGACTGCCCGGAGGTGGATGCCTTCGTGGCGGGCCTCGGCACGGGCGGCACGCTCATGGGATGCTCGCGGCGCCTCAAGGAGCACCGCGCCGACATCCAGGTGATCGCCTGCGAGCCCATGCAGGGCGATCCCGTCAGCGGGCTTCGCAGCCTGGACGACGGCTTCATCCCGCCCATCCTCGACCTGTCGCGGCTCGACCGCAAGCTGCTGGTCGAGAACATGGACGCCATCGTGATGACCCGCCGGCTGGCGTCCGAGCACGGCATCTTCGCCGGGGTGTCCAGCGGGGCGGTCATGCACACCTGCGCGCGCGTGGCGCAGGGCATGGACAGCGGCACCGTGGTCGGCATCATCTGCGACAGCGGCTGGAAGTACCTGTCCGCCGGAATCTGGACCGACGAGATCGAGGCCGTCGAGGAGACGCTCGACAACGGCGTCTTCTGGTAGCGGGGCCCGTCGCATGAGGCTGACCCGGGCACAGGCCGATGCCCTCATCGCCCACGCCCGCGCGGAGTTCCCCAACGAGTGCTGCGGCCTCATCGCGGGCAGTGACGGCGCGGCCACCCGCGTGCTGCCGGCCACCAACGCGGAGGGCACGCCGTTCATGTACGTGATGGACCCGCGCGAGCAGATGGAGTTGATGGACGACATCGACGACGCCGGCGAGGACCTGCTGGCCATCTACCACTCGCACACGCGCTCGGCGGCCTACCCCTCGCGCACCGACGTGGACCTGGCCTTCTTCGCCGAGCCCCTCTACGTGATCGTCTCGCTGCAGGACCCGGACCAGCCGGTCATCCGCGCATTCCGCCTGGACCGCGCGGCCCGGGACGGCGAGCAGATCGCCGAGGAGGCCGTGGAGGTCTCCTAGGCCTCCACCTCCACCAGGCGGCCCGTGGTGACGTCGTACATGAAGCCCCGCACCTGGTCGGTGTAGGGGATGAACCTGCTGGTGCGAACCCGGCGCATCGACATCCGAAGGTCCTCCTCGGTGTCGGCGAAGGTCTCCACCGCCCACGTGGGCCTGATGCCGGTCTCGTTGTGCAGCGATCGCAGCAGCTCGTCGTCGGTGAACCGCAGCATTCCGCAGTCGGTGTGGTGGATGAGGATGATCTCCCGGGTGCCCAGGAACCGCTGCGAGATGCACAGCGAGCGGATCATGTCGTCGGTCACCGTGCCGCCGGCGTTGCGCATGTAGTGCGCCTCGCCCGGGCGCAGCCCCAGCAGCGCCTGCGGGTTCAGGCGGGAGTCCATGCAGGCCACCACGGCCAGCTTGAGGGTGGGCTCCACCCCCAGGTCGCCCTGGGTGAACGAGGCCGCCCACTCCTTGGAGTAATGGAGGAGGTCATCGGTTGCGCTCATCCGGGCAATGATGCCCGTCGGCGCGGGCGCCGCCTAGCCGCCGATGGCCTGCGCCAGCCAGAAGAACAGCGGTATGCCCACGATGAGGTTGAAGGGGAAGGTGATTCCGAGGGCCGCCGTGAGGTACAGCGCGGGGTTGGCGTCGGGCAGCGCGATGCGCACCGCCGCCGGCGCGGCGATGTACGACGCGCTGGCGGCCATGACGCCCACGATCGTGGCGCCACCCACCGACAGCCCGGACAGGGTGGCCAGGGTCACGCCCAGCGTGCCGTTGACCAGCGGGATGGCGATGCCCATCACCACCAGGCGCGCGCCGAAGGCCCGCAGGCTGGATGCCCGCTTGGCCACGGTCACCCCGAGCTCGATCAGGAACAGCGTGAGCGCGCCGTAGAACAGGCCCTCGAACAGCGGGTCCACGAGCTCCATGCGCTCCGGCCCGGCGATCCAGCCGATCGCCAGACCGCCCGCCAGCAGCACGATGCTGCGCCCCAGCAGCGCCTCCTTGAGTGCCTCGCCCCAGCCGCCGCCCTCGCCGCGTACCTCGGACGACGCCAGGGTGAGCGCCACCACGATTCCCGGGATCTCCAGCAGCGCCAGCAGCGCCGGGGCGAAGCCCTCCACGAACACCCCGCTGTCGCCCAGCACGGTCAGCGCGGCGGCGAAGGTGACCGCGCTCACCGACCCGTAATGAGCCGCCAGGGCGCAGGCGTCGATCTTGCCGATGGGCAGGATGCGCTTGGCCATCACGTAGGCCACGAGCGGCGTGATGATGCCCAGCCCGATCGTCACCAGCAGCGGCACGAGGATGTCGCCCACCTGCTCCACGGCCAGCGCCTTGCCGCCCTTGAACCCGATGGCCAGCAGCAGGTAGATGGACAGGCTGGTGGAGAGCGCCTTGGGGAGCCGCAGGTCGCTGCCGAGTGCCGTGGCGAGGACCGCGAGGACGAACGCCAGGATCATCGGCGACGCGAGCGTGTTGACCAGGAGATCGGCCGCGGGCACGAGCGCAGGCTACCCCCGGGGCGCGGCGGCGCCCGCTGAACGGTCGGCGGCGGGGCGCGCCCGGCCCCGCCGCCGATCCGGTGCTACTCGGCCGCGGCCTCCGCGGGTGCCTCCTCGGCCTTCTTCTTCGCCGGGGCGCGACGCCGCTTGGGCTTCTCCTCGGCGGCGGGTGCCTCCTCGGCGGCCGCGGCCTCCGCGGGTGCCTCCTCGGCCTTCTTCTTCGCCGGGGCGCGACGCCGCTTGGGCTTCTCCTCGGCGGCGGGTGCCTCCTCGGCGGCCTCCGCCGGAGCCGCTGCCTCGGCCTCCTCGGCCTTCTTGGCGGCGCTGCTGCGCCGCACGCGCCGACGCGGGGCGGGCTTCTCCTCCTCCGCGGGCGGGGCCTCGGCCGCCACCTGCTCCTCCGGCGAGGGCGTCTCGCCGACCTCCGCCAGGCCCTCCTCGCTGGCCTCCTCGGCCGCGGCGTCCTCGTCGGCGATCGCCTCGAGGTCGTCGGGCGTGGGCTCGGCCTCGGTGTCGGCATCGGCCGATGCCCGGCGACGCCGACGGCGCGTGCTGCGCGCCGGCGGGGCGTCGGGGTCGTCGTCCTTCACGCCCGCCGCCTGCACCTCGGCCTCCACCTCGGGCGTGAGCAGCACCATGTCCTCGTAGGTGATGGGCTCGTCGAGCGAGGGGAGCTGCCCCAGGTCGGGGTCCGGGGTGGGGGTGACGAACACCTCGAAGGTGTCCGTCCCGGCCTCCGCCGCCACGGCGTCGTCGGTGCGCGACCTGCGCTCGCCTGCGCCGTCACCGCCACCGGATCCACGCCCGCGCCCGCCGCGCCGTCGCCTGCGCCGGCCCTCCGACGGACCGTCGTCGTCATCGCCGCCGCCCGCGGTCGCGGCGGCGCCCTCGGGGATGTCCGACGTGCTTACCCGGTACGTGCCGCTGCGGGGGTCGGTCTGCAGGCTGATGCCCGCCTTCGATGCGGTGCCCTCCAGGAACTTGCTGAACGTCGAGAAGCCCAGCGCATTCTCGTCGAAGGCGGGGTCCTTGCGGCGCATGGCGTCCTTCACCATGCTGGCCAGCGGAAGGTCCACGCCCTCGCGCTGCAGCGCCATGAGCGACTCCTGCAGCAGGGCCACGGGGTCCTTGCGCGACCCGCCGCGCCCACGCCGCGACGACGACGCCACGCTGTCGTAGAAGATGAACTCGTCGCAGTTGGCGATGAGCAGCTCGCTGGAGCTCTCGCGGTTGCCCATGCCGATCACGCGCTTGTTGAGCTCGCGCAACTTGCCCACCAGCGGGGTGAAGTCGCTGTCGCCCGACACGATCACGAAGTTGTCCACGTGCTCGCGGGAGTACGCAAGCTCCATGGCGTCGACCGCCAGCTTGATGTCGGCGCGGTTCTTGGCGCCCTCGCGTGCCGAGGGCATCTCGATCAGCTCCAGGCCCGCGTTCTGCAGGTCCATCTTGGCCTCGCGGTAGCGGCTCCAGTCCGCGTAGGCGC
>CAZEUE010000119.1:0-5113 GCA_964514615.1 uncultured Bifidobacterium sp. | reverse complement strand
TGGACCTCGACCCCGACCAGAAGGGCGTGCACATGTCGCGCTTCGAGGAAGAGGTGAACGAGGCCATCGACGCGGTGCTCATCGGCGAGCCGGTGGCCATCGAGGCGCTGGCCGAGAACATCGCGCGGCGCGTGGTGGAGCGGCAGGGGGCCCTGCGCGGCATGGCCACCATCCGCGCGCGATACCCGGTGGAGAAGCGCACGCCCGTGACGGACGTGGCCACGCAGGAGATGTACGGGCTCATCGGCACCGCATCGGCCCGCCCGGGCAGCAGCCGGCGTGCCGTGGGCGTGTCGGCGCAGGGCATGAACGCCTGCCCATGCGCGCAGGGCCTGGTGCGCGAGCAGGCCGAGGCCGCGCTCGCCGAGGACGGCTTCTCGGCGGACGAGATCGACCGCATCGTGGCCCGCGTGCCCATCGCCACGCACAACCAGCGCGCGCGTGGCACCTTGCTGGTGGGCGCACCCGGCCCCGTGGAGATCCCCGCCGATGCCCTCATCGAGATCGTGGAGGACGGCATGTCATCCGAGATCTACGAGTTGCTGAAGCGCCCCGACGAGCTGTACGTGGTGGACAAGGCCCACCGCCGCCCGCGGTTCGTGGAGGACTCCGTGCGTGAGATGGTGGCGGGCGTCATCGCCCGGTTCCCGGCCCTGCCCGACGACGCCTTCGTGTCGGCGCACCAGGAGAACTACGAGACCATCCACACCCACGACGTCGAGGCCGAGCGGCACGGCGTGCTGGGCGAGATGCGCGCCGAGGTGGCCGGCGGCCCGCACGCCGGCCGGCACATCACCCTCGCCGAATGGCTGGACGCCCCCGCCTGACGCCGATGGGATCGCGATCCCGGGGTGCTTCCTCCGGTCGCGAATCGGAATCGCGAGCGCTCCGGGGCTGCGCCCCGGAGAGCAGGGCGTCGTTTCGTCTTCCCTCCGGAAGCACCCCGGGATCGCCCCGCGGCGTCAGGTGGGGTCGGGGGTTCCCTTGCCGCCCAGGTGGATGCGGTTCTCGGTGCCGTCGATGAGCCGCTGGACGTTCTCGCGGTGCTTCCAGATGACGAACAGGCCGGCGAGCGCGATGAAGCCCACGTACGACCACGGGGCGCCGAACACCCACGCGAGCGGGGCCGCGGCCAGGGCGCAGGTGATGCTGGCCACCGACACATAGCGGGTGATCAGCACCAGCAGCACCCAGAGCACGATGAGCGTGGCGCTGGCCAGCGGCACCAGGCCGATCAGCGCGCCGGCGCCCACGGCCACCCCCTTCCCGCCCGCAAAGCCGGTCCACACGGGGAACACGTGGCCCAGGATGGCCAGCGCGCCGGCCGCGATGGGCCACCACGACCCGCCGGCGAGCCACTGCGCGATCACCACCGCCGCCGCGCCCTTGGCGATGTCGAGCACCATGACCACGATGCCGACCGTGCGGCCCAGCGTGCGGAACACGTTGGTGGCGCCCAGGTTGCCGCTGCCCACCGTGCGCAGGTCGACCCCGTTGAGGCGACCGGCGAGGTAGGCGAAGGGGATGGAGCCCAGCAGGTAGGCGAGTACGAGGGCGAGGACCTGGCTCACGGATCTCCGGTGACGTCGGGCGCGGGCACGCGGCCCTCGAAGAGCCGGCGCCGGGCCATGATGAAGTAGTAGGCGCCCGAGATGACGGTGAGGGCCACCGCCAGGTACAGCAGGGCGTCGTACTGCCACTGCGGGGCAACGTTCAGGATGACCCATGCGATGGCCACGTTCTGGCTGAGGGTCTTGAGCTTTCCGAGGTTGCTGGCCGGGATGACCAGGTCCTCGCGCACGGCGATGAGGCGCAGGCCGGTGACGGCGAACTCGCGGGTGATGATGATCATGGCGATCCACGCCGAGACATCACCCACCTCGATGAGGCACAGCAGCGCGCCCGCCACCAGCAACTTGTCGGCCAGCGGGTCCAGGAAGGCCCCGGCCACGGTGACCTCGCCGCGTGATCGCGCAAGCCACCCGTCCAGCGAGTCGGTGGCCGCGGCCAGCACGTAGAGGCCGAACGCCCAGTACCGGCCGCCCTCGTCGTCCACGAGGATCAGCACCATGACGATCGGGATCAGCGCGATGCGCGCCGCCGTCACGACCAGGGCGGGGTTCAGCGATGACCGGCCGCTCACGCCGCAAGCATAGGTGGCCCCCTAATCTCGCGACATGAGCGAGTACACCGTGAGCATCGTGGGCGAGGACCGCCCGGGCATCGTGGCGGCCGTCACCGGCGCGCTGCTGGGCGCCGGCGGCAACGTGGAGAACTGCCGCGCGGCGATCCTGGCCGGGTCGTTCGCCATGGTGCTCGCCGTGGAGGTCCCCGCATGGGTGACCGACCAGGACATCGTGGACCTGCTGGCGCCGGCGTCGTCGCAGATGGGGCTGTCGCTGGGCGTGCGCCCCGCGGCCCCCGCGCAGCGCGACATCGACGACGACCGGTGCGTGATCACCATCTACGGGGCGGACCGCCCCGGCATCGTGCACGGCGCGGCCGAGGCGCTGGCGTCGGCCGGCGTGAACATCGTCGACCTCAGCTCGCGCCTGGTGGGCGACCCGCCCATCTACGTGCTGGGCATCGAGGCACGGCCGCCGGCCGGCATGCAGGCGGGCGCCGTTCACGACGCACTGCGGTGCCCCGAGCTCGCCGGACTGGACATCTCGGTGCAGGCGGAGTCCGAGCGGCTGCTCTGATCCGCCCGGTCGTCACCTACCCCGACCGCCGGCTGAAGGCCCCGTGCCCGCCGGTGCGGTCATTCGGTGCCGCCATCGGGCGCCTGGCCCGCGACCTGGAGGACACCGCGCGCTCGTACCCGCGCACCACGGGCATCGCCGCGCCGCAGGTGGGCCAGTTGTGGCGCGCGTGCTTCGTGGACTGCACCGGGCACCCCAAGGTGCCGCATGCGCACGGCCCCATGGTGATGGTGAATCCCGTGCTCGTGCGCCAGGAGGGCGCAGAGGTGGGGCGCGAGGGCTGCCTGAGCCTGCCGGACATCACCGCAAACGTGGAGCGGCCCGTGGCGGTGACGGTGCGCTACCGGGACGCGCGCGGCGAGCACCGCCACGTACGCGCCGAGGGCTTCGAGGCGCGCGTGATCCTGCATGAGATGGACCACCTCGACGGCGTGCTCATCCTCGATCGCGTGCGCTCGCTGGCGCTCGACGTGTTCCCGCGCAGGCGTCGCGGGTAGCGCGGTCCGCCCGCGCTGGCATGCTGCCGCCATGCGAATTCGCCGGATATCGATCGCGACGGCCGTGGTGGCCCTGTGCGCCCCGGCCGCGCTGATGGGCGCCAAGCCCGTGGTGCTGGTGCAGGCCGGGCACCTGAGCCCGGGCGAGCCGGGATACCTGGCCCAGACCGGGGCGTCGGGCAATCCCTTCGGCCTGGAGTCGACATTCAACCGGCGCGTGCGCGACGACATGGTGCGCCGCCTGAGGGCGGCGGGCGTGGACGCCCGGCCCCAGCCGGCGCGCGTGAAGCCCCTGGGCGTGGGGGGCGCCACCTTCATCAGCATCCACCACGACTCGCCCGGCGGAGCCGCGATGGTGGGGCACGCCATCACCGGCGGAGGCGAGAACTACTACCGCGGCCAGGGCTTTGGCACGGCACGGCCCAGGCCCTACCCGGATAGCGCGCCGCATCGCACCCCGGCAACCACCGTGAGCCCGGCCGTGGAGCGCACCTCGGCGGCCACCGCGCGGCGGGTGTCCGCGGCGCTCAAGCGCATCTACAGGCGGGCCAACGGCGCCCGCGGCCGGTTCGCCGGGGTCATTCCCCCGAACTCCAACCGCCGCATGAACCACTTCTACGGCTTCTACCGCACCACCGCGGGGTCGCGGATACTCGTGGAGGCGGGCGCGGCGCCCGAGGACAACCGGTTCCTGCGCAGGACCGGGCTGATCTCGGCCACGCTCACCCGGGCCGTGGTGGCAGACCTGAAGGCGCGGCGCCTGCTCTAGGCGTCCTGTGCGCGCACGCCGTGCACCGGCCGGCCCGCGGCGATCCACTGGTAGTACGAGCACGCCGGGCCCATGCCGGTCTGGTACTCCACCACCCGCGGATTGCGGCCGACCTCCTTGGCGATCTGCGCATGGGTGAGCAGGTTGGGGTCGTCCATCTCGGGCCAGCAGATGACCAGGTGGGCGGCGGTGATGTGATTGGCCACGAACCCGCATCCCTCGGCGGGGCAGGGCCACGGATCGGTGGCGATGCAGTACCAGCCCTGGAGGTCCTCGCCCGAGTCGTCGGTCCAGAGGTTCTCCTCGACGTCCACGGACTGGTCGGTGGCATCGATCACGCCCACGCCGGGGCCGGTGGCCGGGTCGAGCCGGCGATCCTGATCGCTCATCGCCCGGAGGGTATCGCGACGCGCTGCGGACCGCGCTGGCGGGAACCCCCGTTTTGGTAGCGTGCCGCGACTTTCGGGAGGCGAGCGTGAGCAGCAGGACCGACGCCGCAGGCAAGGCCCGGAGCACCGACTCCGGAATCGAGATCGAACCCGTCTACCACGCGGGCGACGTGCAGGCACTCGACCTGGCGACCGCCCTCGGCGAGCCCGGCGAATACCCCTTCACCCGCGGGCCCTACCGCACGATGTACCGCGAGAAGCCGTGGACCATGCGCCAGTACGCGGGCTTCGCCACGGCCGAGGAGACCAACGAGCGGTTCCGCTACCTGCTGGCCAACGGGGCACCGGGGCTGTCGATGGCGTTCGACCTGCCCACCCAGCTGGGCATGGACTCCGACGACCCGCGGGCCCTGGGCGAGGTGGGCCGCGTGGGGGTGGCCATCGACTCGCTGGACGACATGCTGCGCGTGTTCGATGGCATCCCGCTGGGCGAGGTATCCACCAGCATGACCATCAACGCCCCTGCGGCCGTGCTGCTGCTGCTGTACCGGCTGGTGGGCGAGACCCAGGGCGTGGCGCCCGACCAGCTTCGCGGAACCATCCAGAACGACGTGCTGAAGGAGTATGTCGCGCGGGGCAACTACATCTTCCCGCCCCACGCGAGCATGCGGCTGACCACCGACACCTTCGCCTACTGCGCCGCCGAGATGCCGCGCTTCAACACCATCTCGATCAGCGGGTACCACATCCGCGAGG
>CAZEUE010000118.1:0-5124 GCA_964514615.1 uncultured Bifidobacterium sp. | reverse complement strand
CGAGCGAGATGATGAGGAGCAGGATCGAGCTCATGTCTCCAACCGGACTCGGGGACTGCCGCGGGGTCTCGCGGCCCTTGCCAGCGGCAGAGGCTAGCGGAGCGGGGCGAAATGCCGCGTGCGGGCAGCCCCACGATAGGCTCGACAGGTGAGGGCCGTGGGCATCCACCTGGTGCAGGACGCGCGGCGCGAGGACGCGCCGGCGTGGTGCGCGGTGGCCGAGATTACCCCTGACAATCGCCTGTCAGGGGTGCGGATGTGCCGTGCGGATGCGGATATCGCCGAGGCCGCGGGAGACCAACCGGCCCTCGTGCTGGTGGACGCCCCCGTCGCCGTGCCGGACGTGCGCGGTCGCCGCGACGTCGAGCACGTTCTCGCGTGGCTGGACATCGCCGCGTTCCCCGTGACCCCCGCCCGCATGCAGGCGGTGCACGGCGGCGCGCGTGGCCCGGCCCTCGCGGGGCGCCTGGCGGAGGCGGGCCACGTGGTGGCCGAGGCGCTGCCCGACCAGGTGCTGCGCCAACTGCTGTGGGAGGATCGGCACCCGCCCGGCTCCCCCCCGCTCGGACTGGCGGACTACCGCGCGGAGTGGCTGGCGGTGCGGGCCCCGGCGTTTCGGCCCCGCGGCGGGCGGGCGCGGCACGACGGGCTCGCGCCCGCACGGGAGGTGCTTGCAACGGCGGCCGTGCTGGACGGCTGGCCGCCCGCCACGCGACAGGGGGATCTTGCCGCGCTTGACGAGGCGGCGGTCATCGATGCCGTGGCCTGCGCGGTGCTGGCGCGCCGCTGCCTCGACGGGCCCGGGGACCGCTGGGCACTGGTGGGCGATGCCCACGCCGGTCGCGTGGCCCTTGCCGCCGGGCCCGAGATGATCGCCCGGGCGAGGATCAACACCGAGCGACTGCGCGCGGAGGGGACGATCGCCATCGCGGCGGAGGTTGCGGGTTCGGACCTCGGGCCGCCACAATCATGGTGAGCCGCGGATCGCCGCGGGCACACGAACGGAAGGCACCCCGTGTCCACTGACAGCGTCTACAAGGTCATCGAGATCGTCGGCACCAGCGGCGAGTCGTGGGAGGCGGCCACGCGCCTTGCCGTGGAGACCGCATCCAGCACCCTGCGCGACCTGCGGGTGGCCGAGGTGGTGAAGCAGGATGTCACCGTCAAGGACGGCACCGTGGACCGCTTCCGCGTGCGCCTGCTGATCAGCTTCAAGTACGAGCACTGACCGCGCGCGCGAGCGCGCCGGCCAGCGCCACCGCGACCGCGGCGACCATGCCGAAGGTGGCCGCGGCCGTGACGCAGCAGTTCGGGCCCTGGGTCGTGGGCGCGGGCGGCTCCGGGGATTCGTCGCTCACCGGTCCAGCCTACCGGCGGACCTCGACATCGGATCGAGGTCGACGTGCTGCAGCAGCACCGTGACCGCGGCGACGCACGCAATGGCGAGGCCCGCGATCATCACGCCCGCCAGCACGAACTCCACGTGCCCGGATCCGGCGGTGGCGGCCTCCGGCAGCACCAGCAGGTCGATGAGGACGATCAGCACCGGCACCGACAGGATCGCGTAGGCCCACCACCGCGCGGGCGTGGCGGGCACCCGTGCGCCCGGCGCGGCCCCGGCCCCCCGCAGCGCCACGAGCACGGCGCACACGGCGAGCGCGATCGAGGTGGCCATGAGCTCCCCCGCCAGGGCGTCCCCCGGGCGGTGCCACCCTGCGGCGAGCGTGCTGGTGGCCATGATCGCCACGAGCACCGCCCCCACGGCGGCCACGGGCACGCGGCCCCGGGGAGGAGTGACCATCACGGCGCTCAGGACGATGGCCATCGAGATCGACGCATGTCCGCTGGGGCCGGTGTTGTGCGCGAGCTCGAAGGGATCGACTCCCAGCTCGGGGCGCGGGATGGCCTCCTTCAGGACCTCGGCGAGGAAGGCGGTGCCGAAGACCAATGCCCCCACGCCGATCCCCAGGCGTGGCCGGTGGCGGACGAGGGCCACCACGACCAGCGCCGCGCCCACGATGAGCAGCGATCCATGCGTGAGGAGGCCCAGGAAATCGCGCGCGGCGTCGCGCACGGATGGGTCGGCGATGAACCTCTCCTCGTACGCCTGATCCCCGAACTCCTGCCCCACGACCGTTCCGATGCTCGCCCAGTAGGTGACGATCGCAAGGGCCAGCGCCACCAGCGCCGCATAGCCGAGTCGCCGCGCGATCACGTGGCCACCAGCTCCATGTCCTGCCGCACGGTGGGGGCGGCCACCAGCGCGGCGGCGAGTGCCGCCGCATCGCGGTAGGGACGGTCCTCGATGATGCGGTAGTCCACCGGGGCGCTCACCCGGGCCGACGCAAAGGGCCACGGGGACACCGAGCATGCCCGCGCGCCCGCGGGCCGGATGACCAGCTCCCTCCCCCTCTCGTCGCCCTGGCACCGGGGAACACGCGGCAGCGTCCAGGCCTCGGCCGACGCGAGCCCCCTCCACGTGAGGTAGAGGCTGAGGAGGTCCACGGCCTGGAGCACCCGGTAGGCCGCCCAGGCCCACGACGCGACCTCAACCCCCTCGCCGATGGCCGACCGGAGCTGCCGTGCGTGCACTGCCTGCGACCGCACGAGGTCCTCCACGGCCGCGCCCCGATCACCCGGGACGGGCATGGGGCCATCGAGGCCGAGGCGACGCATTGGCAGGCCGGATACGTGCATGCCCACCAGCAGGCCCACGCGGACGCCTGCATCCCGCGCGGCGGCGGCGCTTCGCGCATGTATCGCGCAGTGGACGTCCTCGGGCATGTCCGTGAACCCCCGGGGGCGTCCCGCCGCGTCCACGCCGGCCTCGTCCTCCCAGGGCCGCCAGCCCTCGTCGTGCATCCCCGCCGCACGTACCACGGGTTCCCACGGCTCCGGCCGGGCGAACGCATGGTTGCCCCACGCCGCGGCGATGCGCCCGCACTGCTCCTGGTGGGCGGTCTGGGTGATGACACGCAGCCCGCCGTCCACCCCCGCGATGATCACCTGCGCGCCACTGCCAGCGATGCCGCCCCGGCGATGCCGGCCCGGTTCTGCAAGGCGGCCGCCCGCACCGGCGGCCGGACGTCGAGCAGCGGCACGAACTTGTCGGCCTTGCGCGATACCCCGCCGCCGAGCAGCACGAGGTCGGGCCACAGCAGCCGGTCGATCACCCCGATGACCTCGGACAGCCTGCCCGCCCACTGCGCCCACGAGAGCCCATGCGCATCGCGCACCGACGATGCGGCGCGCTTCTCGGCCGCCTTCCCGCGGATCTCCAGGTGCCCGAGTTCGGTGTTGGGCACGAGCACCCCGTCGTTGAGGATGGCCGAGCCGATGCCCGTCCCGAGGGTCAACACCACCACCACGCCCTCGACGTCCCGTGCTGCCCCGTAGCGGGCCTCCGCCACCCCGGCGGCATCGGCATCGTTCACCAGGGCCACCGGCCTGCCCAGGGCATCGGCGAACAGCCGGCGGGCGGGTGCCCCCACCCACGCGGGATCCACATGGGCCGCCGTGGTGGTGACGCCATCCACCACCGGCGCGGGGAACCCGATGCCCACCGGCGCCGCCATGGGCAGGTGCGCGATGAGCTCCCGCGTGGCCGACAGCACCGCAGGGGGCGTGGCGGGGTGCGGGGTGCCAATGCGCACGCGCTCGCCATGGAACTCACCCGTCGCGGTGTCGACCAGCGCCGCCTTGATGCCGGTGCCACCCACGTCCACGCCGATCGCCTGCATCAGGCGGGGGCGGGCACGTGCGGGCTGCTGAGCATCTCGGGCAGGTCGGCGGGCAGCAGGCGGTCGGCCGCTGCGGGGCCCATGCTGCCGCGCCAGTAGGGCTGCACGGGCGGCGGAGCCTCGAGGAGCGGCTCGATGACGCGCCACTGCTCCTCCACCAGGTCGCCGCGCGCGAACAGCCGGCGCTCGCCCGCGATGGCATCGCCCAGCAGGCGCTCATACGCGGCCGGACCGGGCAGGCCGAGGCGTGACGAGTAGTGCACCGACAGGTCCACGGTCTCCATGACCACGCGGTCGCCGGGCTGCTTCACCTGCATGCTCAGCTCGATCAGGTCGTCCGGCTTCATGCGGAATCGCATGCGGTTGGGCTCGAAGGTGCCGTCGGCATCGGGGAACAGCTGCCGGGGCGGGGCCACGTACTCGACCACCGCCTCGGTGAGGGTGCGCGCCATGCCCTTGCCCGCCCGGATGGTGAAGGGCACGCCGGCCCACCGCCACGAGTCGATCTCGAACCGCAGCGCGCAGTAGGTGTCCACATCGCTGTCGGGCGCCACGCCGTCCTCCTCGCGATAGCCGTCGTACTGGCCCCGCACGATCGCATCGGACCCGAGCGGCTTGATGGAGCGCAGCACCTTCATCTTCTCGTCGGCGATGGCGTCGGCGTCCATGGATACCGGCGGGTCCATGGCCAGCATGCACACCAGCTGCAGCAGGTGGTTCTGCACGACGTCACGCAGGCACCCCACGGTCTCGTAGAAGGCGCCGCGCCCCTCCACGCCGAACGACTCGGTCATCTCCACGTGCACGTGGCTGACGTACCGCCGGTTCCACAGCGGCTCCAGCATCGTGTTGCCGAAGCGCGCCACCAGCAGGTTCTGCACCTGCTCGTACCCCAGGAAGTGGTCGATGCGGAAGATCTGGTCCTCCCGGAGCTCGCCCGACAGCATGGCGTTGAGCTCCTCGGCCGACGCCAGGTCCCGCCCGAGCGGCTTCTCCACCACCACCCTGCACTGCCCCGTGAGGCCGTGATGCGCCAGCGCGCCGACGACGTCGCCGAACAGGCCGGGGGGGATGGCCAGGTAGAAGACCGGCCGCGAGACGTCCGAGAGCACCGACGCGAGCGAGTCGAACGTGGCGGGATCGGAGTACTCGCCGTGCACGTAGCGCATCGACCCGATGAGCCGCTCGGCCGCGGGGTCGCCGTCCGGCACGCCGGCGTCGCGCAGCGAGTCGCGAATGCGCTGCTGCAGCCTCTCGAGGGTCCAGCCCTCGCGTGCGATGCCCACCACCGGAATGCCCAACTGGCCGCGCGCCTCGAGCGCCTGCAACGCCGGGAAGAGCTTCTTGTACGCCAGGTCGCCGGTGGCCCCGAATAGCACCAGGC
>CAZEUE010000117.1:0-5308 GCA_964514615.1 uncultured Bifidobacterium sp. | reverse complement strand
CGCGGTCACGATGACGCGGTCACCAAGCGGCGTGATGCTCATCTGTCCTCCATGTGGAATATCTGCGACTGCGGGGCGATCAGCGTGGCACTCGCCCCGCCTGAGTGCCAGCGGGCACCGTAGGTGACCGTGCCCCACTTGTCCAGCGACTTCGGTCCATGTGACGAATCCGCTGCTAATCCTGCGCAAGATCTGAGCGTCCGGCACTCACCACGGCCGGTGCCATCGCGGGTCGCCATCACGGAAGGCGCGCATCGGGCACCGGGTCACCCCTGTGCCATCCCATCCCCCGGAGGAGGCCCGCCCCCCCAATGCGTGGGGTACGGTGGCGACATGCCGACCGGCGGATGGGCATGCGATCTCCGACGAACGCTCGCACTGGCGACGTCGGGCGCCCTTGCCGCGATCGGCGCCCTTGCCGGTGCGTCGGCCGCGGCGAATGCCCCCGCGGCCAGCGTGGCCCCGATGTACCTGACGCCGCGCGCGGACGGCTCCGTGCAGGCCGCGCGCATCTCGCCCGGGCACCGGACCGTGCTGACCTTCTCGGTGGGGCACAATCGGGCGCCGGGCGCGAACGGACCCATCACCGCAACCGTCAGGCTGCCGGTGGACGCGAGCGTCATCCGCTCGTACACGGTCCTTCCCGGCACCGACACCCAGGAGTTGGCGCGGTGGGCATGCCGTCCCGAGGGCCCCGTCATCACATGCGATCTGCTCGACCGGCAGGGGGCGGCGTTCGCGCTGCCGAGCACCACCAGGGCGCACCTGACGCTCGTGGTGATCGGGGGCGCGGCACCGGCCCCTCCGGCGGGCTCGCTCCAGCCCATCGGTGACGCGACGGTATCGGTGTCGATCGCGACCCCGGCCGGCGCGCTCACAGCCGAGTCGGCGGTTCCCCTCGACTACGTCCTCGGACCGCAACCGCCGCGCATCGCGCTGCTCCAGCGGATGACCCCCAGCTCGGACCGCGTGCGGCCCGGCATGCGGCGCGCTTTCCATGTGCGCGCGAAGAACGTCGGCGGCACCCCGGCCGCGCGCCGCGGTGAGCGCCCCGCGTTGGTCGTGCGCAACCTCCTGCCGCGCGTACCGATCCGCGGGGTGCGGATCACCGGTGACGGGTGGCGCTGCTCCACCGCCGGCCGCGGTACGTGCACGTACCGCGGCAGCCTGGCACCCGGCGCCGTGACGCCCCGCATCGTCGTCAGCTGGCCGGTGCGGCTCGATGCGTCCGGCCTCGACGAGGCGTGGACCGCGTCCGGCGAGGCCGCCTATGGAGGCGCGTCCATCACGTCCACCCCGCGACCGGCAGGTACCACGGATACGGAACTGCCCGATCAGGGCGTGATGCCCTTCACGGGGCGCATGCGCCTGCGCGAGGCCGCGACCGCCGCCAAGCTGGGAATCCGGGTGACCGCCCCCGAGGGACTGTCAGTCCTGCCCGGATCGGGCGGGCGCGGCATGCGCGCGCACATCGTCAACACGGGCATGGGCGCCGCGCCTGCCGTGGGCGTGCGGCTGTCGGCACCCGCGGGCTCGGCGGCACGGGTGACGACCCCCGGATGGACGTGCTCGGGCACGGGTCGGGTGACCACCTGCCGCTCGCCCCGCGCTCTCCTTCCGGGTCAGCAGCAGTCGCTCGACGTGCGCATCACCGCCCCGGCCGATGCCCGTGCCGGACGCGGATCCCTGGTGATGCAACCCCTGGGGCGCAAGGACGTGCGCCGGGGCGACGCGGCCAGCGTCCCCGTGGTGATCCACGACACGGGCGATCCGCAGGCCACGCCGCAGGTGTGGTTCCGCGAGCGCGGAACATGGCGGCCCTGGACCCATGGCGGGCCGACGCGCATCCCGGCATTCGATCCGTTCACCTACCAGGTGCGCATCGTCAACCGCGGTGGCGACGCCCTGCCCGCCGGGGCCACCGTGAGGGTGCGCCAGCCGCTCTCCGGGGCAATCCGCCTGCAGGCCGTCACGTCACCGAGCGGCATGGCATGCACGTCGGCGCGCGCGGCTGCGTGCGCCGTGACCACGTCGTCCCCGGTCCCCCCCGGCGGCACCGTCGGCGTGATGCAGGTGACGATCCGGCCATCACGCGCCAGTCAGCGCCCGGGGATCGGAGACGCGCGGGTCACCGTGGCCGGACAGCGCGGCGACGAGGCCACGCCCGTGCGCATCGAGGTCATCGACAATCCGGCATCGCTGATCCCCTCCCAGCGCGTGACGCAGATCCCCACGGCGGGGGGCAGGGGTCGCCTGGTGATGACGGTGCGGAACGAGGCGCCGGCACCCGTCGGCCGCCTCACGGCCTCCGCCGCCATCCCCCCGGGCATCGTCGTGCGCCGGGCCACGGGAAGCGGATGGGAGTGCACGACGCGCGTCCGGGCCCTGACGTGCGAGTACCGCGCGCCCGTGCCCGGGCGCGGGCGCACGGCGGGCCTTTCGCTCGAGCTCGAGGCGACGGGCGGGCGAGCAGCACGCGACCGGGTCACCTGGCGGGCATCGGCCTACCGGACCGATACCGGTCGCCGGCAGTCGGGGCTGCGGCGCGGGCCCATTCCCGTTCGCGGCCCCATCTCCGCGCGGGCCGAGGCCAACCCGCTGGTGCTGACCGCGCACCAGCACGCCCGGAGGGGTAGCCGCCTGGCATCGCTGGATGGCAGCGGCAGCACCGGGAACGGCGTGTCACTCGACTACCGATGGCGCCAGCGATGCACCACGCCGGGAGATGCCGCGGTGTTCCGCCCGTGTCGCAACGCGGTCACCCCGCGCGCGCGGATCCTCCACCCCACGATCCCCGCCACCAAGGCGGTCATCCCGAAGGTGGAGTCGCGCACGCGGTTCGTGTTCGAGTTCACCGTGACCGACGGCAGTGCCACCCGCGCCCGGGTGGTCACGGTCACGGCCCTTGCACCCGCGCGCATCGGTCGTTCCACTGGTCGCCGCACCTCGGGGGCATCCGCCAGTGCCGTTCGCCAGCGCGCCGAGGAGCGCGCACGGTCGCGCGAGCGGGCGCGCAACCGCGGCACGCGGCGTGCCCAGCAGGCCGAGGCACGCCGTGAGCGGGCCCGCGAGGACGCCCGTGCGGCACGCCGGGACATCCGCCAGCGCCCGACGGTATCCATCGATGGCGCGCCGGTGATCAACGCCCAGGCGGGAACCGAGGTGGATCTGCAGGCAGTGGCTGCGGGCACCTGGCGGGGGCGCGTGGAGTACCGCTGGCAGCAGACCAGCGGCCCGGCGGCGCCGGTGGCCACGCAGGGACAGGCATCCAACCGGATCCGCGCACCGGCGGAGAATGCGGTGGTCACCTACACGGTCACGGCCACCGACGCGCGCGGTGCGCAGGCCAGCGCGCAGGTATCGGTGACCACGCACCTCTCGGGGCCACCGGCATTCCAGTCGCTGGCCGATCGCGCGGCGCGCGGCGGGGGCTTCCGGCGTGACTTCGGCGATGGGGTCACCATCACGTTCCCGCGGGTGACGCCCGGGGGCGGGCCGCCCGGGAGCTTCACCTTCTCGGGTGCCGCGGCCACGGTGGGCACCTTCCGGATCACGGGCGTCTCCGGGGTGGTGACCCCCCAGGCGATCACGCTCCGGTCGGGCCGGATGTCGTTCCCGTCCACGTGGCGCCTTGCGCCGGTGGCCATCTCGGCCACCAACCCCCTGGCCTTCGCGTTCACGGGCGACTCCGTGCGGGTGACCGGCCAGGTGGTGGCGGCGAACGCGTTCGGACTGCTTCCCCTTCCCGCCGGGTGGTCGGGTGCAACCACGCTCACCTTCGCCGGCGACTCACTTGCGCTCGAGGCGCTTGCACGGGGGGACGACACCGGGGTGGTCCACCTGTCGGGCACCTTCGACTCGTCCGGCGACTACGCGGCGCAGGTGCGCGCGGACGGCCTGGTGTCTGTGGGCGGCACGCCCTTCGACCTCGCAGGGTCGATCAGCAGCCAGGGCGGCCGCGTGGAGAGCAGCATCACCGGCGCGCTCGGCCGGGCGGTGGAGTTGGCGCCCGGTGTGTCGGTGACGGCGCTGTCCGCCACGTGGGTGCCCACCGCGCAGAAGGGCGCTCCGGCGATCACCGGAACGGGCACCATCGCGATCGCCAGCGGGACGGCCGAGCCGCTGTCCCTCACCGCCCGCCTGTCGTATACGAGTCGCATCACCTGGGACCTGGGCATCACGGCGTCGGGGGGCCCCACGTGGAGCCCCATCCCCGGCCTGCAGCTGAGCCCGTCGGACGTGAGCGGATCCGTGGGCCAGGCCAACGGGTCGTGGGCATGGAAGCTCGATGCCGACGTGCCGACCTGGCGGGTGTCCGGAGCGCTCACCCTGCGCAACCTCGACATCGGGCTGTCGGACCAATGCGCCCCAGGTGCCCTGCCGTGCCCCGACGCCACGATGTTCCTGACCATGTCCACGCAGGCGCAGCTGACGCCGCCGACCGGCGAGGGATTCACCGCATCGGCCCGCGCGGTGCTGGGGCTCGGGGGAACGGGAGGGTTCGCGCTCTCGGCCAGTGCCGACGACATCCGGCTGGCCGCCGGCGTGGCCATCGACAGCCCGTCGCTCACGGTGACGTACGGGATGCCCGGGAACTCCATTCCCGCGCGCATCGGGGCCCCGTCGTTCGCGGGTGAGTCGGAAAACGGGTTCGCCGTGGTGGTGTCGGGGGGCCTCACGGTTCCGGGCCTGGGCAACTTCGCCGACATCGCGGCCAACGTCACCTCGCAGGGGTGGGCTCTCGGCGGGTTCGACCCCAACGGCGTTTCGCTGGGCGCGGGCAACGGGTCGCAGTCGTCCGCCTATTTCGGGTGGTCCACCTTCGCCACCACCATGACCGCGGACATCCCGGGCTTCGGTACCCGGCAGCTGCCCATCACGCCCGGGTCGTTCGCCGTCGCCGGCGGGTTCTCGGTGCCCTCGTGGTTCGGCACGCTCACCGGCAGCACCCCGCCGACGGTGTTCGGCACCGTGGACTTCACGCCATCCACTGGATGGTTCACGGCAGACATCGCGCTCGGCGGCAGCTTCCGGCTGCCGGGTGGCGGATCGAAGATGGATGCGGTGGGGCTGGCGTTCGAGATCCAGAACAACGCCGAGGGCCTCACGATGTCGGTCACCGGCACGGTGACCCTGGGCGTGACGGGCATGAACGGCCAGGCGCAGAGCGCGCCCGAGTTGCAGATGTCGCTGGGCTACGACGTGGAGACCACCAACGTCGAGGCCTCGCTGACGTTCATCGACCAGGCCGGGTGGCGCGATGCCTTCGGGGTGAGCGGCCTGGTGATCGACGAGGCCTCGTTCACGT
>CAZEUE010000116.1:0-5602 GCA_964514615.1 uncultured Bifidobacterium sp. | reverse complement strand
AGGATCTCGTTGGCCGTGGTGCGGCCGATCCCGTAGACGTAGGTGAGGCCGATCTCCACCCGCTTCTCGCGGGGGATGTTGACTCCGGCGATTCGTGCCACTGACTACCCCTGGGTCTGCTTGTGACGCGGGTTCTCGCAGATGACGAGCACCTTGCCGTGACGCTTGATCACGCGGCACTTCTCGCACATCGGCTTTACGGACGGACGGACCTTCACGGAATGCTCCTCGATGGGTGACCCGGCAACGACGCTGCGGTGCGCGTCGGGCGCAGGACAACGCTCGCGTTTGGCTTCACGCGCGGCCGCGCAAGATAGCACGTCATCGGTTGGCCCGGGTGAGTATGCGCGGGCCCGATGCGGTGATGGCCACGGTGTGCTCGAAGTGCGCGGCCAGGCCCATGTCCTTGGTGGACACCACCCAGCCGTCTCCGCCCAGCACCACCTCGGGGTCGTCCTGCGTGACCATGGGCTCGATGGCGATGACCACGCCCTCCTCCAGCAGCACGCCCGATCCGGGCTGGCCGAAGTTGGGCACCTGGGGCTCCTCGTGCATGCTGCGCCCCACGCCGTGGCCCACCAGCGTGCGCACCACGCTGAACCCGGCGCGCTCCACCACGTCCTGCACGGCCGCCCCGATGTCGCCGGTGCGGTTGCCCGGGCGCGCCTGGCTGATGCCCGCGGCCAGCGACCTGCGGGTGGCGTCCATGAGGTCGGTGGCGACCTGGCTCACCTCGCCCACCGGGATGGTGCGCGCGGAGTCGCTGACCCAGCCGTCGAGGGTGACCCCGCAGTCGATGCTGACGATGTCGCCCTCGGCCAGCGCGTACGGACCGGGGATGGCGTGCACCACCTCCTCGTTGACCGAGGGGCAGATGCTGCCGGGGAACCCGTGGTAGCCCTTGAACGACGGCACGCCGTCGCGGTCGCGGATGAACTGCTCGGCCATCTCGTCGAGCTCCATGGTGGTCACGCCCGGGGCCACCGCGGCCTCGAGCATGTCCAGGCACTCGGCCAGCACCGCGCCGCTGGCCGCCATGGCGTCGATCTCGGCGGGCGTCTTGGGGATGGGCCCCGCGGTGCTACGCGATCGCTTCGACAACCTGCGCCTGCACCTCGTCGAGCGACAGCCCGCCGTCCACGCGGCGCAGCACGCCGCGCGCCTCGTAGTAGGCGATGAGCGGCGAGGTCTGCTGGTCGTACACGTCGAGGCGGTTGGCCACGGCCTCGGGGCGGTCGTCGTCGCGCTGGTACAGGTCGCACGCCTCGCCCGTGGTCGTGCAGGGCTCGCCGCCGTAGGGGTTGCTCACCTCGTGGAAGCTCTTGCCGCAGCCCCGGCAGATCCAGCGCCCGCCCAGGCGGCGCACCAGCTCGTCGCGCGGCACCTCGAACGAGATGACGGCGTCCACCGGCGCGCCCACCTCGGCCAGCATGGCGTCGAGGGCCTCGGCCTGGGCGATGGTGCGCGGGAAGCCGTCGAGCATGAAGTCGTCGGTGCGTCCCGTGAGGGCCTCGCGGATCATGCCGATGACCACCTGGTCGGGCACCAGGTCGCCGGCGTCCATGTAGGACTTGGCCTCCAGGCCCAGGGGCGTGCCCTGCTTCACGGCCGCGCGCAGCAGGTCGCCGGTGGACAGGTGCAGCAGGCCGCGCTCCTTGAGCATCTCGGCCTGGGTGCCCTTGCCGGCGCCCGGGGGCCCGAACAACACGAGGCGGGCTATTGGAGGAATCCTTCGTAGTTGCGCATCATGAGCTGGGCCTCCATCTGGCGCATGGTGTCGAGGGCCACGCCCACGACGATCAGGATGGACGTTCCGCCGAACAGCCCGAAGAACACGTTGCTCTCGGGCAGGTACCGGAAGATGATGTTGGGGAACTCCGCCACCAGCGCCAGGTAGATGGCGCCGGGCAGCGTGAGGCGGCTGACCACGCGGTCCAGGTAGATGGCCGTGGGCCGGCCGGGACGCACGCCCGGGATGAAGCCGCCGTACTTCTTGAGGTTGTCGGCCTGGTCGGTGGGGTTGAACTGCACGGCCGTGTAGAAGTACGTGAAGAGGACGATCAGCAGGCCCTCGAAGATGATGAACCACCACGAGCCGGGCGACAGGAAGTCGGCCACGCCCTGGGCCCAGCCGGTGCCGCCCGCGAGCTCGGCGATGGTGGGAGGCAGGATGGTGATGGACGCCGCGAAGATGACCGGGATGACGCCGGCCATGTTCACGCGGATCGGCATGTAGGTACTGCCCCCGGACGTCATGCGGCGCCCCACCTGCCGCTTGGCGTACTGGATGGGGATGCGGCGCACGCCCTCGTTCACGAACACGATGCCGATGACGATGGCGATGGCGATGACGCCGATGATCACCGCGGTGACCGGCGGCAGGCCCAGCCACCCGCGGATGGCGTCGGGCAGCGCCGACACGATCGACACGAAGATGAGCAGCGAGATGCCGTTGCCCACGCCGTGCTGGGTGATGAGCTCGCCGATCCACATGACCAGCGTGGTGCCGGCCGTGAGTGTGATGACGATCAGGAAGGTGCGCGACCAGCCCACGCCCGGCAGGGCGTCCTGGGCGCGGAAGTACAGCACGTAGGCCATGGACTGCAGGAACGCCAGGCCCACCGTGAGGTAGCGCGTGTACTGGGTGATCTTGGCGTAGCCCGACTCGCCTTCCTTCTGCAGGCGCTCGAGCGACGGGATGACCACCGTGAGCAGCTGCAGGATGATGCTCGCCGTGATGTACGGCATGATCCCCAGCGCGAACACCGCGAAGCGCGTGAGCGCGCCTCCCGCGAACAGGTTGAGGAAGTTCAGGATGTTCGTGGTGCCCTGGCTCTCGAGGGCGGCGGCAAGGCGGTCGGGCTCGACGCCCGGCACCGGCACGTACGAGCCGAAGCGGAACACCACCAGCATGGCCGCGGTGAACCACAGCTTCTTGCGCAGCTCCGGGGACCGGAGCGAGTTGAGCATGGCCTGGAGCATCAGCGGCGCCCGGGCGTGGGTGCCCTACTCCTTGCCGATGAGCTCGACGCGGCCGCCGGCCGCCTCGATCTTGGCCACGGCTGCCGCCGACGCCTGGTCCACGCGCACCGTGAGGGCGTGCGTGATGTCGCCCTGGGCCAGCAGCTTCACCGGGTAGGCGCGGTTGGCGTTGTTCTTCACCAGGCCGTGGTCGGCCAGCGCCTGGGCGTCCACCACGTCACCGGCGGCGAACGCCCTGGCCAGCGCGCCCACGTTGACCGGCACCGAGTGGGTGCGGAACGGACCGATGGGCATGGACTTCTTGTGGTTGGGGCCGCGCAGCTTGCCCTTCTGCATGTGCAGGGGGATGGTGCCGCCGCGGTAGCCGGGGCGCGGGCCGGGGCCCGAGCGCGCGCCGGCGCCCTTCATGCCGCGGCCGCACGTCTTGCCCTTGCCCGATCCGGGGCCGCGGCCCACGCGCTTGCGCCGGTGCTTCGCACCGGGGTTGGGGCCCAGGCTCTCGAGGCGCACGTCCTCGGGATCCACCTGCCCGCCCGTCACGTTGGGCTCGTCAGCTGCCACTCTTGACCTCCTCCACCTCGACGAGGTTGGCCACCTTGCGCAGGGCCCCCTGCAGCGAGGGCGAGTCCTCGTGCACGGCGGTCTTGCCGATGCGGCCGAGCCCGAGCGCGCGCAGCGTACCGCGGTGGCGCTGGCTGCTACCGATCTGGGAACGGACCTGGGTGATCTTCAGGGTGCTCACGCGGTGACCTCCTCGGTCACCTCGGCCACCACGTCGCCGGCCGGCTTGGTGCTGCCGCCGGAGGTGCCCAGCACCTCGGCCACGGTCTTGCCGCGCAGCGCCGCCACCTCTTCGGGGGTGCGCAGGCTCTTGAGGCCGTTGACCGTGGCGGTGACCAGGTTGACCGGATTGGTGGTGCCCAGCGACTTGCTGAGGATGTCGCGCACCCCCGCGAGCTCGAGCACCGCGCGCACGCCGCCGCCGGCGATGACCCCGGTACCGGGCGCGGCGGGCTTCAGCAGCACGCGGCCGGCGCCGTGGTGCCCGATGACCTCGTGCGTGATGGTGGCGCCGTAGCGCGGCACGCGGAACAGGTTCTTCTTGGCGTCGTCCACGGCCTTCTGGATGGCCAGGGGGACCTCGTTGGCCTTGCCGTGCCCCACGCCCACCGCGTCCACCTCGTTGCCCACGACCACCAGGGCCGAGAACGAGAAGCGGCGGCCGCCCTTGACGACCTTGGCGACACGGTTCACCTGGACCACGCGCTCGGAGAGCTCCACACCCTCGGTCGTGACCTTCTCGCGCCTGCGCTCTGCCATGTCTCTCTTTCCCGGTCCTAGAACTCGAGCCCGCCCTCGCGGGCGCCGTCGGCCAGGCTCTTCACCCGGCCGTGGTACAGGTAGCCGCCGCGGTCGAAGACCACGCGGGTCACGCCGGCGGCCTTGCCGCGCTCGGCGATGAGCTTGCCCACCTCGGATGCGGCGTCGCCCTTGGGCATGCCCTTGAGCGATGCCTCGTGCGAGCCGGCGGCCGCCACCGTGTGGCCGCGGTCGTCGTCGATGAGCTGCGCGTAGATGCGCAGGTTGGAACGTGACACCGACAGGCGCGGACGCTCCGCGGTGCCATGGACCTTGCCGCGGACGCGGCGGTGACGACGCGCGCGGGCGTCTCGGGTGCTGATCTTGCCCATCTCTCCTAGGCCCTCTTCCCGACCTTGCGGCGCACGACCTCGCCCTCGTAGCGGATGCCCTTGCCCTTGTAGGGCTCCGGCGGCCGCACGCGGCGGATCTCGGACGCGATCTGGCCGACCTTCTGCTTGTCGATGCCCGACACCACGATCTGCGTGGGCTCGGGCACCTCGAACGTGATGCCCTCGGGCGGCTCGAACACGACCGGGTGCGAGAAGCCCACGGCCAGCTCGAGGTTCCTGCCCTTCAGCTGTGCACGGTAGCCCACGCCCACCAGCTCGAGCCTGCGCTGGAAGCCGTCGGTGACGCCGGTGACCATGTTGGCCACCAGGGTGCGCGACAGGCCGTGCAGGGCCCGGTGCGGACCGCGGTCGGTGGGACGGGTGACCACCAGGGTGCCGTCCTCCTGCGCGATGCGGATGGGCTCCACCACCGTGTGCGCCAGCTCGCCCTTGGGCCCCTTGACGGAGACCTTCTGGCCCGAGATGTCCACGGTGACCCCGTCGGGCACCGGGATGGGCGCGCGTCCGATTCGGCTCACGGTCGCTCCTCCCCTACCAGACCGTGCACAGGACCTCGCCGCCAACGCCGCGGCGACGGGCCTCGTGGCCCGTGAGGAGACCCTGCGAGGTCGAGATGATGGCGACGCCCATGCCACCCAGAACCCTGGGCAGGGAGTCCTTGTCGGCGTACACGCGGCGACCGGGCTTGGACACGCGGCTGATGCCGGTGATCACGCGACGGCGGTCGTCGTCGTACTTGAGCTTGATCGTGAGCGTGGAGCGCGAGCCATCGGCCGAGGTGTCGTACCCGGCGATGTAGCCCTGCTCCTGGAGCACGCGCGCGATGTCGGCCTTCAGCCGGCTGCCCGGCATGTCGACGGTGTCGTGCAGCGCCATGTTGGCGTTGCGGATGCGCGTGAGCATGTCTG
>CAZEUE010000115.1:0-5669 GCA_964514615.1 uncultured Bifidobacterium sp. | reverse complement strand
CCAACTGCTCCACGGCGGCCAACTACTTCCACCTCATCCGCCGCCAGGGCCTGCTCGACGAGATCCGGCCCCTCGTGGTGTTCACCCCCAAGAGCCTGCTGCGGGCGAAGGCGGCGTCCAGCAGCCTGTCCGACCTCACGAACGGCCGCTTCGAGCCCGTTCTCCCCGACCCGCGCGTGACCGACCCGGCGCAGGTGACCCGACTGCTGCTGTGCACCGGCAAGATCTTCCACGAGCTCGACGGCCATGCCGATCGCGCCAACCACCCCGAGCTGGCCATCGGACGCATCGAGCAGCTCTACCCGTTCCCCCGTGAGGAGATCGTGGCGCTGTTCGAGAGCTACCCCAACCTCGAGACCGTGCAGTGGGTGCAGGAGGAGCCGCGCAACATGGGCGCGTGGTCGTTCATCACCCGCCGTATCGAGCGCCTGCTGCCCATCGAGAGCTTCGAGTACATCGGGCGCCCCGCCCGCGCGTCGGTGAGCGAGGGCTACCCGCAAACGCACCAGCTCGAGCAGGCGCGCGTGCTGGAGGACGCCCTCGCGGGCAGGGAGATGACGTTCGGATGAGCGATGGCCCGCGGGTGGTAGTGCTGGGCGGAGGGCCCGGCGGGGATGTCGCAGCACTGCGTGCCGCGCAGATGGGCGCCCAGGTGGTGTTGGTGGAGCGCGCCGAGCTGGGCGGCACCTGCCTCAACTGGGGGTGCATCCCCACCAAGGCCCTGCTGGCCGCCAGCGACCTGCTGCGCAAGGTCCGCGAGGCCAAGGAGTTCGGGATCCTCGTGGGCGAGGTGGGCTACGACTTCGCCGCCATGATGAGCCGCAAGGACGACATCGTGCTGAAGATGCGCGGCGGCGTGCAGGGAGCCTGCGAGCGCAAGGGCGTGACGGTGGTCACCGGCCAGGGCGTGGTGGACGGCGACGCCGTGGTGGTGGACGGCACGCGCTACGAGTACGACCACCTGATCGTGGCCACCGGCACCGAGCCCGCGGGGCTGCCGGGCATCGACATGGACCACCCGGCGGTGCTCACCAGCAACGACGTCCTGGTGATGCCCGACGTGCCGGAGAGCATGATCATCCTGGGAGCGGGTGTGATCGGCTGCGAGTTCGCCAGCCTGTTCCAGCCGCTCGGCGTGAAGGTGACCATGGTGGAGATGCTCGACCGCATCCTCGCCGGCATCGACCTGCGCACGGCCAAGCAATTCCAGAAGACCCTCGAGAAGGACGGGGCCGAGATCCATCTCGGTCGCCGGCTGGAGGAGGTCACGTCCTACTCCGAGCAGGGCGTGACCGTGCGCCTGGATGACGGAACCGAGATCAGCGCCGAGAAGATGCTCATCTCCATCGGCCGCAAGCCGCAGACCGCGGGGATCGGCCTGGAGGAGGCCGGAGTCGAGGTGAACGAGCGCGGCCACGTGGTGGTGGACGACTTCCTGCGCACGGCCAACCCCAGGGTGTGGGCCGTGGGCGATTGCATCGGCGGGCTGCAGCTTGCCCACCTGGCGTCGGCCGAGGGCGCCCGCGCCGCCGAGAACATCCTCGGCCCCCACCTGGTGCCGATGGACCGCACGGTGGTTCCCGCCTGCATCTACACCCACCCCGAGATCGCCACGGTAGGCCTGAATCGCGACACCGCGGCCGAGCAGGGCATCAGCGTCAAGGTGGGGCAGGCGCGGTTCGCCGGCTCCGGCAAGGCACTGGGCGAGGGCGAGGCCGACGGCTTCGCGCAGCTCATCGCCGACGCCGACACCGACCTGCTGCTGGGCGCCACCATCATGGGCGCGCATGCGGTGGAGATGATCCACGAGGTCGGGGTGGCCATCAGCGACGGCTACACCATGCGCGACCTGGGCGAGATCATCCACGCCCACCCCACCATCAGCGAGATGGTGATGGACGCCGCCCAGCAGGGCGAGGGCGTGGCGCCCTACCTGTCGTAGGGATGCCCGTGCCGCCCCAGGGGTGGCGGCTGGTCACCCCCCCGGCGCACCCGGTGCCCGACGCCCTCGCGCTGTCGCAGCACCTGCTGGCGGCAGGCGACTGCCCGGCGCTGGTGGTGCACCGCGTGGCGCCGCCGGCCATCACGTGCGGGCGTGCGCAGATAGGCGCGGTGGACATGGCCACCGCGCGGGCCGAGGGCCTCGACGTGGTGGCGCGAGGGTCGGGCGGCGGCCCCGTGCTGTGGGACGACGACCTCATCGCCATCGACGTCATCCTGCCGGCCGGGCACCCACTGCTTCCCACCGACGTGGTGGCCGCCTACCGCTGGGTGGGCGAGGCCGTGGTGGCGGGGCTGGGGCAGCTGGGCATCCACGGCGCCCGCGCGCTGCCGCCCGACGAGGCCCGGGCCTGGCCGCGCGGCGAGGCGTCGGGCCTGTGCTTCGGCGGGATGTCACCGTGGGAGGTCGTGGTGGGCGACCGGAAGGTGCTGGGCCTGTCGCAGGTACGCCGGCAGGCCGGGGGAATCGTGCAGGTTGGCGTGCCCATGCGGCTGGACGCCGCACGGTTGGCGCGGGCCGTGGGCGCGCCCGCCGGAGCGGCCGACGACCTGGCTGCGCGCACCGCGGGGATCGCCCAGCTCGCGCCGGGGGTCACCCGCGAGCAGGCCACCGAGGCGCTGGTGGCCGCGCTGTCGTAGGCGACTGACGCCCCGGCCGCGTCACGCCCGGGCGTCCATCACGGGGACACCGTAGGACCGCAGCGCCGTGTCCGGCATGATCAGGACCATGCCCTGCCCGCGGGCCTGCGCGACGATCAGCCGGTCGAACGGATCGCGGTGACGCATGGGCAGGCCCGCTGCCCGGAGCACGTCGTCCATCACGACCGGCGGTCATGCAGGGGCTCGGGGTGGGGATCCCGGCAATCCGGCGGATCGCGCGACCGCGCAGGGAAGGACGCCCGGCACGCGCGGCTAACTTCCCGGTGATGGACCGCCGACCGCCCCGCCGACCGCCCGCACCGCCGAGCAGGCAGCGGAGAACGTCCACCCGCACCGTGCAGAACCGCATCCTCGCGGTGCTGTGCGCGGGCGCGGTGGCGGGCCTGGCCGCGGTCATCGCATCCGGGCGCGGCGGTGCCCCTGAGGTCAGCACCGCCAACGCCGAGGCCCCGTCGGCATCGATGCAGGTGGTCACCACGACCGCCCCGGCCACCACCGCGCCGGCCCCGGGTGGCCGTGATGTCACCCTGGCGGCCGTGGGCGACACCGTCATGGGCACGCCGGAATTCGGGTTGCCGCCGGCGGGCGGCTCAACCCTCTTCCGGGCGGTCAAGCCCCTCCTCAAGGGCGACATCGTGCTCGGCAACCTCGAGCAGGCCCTGGCCACCGGGCCCAGCGCGAAGTGCGGCAGCGGCAGCGGCGGCAGTTGCTACGCGTTCGCCAGCCCGCCGTCGTACGCGCGCAACCTGAAGGCCGCGGGCTTCACCGTGATGAGCATCGCCAACAACCATGCGTACGACTGGGGGGCGGCCGGAATGCGATCCACCGTGCGCGCGCTGAACGCCGTGGGCATCCGGCACACGGGCCCGCCCGGCGTGGTGGCCGTGCAGCCGCTGCCCGGCGGCGGCAAGGCGGCATTCGTGGGCCTGGCGCCGTATTCGTGGAGCCAGAACGCCCTGGACATCCCGGGTGCGGTGCGCCTCGTGCGCAGGGCCGCCCGCATGGCGCCGATCGTGGTGGTGACGGCGCACGTAGGCGCCGAGGGCAGCCGGTACCGCAACGTGCCGCGCGGCGCCGAGACCTACCTGGGCGAGCCCCGCGGCGAGACCCGTCGCCTCGCGCGCGCCGTGGTGGATGCCGGGGCCGACCTGTTCGTGGGGCACGGCCCGCACGTGATGCGCGGCATGGAGTTCCGCAACGGCCGTCTCATCGCATACAGCTTGGGCAACTTCCTGGGCTACAAGGTGTTCTCCACCAGCGGCCATGCCGGGCAGAGCGGGGTGCTGCAGGTGACCCTCGCGCCCGACGGCGCATTCCGGTCGGGACGCCTGGCGCCGGTGCGGCTGTCCAGCTCGGGCATCCCATCGCGCGGGGGCACCAGCGTGCGCGACGTGGTCGGGTTGTCGCGCAGGGATTTCGGGGCGTCGGCGGCGCGGCTGTCGCGCAGCGGGGCCATCACCCCGCCGTAGCACCGTCCAGCGGGCCCCCCACCGGCGGGGTCCGGCCCTCCACGCGCACCACCAGCACCGCGGGTCCGGCATCGGCCCTGCCAAGCAGATCGCGCATGGCATCATCGAGCGCCCCCGGATCGTCCACGTGCTCGGCCGACGCACCGAAGCCCCGGCAGATCGCCGCGATGTCCAGGTCGGGGTCGGTCACGGCCAGGCCCGGCCAGCCACCCTCGGGGCGCCCCGTCAGCCCCTCCATGCCGGCCCGCAGGATCTCGTACCCGGAGTTGTCGGCCACCACCATGGCCACGCGCGCGCGGTGATGCGCCGCGGTCCACAGGGCGTGCACGCCGAACATCAGCGAGCCATCCCCCTGAGCGCACACCACCCGGCGTGACGGCTGCGCCAGGGCGGCGCCCACGGCCGCGGGCAGGCCCCATCCCAGCGCCGACCCCCGGTGCCACAACACCGATCCGGGGGCGCGGTCACCCAGCGCCACGCGCAGGTCGCGGGTGGCCGTGATGCCCTCGTCCACCACCAGGTCGTCCGGGGCGACGGCCTCGCCCAGAGCCCGCGAGAGCACCGCACCGGTGATCACCCCGTCACCCGAGGCACGGGCGGCGAGGGCCGCATGCTCGTTCACCCGGGCGGTCAACAGGGCCGCGGCCACGCGGTCATGCCTCGCCCCCGCAGGGTCGTCGGGTGCCCCCATCCTTGCGAGAAGACCATCCATCGCCATCGCGGGGTCGGCCACCATCCCGATGTCGGGGCGGTGCGACCGGCCGATCTCGTCGGGGTCGGCATCCACGTGGATCAGCCGCACGGCGCCGGGCAGCGCCGGACCCGGACTCCATCCGAAGAGCCGGAACACGGGCATGCCGATGGCCAGCACCACGTCGTGGGGCTCCAGCGCCTGGCGGATGCCCGCGGCGAAGCGCGGCATGGGGCCGGCCCACATGGGGTCGTCGGTACCCATCACCAGGCGCGACGCGAACGGCTCCGACATCACGGGTGCGCCCAGGCGGGCGGCCAGGCGCGCGAGGACTGCCTCGCCATGCGCATGCGCCACCCCATCGCCCGCCAGCACCACGGGCTCGCGGGCAGCGGCGAGCAGCGCGGCGGCGGCATCCAGCGCGGCCGGGTCCGGGGGGGCCGGCCCGGACGGCGCGACGGGGAGGCCAGGCAGGCGGCGCGCCGGACCGGCCTGGGTCTCCAGCGGCACGGACAGGATGGCGGGGCCGGCAGGCGGCCCCAGGGCGGCCGCCACGGCGTCGCGCAACATGGCCCCCAGGTCAGCGGGGGTGCGGACCTCCCGGGAGTAGCGGGCGAGCGGGCGCGCGATGTCGGCCACCTCCCCGCCCAGGAAGGGGGCGCCCGGCAGCATGGACGACAGTTGCTGGCCCACGATGACCAGCAGGGGCACGCGGGCACGCGCCGCGTTCAGCACGCCGCTCATGGCGTTGGCGATGCCCGGCTGCACGTGAACCAGCACCACGCCCAGCCGCCCGGTGGACTGCGCGTAGCCGTCGGCCATGCCCATCACCGCCGGCTCGGTGAGGC
>CAZEUE010000114.1:0-5787 GCA_964514615.1 uncultured Bifidobacterium sp. | reverse complement strand
TGAGCAGCCAGCTCAAGCAGTTCATCGACACCGCCGGCGGGCTGTGGATGGAGGGGGCGCTCGCCGGCAAGGTGGCGTCGTCGTTCACATCGGCCATGAACGCCCACGGCGGGCAGGAGAGCACCATCCTCGCCCTCAACAACGTCCTCTACCACTGGGGTTCGGTCATCGTGCCCCCCGGTTACACCGATCCGCGCGTGTTCGCGGGCGGGGGCAACCCGTATGGCGTCAGCTCGAGCGGGGCGCCCACCGACGCCGAGATCGCCGCGGCCGTGCATCAGGGCGAGCGCGTGGCGCAGGTGGCCGCCAAGCTGCAGGGGTGAGCACGCAGCAGGACGTGCTGGCCTACGGGCCGGTGCACCTGGAGGTCACGGACGTCCCCCGGTCGGCGGCGTTCTACCAGGAGGTCCTCGGGCTGGTGCCCGTGCCGCGCGACGGCACGGGCACGGCCCTCGGGACCGGGGAGGTGCCCCTGGTCGTGCTGCACCGCGGCGCCCGGTACCCGAAGCGGCCCGGCCACAGCGGCCTGTACCACCTGGCGCTGCACGTGTCGACCGCCGGCGACTTCGCCGGCGCCATCACGCGGATCGCGCGCCACGCATGGCCGCAGGCACCCACGGATCACATCACCCACTGGGCCACGTACCTCGATGACCCGGATGGCATCCAGGTGGAGGTGGCGTTCGAGACCATCGAGCGCGTGGTGCGCTACGAGGCCGGACCCGGCTGGCCGGTCATCATCGACCGGGACGGCCGGTCACGTCATGCGGTGGAGCCCCTCGACATGGAGCACGTGATGGGCCATGCCCGCGAGGGCGCCCACTATTCACCCATGGCGGACGGCACGGTGGTGGGGCACCTGCACCTGCACGTGAGGGCGCTCGACGAAGGCCAGGCGTTCCTCTGCGACGTGGTGGGCATGCGCCCCAACGTGGCCGCGCCGGCGATCGGGTTCGCCGACCTGTCACTGGGCGGCGGATTCCCCCACCGGATGGCCATCAACACCTGGCAGCGGCCCGGCACGCCGCACCCCGAGGGCACCGCAGGCATGCGCCACGCAGAGCTCCTCTGGCATGACGAGGACCTGCACGACGCCGCGCTCGCGCGGCTCGAGCGCGCCGGCGCGCTGGACGGCGAGTCCGAGGGCCAGCCGCGCGCGGTGGACCCCTCGGGAACGGCGTTCGCCGTGGCCGTCGCAGGTACCGCCGCCTAGCCCGGGCGAAGCCCCCGGGCCAGGGAGACCCCCGCGAGCGGGGGCACCGATTCCGACGTGGCGAGAAGGCGGCTCTCGGGCTGTGCACGCGTGTAGGCGATGGCGCCGGATCGCTGTTGCAGCGAGCGGATCAGCCGCAGCGGCGCTGCGGCACGCGATCGGCAGGCGATGTCGGCACGAGCTACCAGCGCGGTGGAGTTGGCGCTGGGTCCGCTGCGCGGGTATGCGGTCCAGCCGCCGCCCGTGCGCTGGCGCGCGAGCCACGCCCGCGCCCGCCGGATGGGCGCCGACGAGCATGGGCGGCCCGCTGCCACCAGGGCCACGACCGACAGCGCGGTGCTGTCCACGTCCGGTGCACTGCCGGGGGCGAGCTCCAGGTTCCAGCCGGGGCCGGCCCTCAGCCCGAGTAGCGCCGTGGTGGCGCGGGCCGGCACGCGCCCGGTGGCCGTCCGCAGCGCGATCATCGAGAGCGCCTGGTCGAACGCCGACCTGCCGAACCGGCCGCGGCCATCCGACTGCGATCGGAGCCGCGCGAGGTAGTTGGCGCCGCCCAGCCGCCGCGGGTTGCCCCCGGCTGCCACGGCGCCCATGATCACCTTGGCGGTGGCCCCGGCGGTATCGGCGTAGCCCGGCGCGGACGACGCCAGCGCGCGCAGGCGTGGCGCCAGCGCGCGCGCGGGCGTGCCGGTGATGCGCATGGCCACCATCACGTCGGCCTGCTGGCCGGCGGGCATGCTGGCGATCTGCTGCCCCGCCAGCCACGCGCCCCCGCGCGCCGCGGCCCCGCGATCGGCGGCGGTGGTGCCGAAGGCGGCCGGGGCGGCGGCGATGGCCGCCGCGGCCGCCCCCGCGCATGCGCAGGTGATGCGGTGGCGCATCACCTGCGTCCCCGCGCCAGGCATGCGCGTCCGCCCCGTGCGGGTGACGCGATGACCACCATTGCGTAGCCGAACCTGCTGACCACCCGGGCCCGCGTGCGAAGGCCGCAGGCGAGCAGGCGCTTCGTCGCCACCCGCGCGGTGCGGGCATGGGTGGTCGCGGCCTTCCGCGACCCCGACCGCTGTCGTACGCGCACCAGCGCCTCGCCCGCCGTCAGGGGTGCGACGGTGGTGATGGAGCCCGACCAGGCCGCGCGCCAGCGCGTGCCCCGCGGCGGGGTGACGGCCACATCGCCCTGCGCCGCTCGGCGGTTCAACTCCCACGCCACGGATGATGCAAGCCTGCCCGCCGCGGTCCGGCGCTCGCCCGGGGTGAGCGATGGGTCGCCAAGGCCATCGGGCGAGATGGCCACCGGCTCCTGTCCTCGCACCGGGACCGGCACGTCGAGGCGGATCACCCGGCCATCCACCGTGGCCGACGCGCGGAGCGGTCCCACGGATGAGATGTCGGCATCAGGGGCCACGTCCGGGAGTCGCGCCGACTGGGGATCCAGCCCGCACTCCTCCGGGCGGCCGGCGGTGAAGCCGCATACCCGGCCCGAGTCGCGGACGGTGCCGATCCCGCCCGGGTGGGGGGCGGTGGCCACCACGTCGCCCCATCCCGCCGCGGTGGCGAGCACGGCGGTGCCGTCGGCGGCGGCGGTCACCGTGCGCCCTGCGTAGGCCACGGTCGCCCCGCCCGCAGGGGTGCGTACGCCGGCGTCGTCATAGCGGTCCACGCGCACGGTGAAGGCCTCGCCCACGGCCTGGGGCGCGGCGGGAGCCACCACGTCGAGTTCGGAGTCCGGCACCCCGTAGACGCTGGGCATCCAGAGGATCTCGTCCCCGGGCCGGATCACCACGTCGTCGCTGCCCACGGAGGTCGCGCGGTGGTTCACCTTGAGCTTCCACGACCACGACCAGTCGGTGGGCGAGGCGACCGGGCCGATGCGCGTGATGAGCGCGCTCGGGGTGCCGAAGTCATAGACGCGGAACCCCACCGACACCCCGGCGGCCTCGGCGCTGCGCAGGAGGAATGACGTGCCCCTGTTGTTGGGCACCACGGTGGTCTGGCCGCTGGTGGGGTCGACCAGCGTGCTGGTGCCGCCGGTCGGAACGTTGGCGAACCGCTCGGGCAGCACCGTTGAGTCGGGCCCCTCGGCCCGGATGCTGGCCGCGTCATTGGCCAGGGCAAGGGCAGGCATTGGCAGCAGGGTCGCGCAGGCCACCGCCCACGCGATGCGCGTGTGAATCGTCACTGATCCCTCTTTCCTCGGAGGTGATTTGTCGTGACGGAGCGGCGGCTGGTCTCCTGGCTTCCCGGTCAGGCGCGATGTGCATCACCTTCCCGGGGCGGATGCCCCAGTGGCTGGCCGAAGCCCGATGCCATCACTCCCGGGTGACAGTGGCGGGACCGCGCCGGATTCGCACCGGCTTCCCACTTAGCGCCCCGAGGGGCGACCGTCGTCCGATGAGGGCACCCTAGGGAATCGGCGCGGATGGCGTCGCCCCCGCATGGAGGGGGAGGACGTGCGTGAAGCGGGCACAAGCCTGCCGCGTGGGCCGTCGCGCGGGTCCTGCCGTGAGTCCGGGTTTCGCGGGGGGCACAAGCCGTCTGCCCGCTCACGGCGCGCTCCGTGGCAGGCACCGGGGGCATGTGCCCCGTGCTGAGGCCGTTCCGGATGGGGCCGGCCCGGTAGCCTCGGGACGAACCACGAGGAGGGGCCGTGGCCACAATCGCGCCCATGCGCGTTGACATCGAGCGACTGAAGGCCGACGTGCTGGCGCTCGGCGAGATCGGTCGCGATCCCGACGACCGGGGCGTGTACCGGATGGCGTTCACCGAGGCCGACATGCGCGGGCGGCACTGGATCATGGATCGCACGGCCGAGGCGGGTATCCCGGCATCGATGGACGGGGCCGGCAACGTGCACGCGCGCATTGGTCCGGATGTCGGCCCGGCGGTGGTGATGGGATCGCACACCGACACCGTGCCGCGTGCGGGCATGCTCGATGGCGCGCTCGGCGTGCTGTGCGGCCTCGAGTGCCTGCGGGTGATGAACGAAGCCGGTGTCGTCCCGAGCCGCGGCATCGAGCTCATCTCCTTCAGTGACGAGGAAGGGCGCTTCGGCGGCATGCTGGGCTCGGAGGCCATGTGTGGCTTCCTCACGCCCGAGTCGCTCCACCTGGTGGGGCAGGACGGCGTGCTGCTGGCGGATGAGATGCGCGCACGGGGGATGGATCCGATCGGCCTGCTCGATGCACGGCGCCCGGCCCGGGACATCGACGCCTACTTCGAGCTGCACATCGAGCAGGGCCCCGTGCTCGCGCGCGCGGGCGTGCCGGTGGGTGTGGTGGATGAGATCACCGGGCTCTTCAAGTGGGCCGTGCGCCTTCGCGGCGAAGCCAATCACGCCGGTACCACCCCCATGGACATGCGCCGCGATGCGTTCCAGGGCCTCGCCGAGTTCGCGAATGGGGTGGAGGCCCTGCTCGCCCGCGCCGGAGGCTCGCGCTCGCGCGCCACCATCGGCCGCGCCGAGATCCTTCCCGGCGCGGCCAACACCGTGCCCGGTGAGGTGTTGTTCACCCTCGACGTACGCGATACCGACCCCGCAACCCTTGAGGCCCTGGCCCACGCCGCGCGCGAGGACCTGGCCACCATTGCCCGCCACCGCGGCCTCACGCTCGACCTCGAGGTGCAGAGCGAGATCGCGCCCGAGGCCTGTGACCCTGCCCTGGTGGCCCTGGTGGCGGCCGCAGCCGACGAGGTGGGCGCGCCGACCCTGGTGATGCCGAGCGGCGCGGCGCACGATGCACAGATCCTCGCGCGCATTGCGCCGGTTGCCATGATCTTCGTACCGAGCCGCGACGGCCAGAGCCATGCGCCGTCGGAATGGACCGACTGGGGGGACATCGAGATGGGGGCGAACGTGCTGCTGGGCGCCGTGATGCGCCGTGCAGGGGTGACCGCATGACTGATCCGCAGGATGCCGCCCCGCCCGATCCGCTTCGCACGGCCTACCTGGAGAACCAGGTCGACAAGGCCGAGCAGCTCCGCGCCCTGGAGGCGCGCGATGTGGCGCTGCTCTGCATCGACATGCAGTACCTCGACGCGGTGGACGGATACGGGGTGTTCGCCGACCCGGAGACCAGCGGCGTGCCCCTTGCGGGGAGGCGCTTCTACTTCTCCAGCCTCCGGGAGTGGGTGCTGCCCAACGCGCGGACGCTGCAGGATGCCTTCCGCGACGTCGGCCTCGAGGTGATCCACACGCGAATCCGTGCGCTCACCGCCGATGGCCGCGACCGCAGCGCTGCGCACAAGCGCCTTGACCTCCTGGCACCGCCGGGGTCGAAGGAAGCGGAGTTCGTGCCTGAGGTCGCCCCGCAGGGCGACGAGATCGTCATCGACAAGACGGCGAGCGGCGTGTTCTCGTCAACCAACCTCAACTACGTACTCACGAACCTGGGGATCCGCACGCTGTTCGTGTGCGGCGTGTACACGAACGAGTGCGTGGACACCACCGTCCGCCAGGCGTGCGACCTGGGCTATCTGGTGACCGTCGTGGAGGATGCCTGCACCACGGTGACCCCCAATCTGCACGACGCATCCATCATGACCCTGCGCGACCGCTATGCGCGCATCGTCACCACCGA
>CAZEUE010000113.1:0-5788 GCA_964514615.1 uncultured Bifidobacterium sp. | reverse complement strand
GCAGGGCTGCTCGTGACCGCGCCGACGTCATCGAGCGGCGACTTCATCACCACGGCGCCGCTTGGGCCCACGTTCGCGATCGGCGCCCTGGCGGCGCCGTTCACCACGGATGGGTCGTTCCAGTCGGTCATCTCGCGCGACGGCACGCGTGCGTTCATCACGCAGTCCGGCGGGGGAGGGCAGGTGGCGTCGTACGAGCGCGACCCCGTGACGGGCGCGCTGGGCGCGCAGATCTCGGTGCAGCTGACGCAGGGCTCCCAGTCCGGCCACATCGCGTTGTCGCCGGACGGATCGAGGGTGTTCACGCTCACCTCCGACGGCGGCAACAGCTGGATGGATGAGTTCGCCGTGGACTCCTCAGGGGCCCTGAGCGTTGCGGGAGCTGCGACGTCAACCGGCGGGAGCACCTCGGGGATCGTGGTGGCCCCGAGCGGCCGGCATGTCTATGTGTCGACAACCACGGCCCCGAGGGAGATCCTCGTATTCGCGTTCGATCCGTCGACGGGGCTGCAGCTCGCGTCCCGGGCCGCCACCGGCGACAACGATACCGGCGGTCTGCTGTTCACCAACGACGGCCTGCGGCTGCAGGCGTTCTATCCCGACGCCAACGGCACGCAGGTGATCACCTACGAAGCCGACCGGGATACCGGTGCCCTCACCCCAATGGCCGCGCTTCCCGCGGCGTCGGGCAGAGGCACCTCGATCACCAGCGTGCTGATGGGTGATGGCACCACCGTCATCCAGGCCGCCGCCGGTGGCATGCACACCTGGCAGGTGGGGGCCGGGGGGGCGCTTGGCAGCCGCTCGGGCAGGGTGCCGCTGCCGGACTCCTCTCAATGGATAAGCGGCATCGGCGCGGCCACCGGCGCCGGGCGCATCTTCATATCGAGTCGCCACGCCCTTGACTCCGACGGAATCGACGGGGCCGTCTGGAGCGCGCAACTGGACGGCTCCACGCTGCCCGTGCCCACCGTGGAGGCGAGCTTCCCCACCACGGCGGAGTACCGCGGCATCCGCCTGGGGCCCGCAAGGCCACCGGTAGCGGCACTGCCGTCCGTTACGGGCGTGGTCGGTGCGCCTGCCGCACTTGATGCCTCGGGCTCGGCGTCGCCCGACCCGCTGGGCGGGCCCATCACCCGATACGACTGGGACTTCGGCGACGGCACCACCGTGGCGGACGGAGGGGCGACTCCGTCGCACTCCTACGCCGCTGCGGGCACCTACACGGCGACCGTCACGGTCACCAACGCCGCGGGATGCTCCACGGGCGATGGGGTGTGGGGAGGCCTGATGTACTCGTGTGCAGGGGGAGCATCGGCCCGCGCCAGCGCCACGGTCACGATCGCCCCCGCCGGGTCTGCTCCCACGCCCACGCCGCCGCCCACGCCCACGCCGCCGCCCACGCCCACGCCGCCGGCGACGCCGCCGGCGAGCGCACCGCCCACGAACGCCGGTGCCGCTCCCGCGCCCGCTCCGCTTTCGCCCGCGGTGCGTGCCCGCGTCGTGTATTCCGGCGCCATCGACCGGGCGCGCGCGCAGCGCACCGCGGCGCTGCGCGCCTGCGCCCGCCGACCCGTGGCCCGCCGGGCGTCGTGCCGGGCGGCGGCGCAGCGCGCGTACGTGCGGCGCACCGCGGCGGCGGCGGCCCTCCGCACTCGCGACATCGCGCTCGCGGCCTGTGCCGCGCGCCGTGGCGCGCGGTCACGAATCTGCGCCGGGACCGCTCGCGCACGCTTCGCCCATGCCCTGGCCACCGCGCGTGCCCGTGATGTGCGCAGCCGGGCGCTCGCGGCCTGTGCCCGCCGCCCCGCGGCGGCGCGCCCGGCCTGCCGCGCGTCGGCCGCGGGCACCTACCGCCGCACGGTCGCCCTGGCATCGGCGCGGCGCACCCGGGACATCGCGCTTGCGCGGTGCGCGCTCCGCACCGGAGGGGCCCGGGCCGCTTGCACCCGGGCCGCGCGGGCACGGTTCGCGCGCGCCAGGGCTCGCGCGGGCTAGGGGGCCGCGGACCCGGACGCGCCCCTTCCCGCGGTCAATCCCGAGGTCTACAGTGCCCCGCGGTGAGCGCCCTGGCGATCGTCCGCGGGACCCCCTGCCGGCAGGCGCGATGAGTCGCACCCCGTGGCTGGCGCTAGGCGCCCTTGGCGTGGTGTTCGGCGACATCGGCACCTCGCCCCTCTACGCCATGCAGGTGGCGTTGGGCATCGGCGGGGTCAACCCCACGCAGGACGATGTGCTGGGCCTGCTGTCGCTGTTCCTGTGGGTGCTGGTGATCGTGGTGTGCGTGAAGTACCTCGGGGTGGTGCTGCGCGCCGACAACCGCGGCGAGGGCGGCGAGCTCGCCCTGGCCGCCCGCGTGCGGTCGCTGGTGGGTCCGCGGGGGGCGCGCTGGGCGCTGATCGTCGGCATCGTGGGAGTGGGCCTGTTCTACGCCGATGGCGCCATCACCCCGGCGGTGTCGGTGCTGGCGGCGTCCGAGGGCATCACCGTGCCGTTCCCCGGCCTGGAGTGGCTGGTGCTGCCGCTGGCGCTGGGGATCATCGTTGCGCTGTTCCTGCTGCAGCGGCTGGGCACCGAGCGCGTGGGGCGGGTGTTCGGGCCGATCATGCTGGTGTGGTTCGCGGTCATGGCCCTGCTGGGGGGCATCGAGGTGGTGCGCGAACCCGGCGTGCTGGCGGCGCTCAACCCCGTGCTGGGCGTGGGGTTCCTGCTTGACCACACGGGCATCGCGCTCGCGGTGCTGGGCGCGGTGGTGCTGTGCGTCACGGGGGTCGAGGCCCTCTACGTGGACATGGGCCACTTCGGCCGGCAGCCCATCGCGCTTGCGTGGTTCTGCGTGGCGCTGCCGGCCATCACGCTGTCGTATCTGGGGCAGGGCGCGTTGGTGATCGAGAAGCCCGCCACCGCCGACAACCCGTTCTTCAACCTGGGGCCGTCGTGGGCCGCAGTCCCGCTGCTGGTGCTGGCGGGTGCCGCCACGGTGATCGCCAGCCAAGCGGTGATCTCGGGCGTGTTCTCGGCCACGCGCCAGGCCATCCGCCTGGACCTGCTGCCGCGCCAGCGCGTGGTGCACACCTCGGAGGAGATGGAGGGGCAGATCTACATGCCCCTGCCCACCTGGACGCTCTTCGTGGCCGTGGTCGCCCTGATGCTGGCCTTCGGGTCGTCGCAGGCGCTGGCCGGGGCGTACGGCATCGCCGTGACCGCCACCATGGTCATCTGCACGGCCATGGTGGCCGTGGTGGCCCGGCGGGCGTGGCGCTGGCCGGTGTGGCGGGTGGGAATGGTGTTCGCGGGGCTCATGCTGGTGGACCTGCTGCTTCTCTCGGGCACCCTGGTGAAGCTTCCCCAGGGCGGCTGGGTGGCGGTGGCCGCTGCGGTGCTGCTGATCGCCCTGATGATCACCTGGCAGAAGGGCCGCGCGCTGCTTCGCCAGCGCCTGCGACGCGACGCGCGTCCGTTGGCCGAGGTGCTGGCCGACGTGCCGGCCGACGATCCGCGCCTGCCCGGGGTGTCGGTGTTCATGAGCTCCGACCCCCGCGTGGCGCCCCGCTCGCTGGTCACGCACCTGCGCCAGATCGGCCGCCTGCACGAGCACGTGCTGCTGGTCAGCGTGAAGTTCCGCGAGGTGCCGCGGGTGTCGGGCAACCGGGCCGAGTTGGTGGAGGTGGCCCCCGGCGTGCACGCCGTCACGCTGCGCTACGGCTACATGGAGCAGCCGGACATCCCCCTGGCGCTGATCGACCCGTGGTGGCTGCTGGCCCTGCCGGGCGGTCCCCAGCAGGCCACCTACATCATCGGCGACGACGACCTGGTGGTGTCGCGCACCATGGGCGGCATGCCCTACGCGCAGAAGCGGGCCTTCGCCTTCCTCTATCGCAACGCCGCCCGGGCGGCGGACTTCTTCAACCTGCCGAGCGACCAGGTGGTGCACCTGGGTACCGAGGTGGCGGTGTAGCCTCAGGGCTGATTCCTGCCCGAGGAGTATCCATGCCACGCCCGCTCCGATCCGCCCGACTCCTGCGCGCCGCAGTCGCACAGCCGGTCGCCGCGGTGGGGGTTGCCCATCCGTAGGGGGGCGCTCATGGCTGCGGCGTGCGTCGCCGCCGGAGCGGCAGCATCGATCGCGGGTGCTGCGCCTGAGCCCACGTACCTGTTCTCGCAGTCGGCCGGGGCGGCGGAGGCCCGTCAGGTGGCCGGGCGCACCCACGACGTCACGCTGCGCACGGGCCATCGCCGGGTGGTGGTGATGCAGGAGCGCCCCGGCCGGACGACGCGCCTCGTGCCCGAGCGGGTGGTGACGGGCCTCTGGCGCGGAACGTTCCGGGCCGATCCGCCGAACGCCGTGATGAGCGGGCGCGACGCCCGCGGGCGCAACCACCGGGCGGTGGTGGAGATCACCCGGGCCGCCCGCGTGCCGCGCGGAGTGCGCTACCGCGTGCGGGTGCTGCGCGGGTCATTGCCGCCCCGCATGGGCCCGGTGAACCTGGTGATCGATTCGGTTCCCGCGGGGGCCATCTCGCGGCCGGCGGCCATTCCCGCCCCGCTGCTCTCGGCCATCAACTTCCCGACGACCGTGTCGCGGGTGAGCGCGCCCGACCTCACCATCACCCCGGCGAATCCCGTGCAGGTGGGCGGACCGCAGTCGCGGGTGTCGGTGTTCGACACCGTGGTGATCGAGTCGGGGGCGCGCATGCAGGTGCTGGGCACCGCGAGTGTCAAGGCCTCGCAGCTGGTGCTGTATCCGCAGGCCGCCATCGAGGTCGGACCGGATCCGGCGGCAAGCGCCGTGAGCGCCTCGCTGATGGCGGCGGGCAGCACGTGCACCGGCCTCGGGGCCTCGGGCGCACTGCTCACCCGGCGCGCGGGCGGCACCGCAACGCAGCCCGCGCCGGTGACCTCGCGCTTCTCCTCGGGCGGAGGAACCTGCGTGGCCACCTGGGCCATGCCGCCCGCCCCCGCCGGGCAGTGGTGCGTGCCCGCGGGCTCCCCCGGGTCGCCACCCCAGGGCGTGGCCTACGGCAGCAGCCTCTGGCTGATCAACACCCAGCAGGCCCCCATCACGCTTCCCGGGGTGGACCTCACCGTGGTGGCCGCCCCCGGCCAGCCCGTGCCCACGGGCCCCGCGGGGGCGTCGTTCCCCGGGTTCTGCGCCACGGGGTAGGGCTTGGCTACGGCCCGCTCTGGGTGAGGGCGGCCACCTGGATCGCCGGGAATGATGGGTAGGTCACGTTCGCAGGGGGGCTTCCCTCGTTGCCCTGCGCCCCGGTGGCCCCCTGCGGCCCGGAGGCCCCCTGGAGCAGGGTTCCGGGCCGGAGGTCCCGCGCGGTAAGCGATCCGTTCCCCGCCCTTGCGCCGGTGATGGCGTCGTTGCGCACTTTCGCGGTGCTGACGGCGTTCCTCTTCGATTGCGCGGCGCAGTGGCGGCGGGTGCTACCGGACCCGGACGGCGCGGCGCGCGGTGGCGGTGAGCTTGCGCCCCTTCCGGCTCGACGCCGTGACCGTCCACCGTCCCTTGCCGAGCTTGACGGTGCAGACCTGGCGTCGGACTCCCTTGACCCTCTTCGCGATGCACTTGGCCGACCGGGTGGTCGCGCCCTTGCGGGCAACCATGCGGTAGCCGGTGGAGTCGGCGCGCCGCGTGATGATGGCGCGCAGCCCGCGGCCCGAGCGGGTCCAGCGCACCTTCAGGCGCGCGGTGCTGCCGGGGCGGCCGCCGGGGGCGCCACGCCGGGAGCGGGAGCGGGCGGGGGAGCGGGGGCAGGGGCCGCCTGGGGGGCCGGGGGCA
>CAZEUE010000112.1:0-5872 GCA_964514615.1 uncultured Bifidobacterium sp. | reverse complement strand
TCGCTCTGCTGCTTCGACAGCCATAGGCGCGCCATCCTCGTTCCCTCGCACATGGCGGTGAGCTTTGCCTCCACGACGTCCTCGGGCACGTCGGAAAGGTCGGGGGCCGCCACCCAGATGGCCGACGCGCGGCCGCCGCGGGCCGCTGCCAGCACCTCGCGCGCCACGTCGTTGGCGTTCTCGGCCGGGGCGTCGGCCGCGATGGGCACCACACGGGCCTCGTCGGGGCCGAAGGCATAGGCACCCCGGGGCACCGGTCCGTCGGTCGCCACGATGCGCGCGCCGGCGGCCGTGAGCACTGCTGCATCGCCCCCCCGAGCCATCACGGGCCGGAACGGCACGGCGGCCACGGCAGAGCGGATGGCATCCGGCGCGTCCTCCGCCGCACCCGTGCAGATGACGTCCAGGCCCAGGCGCTCGAGCCGCGACGCCCAGTTGCCGGGCTGGGGCAGCGGTCCCGCGCACACCGTGGGCAGCACCGGCACGTTGATGCCCGCCGATTCGAGCTCTGCACGTCGCATGGGGCGACCGTATCAGCGGTACGAATGGCCCCCCTCGGCGACCCGCCTGCGCCCGGGGAAACAGGTACGTTTCCCAAATCGCGCCGGGGCGATAAGACCCCTGCGCGGCCGCGAAATCCCACCGGAGGGACTGCATGAGCAACGGCAACGGCCCGGTCGGCATCGACGCCCATGGCATCACCACGTCGGGCACGGTCCACTGGAACCCCACGACCGAGGAGATCTACGAGCACGCTCTTCGTCGCGGAGAGGGCCAGATCTCGGCCGGTGGGCCGCTCCTCGTGAACACCGCCCCCAACACCGGACGCTCCCCCAAGGACAAGTTCACGGTGAAGGAGCCGGGAAGCGACGACCGGGTGTGGTGGGGCCCCAACCAGCCCATCTCGCCCGAGCACAACGCGCACATCCGCAAGGACCTTGTGTCGTGGCTCTCCGACGGCCGTGAGTTGTTCGTGCTGGACGCCTTCGCCGGCGCGCACCCCGAGCACCGCCTTCCGCTGCGCCTGGTGAGCGACTCCGCATGGCACACGCTGTTCGCGCGCACGATGTTCATCCCGGCATCGCCGGAGGAGATCGCCGTGCACCAGCCGCGGGCGGTCATCCTGCACGCGCCCGAGTTCAAGGCCGACCCCTCGGTGCACGGCACCAACTCCAGCGGGTTCGTCACGCTCAACCTCAGCGAGCTGGAGATCCTGATCGGTGGCACCCGCTACGGCGGCGAGATCAAGAAGTCGATCTTCACCCTGATGAACGACCGGCTTCCCGAGGAGGGCATCCTCTCGATGCACTGCTCGGCCAACGTCGCCGACGACGGCCGGGTCGCGGTGTTCTTCGGCCTGTCGGGCACCGGCAAGACCACCCTCAGCACCGACCCCGAGCGCCGCCTGATCGGCGACGACGAGCACGGCTGGGCCGACGACGGCGTGTTCAACATCGAGAACGGCTGCTACGCGAAGATCATCAACCTGTCGGCCGACGCCGAGCCCGAGATCTTCGCCACCACCACGCACTTCGGCACCGTGGTGGAGAACGCCGTGGCGAACCCCGAGACGCGCGTGCTCGACCTGGACGACGACTCCATCACCGAGAACACCCGGGCGGCGTACCCGCTCACCCAGATCCCGGGCTCGGTGCCCGAGAAGCGCGCGGGCGTCCCCAGCACGGTGGTCATGCTCACGGCCGACGCCTTCGGCGTGCTGCCGCCCATCGCCCGCCTCACCCCCGAGCAGGCGATGTTCCACTTCCTCTCGGGCTACACGGCCAAGCTGGCGGGAACCGAGGTGGGGGTCACCGAGCCACAGACCACGTTCAGCACCTGCTTCGGCGCGCCCTTCCTGCCGCAGAAGCCCAACGTGTACGCCGAGATGCTCGGCGAGCGCCTGGCCACGACCGGCGCCACCGCGTACCTGGTGAACACCGGCTGGACCGGCGGGCAGTACGGCGTGGGGTCGCGCATGCCCATCAAGGCCACCCGCACCCTGGTGCGCGCGGCCATCAACGGGCATCTCGACAATGCCGAGACGCGCCAGGACCCGATCTTCGGCCTGCACGTGCCGGTGGCGGTCGAGGGCGTGGACCCCAAGCTGCTCGACCCCATCCAGACCTGGCCCGACCCCTCGGCCTTCGAGGAGACCGCCAAGAAGCTGGCCGCGGCCTTCCGCGAGAACTTCGCGCAGTACGAGGACATGGTGTCGCCCGAGGTCGTGGCCGCGGGCCCCATCGCCTAGCGGGGCCTACCCCTCTCGCGCGAACGAGGACACCGTGGCCAGGTTGATGGCCACGGTGTCCTCGATGCGCCGCCCATACCCTCCGGCCAGCAGCACGCACACGGGCACCCCCTGCAGGCTCAGGCAGTCGCGCACCATCGCGTCGCGCGCCGCGAGGCCCTGCATGGTCAGCGCCAGGCGGCCCAGGCGATCGTGCTGGTACGGGTCGGCGCCGGCCAGGTAGAAGCACACCTCCGGGCGTCCCCGGTCGAGCGCGACGGGCAGGAGTCGCTCGAGGGCCGCGAGGTAGGCATCGTCTCCCGTGCCATCGGGCAGGTCCTCCTCCACGTCGCCGGGCACGCGCCGGAACGGGTAGTTGGCGCCGCCGTTGATGCTCAGGCAGGTGGTGTCGGGGTCGGCTGCCCCGGCCAGCATCGAGTGCGTGCCGTCGCCCTGGTGGACGTCGAGGTCGATGATGAGCACCCGCTGCACGCGGCCCTCGGCGCGCAGGCGCCGCGTGGCCACCACCACGTCGTTGAACGTGCAGAAGCCCTTGCCGGCGTCCGCGAACGCGTGGTGCGTTCCGCCGCCGAGGTTGATGCCGGTGCCGTCATCGAGCGCGGCGTGCGCGGCGGCGATCGTGGCGCCCACGCTGCGGCGACCGCGCTCCACGAGCTCGGGTGACCACGGCAGACCCACGGCCTTCTGCTCGCGGTCCGACAGGCGCCCATGCACCACGCGGTCCAGGTACACGGGGTCGTGCGCGAGCAGCAGGTCGTGATCGGCAGCTGCCGGGGCCTCGATCACCTCGGCGATGCCGCGCTCCTCGATGGCCTCGCGCAGCATGCGATACCGGCCCAGCGGGAAGCGGTGGCCGTCGGGCAGGGGGTAGGTGAAGCGGTCGTGCGCAAAGGCGCGGACCACGGCGTGTTGCGGGGCGAGGCGGGGCGCCCGACTACCTCAGCGCCCGGTGAAGTCGGGGTCACGCTTCTCGCGGAACGCGCGGAGCCCCTCCTCGATGTCGTCGCTCTGGAATGCCCGCTGGCGCCAGCGCTCGGCGATGTCCGAGGCCTCGCTGGGGGCGATGCCGTCCTCGAGCGCGCGGATGACCGCCCGGGTGCCGGCCACGGCGATGGGTCCGTTCGCGGCCACGGCGTGGGCATCGGCCACGGCCAGTGCCAGCAGCTCGCGGCGGTCCACCACGCGGTTGACCAGGCCGATCTGCCGGGCGCGCTCGGCGTCGATGGGGCGGGCAGTCAGGAACAGCTCCCGCGTGGCGGCGGCGCCGACGGCGCGCACGAAGCGTTGGATGCCCTCGGCGGCATATACCCAGCCGAGGCGCGCGGGGGGCATGCCCAGGCGCGCGCCCCGGGCGGCCAGGCGCCAGTCGGCGGCCATGGCGATCTCCAGCGCGCCGCCAAAGGCGTTGCCGTTGAGCGCGGCGATCACCGGCACCGGGCAACCGTCAACGGCCGCCGCAGCGCGGCCGAGAAGGCGCTCGCCGGTGCGCACGGCATCGGTGAGCGCATCGCCGTCGCGAGCCTGCAGGTCCACGCCGCCCGAGAAGTTCCTGTCGCCCGCGCCGGTCAGCACCACCGCGCGTGCGTCACCGAGAGCCTTGCCGGAGAGGGCCTCGGCGAGCGCAGCCAGCATGGCATCGTCAAGGCTGTTGGCGCGCGCCTCGTTGGCGATGGTCGCAACGACCACGGCCCCCTTGCGCTCGACATCAATGCGGCCAGAAGCAGGGGATTCGCTCATGGCCCCACTCTAGGGGGACAGTCCCACGCGCGGGACTGTCCCACCGCCGGGACTGTCCCCGGGCTGGGACTGTCCCGTTTGTCAGGAAAGGCGCGCGAGGTGTTGCAGGAGTGCTGCGGTGACCTCGGCGGGGGCCTCCTGCTGCGCCCAGTGGCTCACGCCCTCCAGCATCACCACCTCCAGCGGGCCCTGCACCTTGGTGATCGAGCGCTCCAGCAGCAGGGGGCTCATGTAGGCGTCGGCGTCGGCCCACGCGATCGTGGTGGGCACCGTGATGGGCGGAAGGTCCGGCGGGGGCTTGAGCCAGTTCTCGGGCGGGATGTTGGCGCGGTAGTACTCGAGCGCCGCGGTCATGGCGCCCGGACGCAGGAGGGCGTCCTTGAACACGCGGCGCTCCTGGGGCGGGAACGTGCCGGGCGCGGCGGTGTCGAACACGAACGCCTCGAGGTTGGCGCAGTCGTCCGTGAGCAGCCACTCCTCGGCCACGCCCGGGAACTGGAACAGCAGCATGTACCAGCTCTTCTGCTGCTGCTCGGGCACCTGGCGGCACTCGGCGCTGGCCACGGGGTGCGGCGAGTTGAGGATGAAGAGCGACCTGACCTTGTCGGGCATGAGCGCCGAGGTGGCCCAGCACAGGCTGCCGCCCCAGTCATGGCCCGCCAGGTGCGCGTACCCGTGGCCCAGCGCGTTGATGAGCCCCACCACGTCGCCCACCAGTTGGGGGAACGCATACGCGGCGGTGCCCTCGGGCATGTCGCTGTCGCCGTACCCGCGCAGGTCGGGCACCACGGCCAGGTATCCGGCCTCGCCGAGTGCCGCTGCCTGATGGCGCCACGAGTACCCCAGCTCGGGGAACCCGTGCCACAGGATGACCGGCGCGCCGTCGTCGGGGCCGCACTCCTGAACCGAGAGCTCCACCTCGCCCACGTCCACGCGTCGCCGCCGCGCGCCGGGGATGTCGCCGATGCCCATCACGCCTCCGGGGTCAGGTGTCGAGGGCGGCGAGGTCGAGCATGTTGGCCACCACGCGGTCGAACCCGATGCCGGCCACCTCCGCCGCCTTGGGCAGGAGGCTGGTGTCGGTCATGCCCGGGATGCTGTTGACCTCGAGCACCCACAGGCGCCCCTCGTCGTCGAGGATGAGGTCCACGCGGGCGATGCCCCGGCACCCCAGCGCGCGGGCGGCGGCCAGGCTGACCGCGGCGGCCTCCTGCACGGTGGCATCGTCCACGTCGCGTGGTGGCCGGAGCTCGGTCTCGCCCGGCGTGTAGCGGGCCTCGAAGTCGTAGAAGTCGCGCCCCAACGGCACGGCCTCGATCACCGGCAGTGCCCACGGCTGGGGGGCCATCACCACGCTCACCGCGAGCTCGCGGCCCGCCACGAACCTCTCCACCAGCACGCGGTCGTCGAACCCCATGGCGTTGAGGATGGCCCCGCCGAGATCCCCCGGCTCGCGCACGATCGAGATGCCAAGCGCCGACCCCTGCCGCGCCGGCTTGACCACCAGGGGAAGCCCCAGGGACTGCTGGATCTCCGGCAGTGCCTCGGCCGCGCCCATCTTGCTGAAGGCCTCCTTCGAGAATGCGTAGCCATGCGGCGTGGGAACGTCAGCGGCACGGAACAGGGCCTTGGACACCACCTTGTCCATGGACCGCTCGCTGGCCAGCACCCCCGACCCCGTGTAGGGGATCTTGAGGATCTCGAGGATCTCCTGCACGGTGCCGTCCTCGCCGCCGCGCCCATGCAGTGCGATGAACGCCACGTCGGGCCGGGCGTCGCGCAACGCGCGCACCAGGTGCTGGTCGGCGTCGATGGGGATGACCTCGTGGCCCAACCGGCCCAGTGCCAGCTCCACGTTGGTGCCCGATCGCAGCGACACCTCGCGCT